>UQFE01000032.1 GCA_900540255.1 uncultured Clostridium sp.
TGTTTTAAAAAATAAAAATTAATACAACATATTGTAGTATTTATTCTTAATGCGATATCCCCATAAAGAGTTTAAAATTTAATACTAGATACTTGTCTAACCATATTTAGTTCCTTTTCTGATTCTACTTGAACTAAAGTTTCATTCCAATCCTTATCAAATTTAATTTTAAATATTTCAACATCATTTTTATTGGTTACAGGTGCCATTGCTACATATTCTGTTTTGTTTATTAACTTTTGTTCTAAAATAGCATATTCTACTTTATTTCCTTGATCATCTGTAAATTTCATTGTTTTTTCATTCATTTTTAATTTCTCCTTTTCTAATACATATAAATTAGTATTATATAAAAGAATAAAAATTATTAATTAGTTATAAAAAATATCATTAAATTATTTCACATTTATTATAAATATGTTTTTCAATTATTTTTCCAGAATCCATAGATACAATTTTATCAGAAACAAGTTTAGCAAACTCCATATCATGTGTTATTATAAGCATTGACATACCAGTTTTACTTAAACTTTTTATCAGTTTAGCTACATCTAAAGTAAGTGATGGATCTAAAGCTGAAGTAGGTTCATCAAAACACATTAATTTAGGGTTTAAAGCTAATGCTCGTCCAATTGCAACTCTTTGTTTTTGCCCACCTGATAATTCACATGGATAATTATTAGCTTTATCACTTAAACCTAAAAAGCTTAATATTTCGTTTGCTTTATTTATTGCATTTTCCTTTTTTTCACCTAGAGCACGAGTTGGTGCTTCTATTATATTTTCTAACACTGATTTATGAGGAAATAAATTAAAATTTTGAAAAACAAGACCTACATTTTTTCTTATTATAGAACTTGATTTTTTATCACAATACCTACCATCTTTACAAAAAGTATATCCATCTATTTCAATAGTTCCATCATCACATTTTTCAAGTCCAGTTATAGTTCTAAGTAAAGTTGTTTTACCTCCACCTGAAGGGCCAACTACTACTACAATTTCACCTTTGTTAATCTCAAGATTTACACCCTTAAGCACTAAATTATTTCCAAAAAATTTTTTTAACCCTCTTATTTTTAACATATGAGCACCCCTTAATTATAATATTGATATTTTTTTTCAATTTTATCAAATATTTTTGTGAATATTCCTATTAAAATTAAATAAACAATTCCAATAATTAAGAGTGGTAAAAGTGAAGAATCCCTGTTACAAGCTATTTTACCAACTCTTAATAATTCATCTATTCCAATTACATATACTAATGCAGTATCTTTAACTAATGTTACTATTTCATTTGCAATTGGAGGTAATATTGTTTTAAAAGCTTGAGGTAATATTATTCTAAAAAAGGTATCCTTTTTAGATAATCCTAGAACTTGAGATGCTTCATTTTGTCCAATATCAACAGATGAAATACCGGCTCTAAAGATTTCTCCAAAGTATGCAGCATAATTTAAAGTAAATGCAATTATTGCTGCTGGAAATCTATCTATAACAATATTCAAATTTGGAAGTCCAAAAAATATAAAGACTATTTGAAGTAAAAGAGGAGTTCCACGCATTATTAAAACATAAAATCCCGTTAGTTTATTAATTATTTTTATTTTTGATAATCTTCCTAGTGCTACAAGAACACCTAAAGGTATAGATAAAATTAGTGTCAATAAAAAAATTTCCATTGTAACCTTAAGCCCTTCTAAGACTTGAGGAAATAATGTTCCAGTATAATTTACTATATCTTTTAAAAATGTTATTATAGTATACATTTGTGTTGCTCCCCCATTTTATTTTTATTCCTTTATAGTTATATCTGCATCAAACCATTTAGTAGATATTTGTGCTAATGTTCCATCATCTTGTAATTCTTTATAAGCTTTATTAAAAGCATCAACCATCTCAGTATCTCCTTTTCTTATTCCAACACCATATTCTTCTTCGCCAAAGTTATCATCTAAAATATTAAATTTATCTTCACCTTTTAAATGTATATAATATCTTACTAATATTTCATCAGCAACAACAGCATCAATTCTTCCTGCTTCTAAATCCATTAAAGCTTGGTTATTATCTTCAAAAGTAATAGCAGAACCGCCATTAAAACTATTATATAAATCTTCTTCTTTTTCCATTGCACTTATAGCAGATGATTCATTTTGAGCTCCAACCTTTTTACCTTCTAAATCTTTCTTTGCTTTTATATCACTATTACTTAAAGTAACAATAACCTGTTTATTTTTTAAATATGGAACTGAAAAATCAACTTTCTTCTTTCTTTCTTCATTAATTGTATAACCATTCCATATTAAATCTATATTTCCGGATTTAAGTTCAGTTTCTTTCATAGTCCAGTCTATAGGTTGAAATACAACTTTTTTGTTTAATTTTTCACATATAGCTTTTGCAAGTTCAACATCAAATCCTGTAATTTCACCATTTTCATCTTTAAATCCCATAGGAGCAAAGGCATCATCCATTCCAACTATTAGAGTCTCCTTATTTAAAGTACTTTCAGAAGTATTTTCTTTAGAACAACCAGCTACCCCTAGGCTTAAAGTTACTATAGTTGCCCCTAAAATAATATTGCTTATTAATCTTTTTAACTTCATATAAATTCCCCCATCTTTATCTAACACTTTTCTTATTTAATACTTTAGCATATTAAAGTATTAAAATCAAGTGTTTTTTATTTGTTTTATTTTGTATAAAAAAACTCTATATAGATAAACTCTCTATTTAAGTGTTTATCTATATAGAGTTAAATTAAACTACTTTTTTTTAACTTATTCCAATATTTCTGTTAAATATTTTCTAAGTTCAATATCTAATGAATTATCTCTTAAATACATTAACTTACTATTTATTTCTTCGTCTTTATTATATAAAGAGTAGAAGCTTAATGTAGCTTTTAATCTTAAGTCTTCAGGTACTGAAGATAAATCAAAGGTACCTTTCTCATCTTTTAAAATCATTGATAACTCTAAAACCTCATCACTTATAGCAACTGCCTTTAAGAAAATTAATTGTTCTGTTGTATAATTTCCAACATTATTAATTATACTTAAAGTAATATCATAAGCAGATTCTATATTATTATCATAAATATATTTTTTAAAGTAAACTTCTAATGTTTTTAATACTTTAGTATTGTTTTTTACTTGAGATAAAAATCCTAAAGTTGCAATTACATTTTCATCACTAAATGTATCCATAATATAAATTATAGAATCTATAATTTTTTCTTCTTCAATTCCCTTTGCAGCCATTTTACAAAGTAAATTTACAGATTTAATACTATTTGCTGATTTGTCATTAGCTATTTTTAACAATTCATCAACACTATGTTCATTAAAGGAATATAAAATAGTAAGTACAGCATTTTTAACAGCTGTAGGCCATGCTCCTAAACCATTATATCTACTTCTTAAATATGATGGTTTTGAAATTCCACCATAAAGAAATTCAGTTAATGCACCTATATTTTCCATTCCAATTACTTTAGCTGCTTCTTTTGAATAAAGTTCCATAGAATCAAAGTTTTGAGATTTATCAACGACTTTTAGGATTTCTCCTGTTATAAGAGATTTTAATTCTTCAGCAGTAAGGTTATTTGGATTATGATATTCTTCTACTTGATCTAACACAAAGTTATAATTAAATCTATTATCTTCATTTTGAATACTTACTTCAGATAATTCATTTGTTATTGCAATTTCATCTTCACTTTCATTAATTTCTTTTATATTTAAAGCTTTATCTAAAGCTATTTCTTCATCATTTTCTTTTTTCTTTTTGAAAAAATCAAATAATCCCATCTTTATTTCCTCCTAAATCCTTTTCACTTATTACTTCAATAAAAGCTTCTTTCAAAATTTTTGTTGTTATACCCATACCTGGTATTTTAGTGCCATTAAAATTACCGTCATATATGTAATTAACGCCACAAGAAGGGCTTCCTTCTTTTAATATTGCTTTTTTAATATTTAATTTTTTAGCAATATTTAAGGTTTCTTGTGCACCTTTAATAAATTCTTTACTTACATCATCTCCATTTTTATTAACAACAAAAGTATCTTCTAATTTGTTATTATTAAAATGATTTATAATTTCACTTGGTATTCTTGGTGTAGGCAATCCCCCAAGTTGTTCAGGACATACTAAAATAGCTTTTCCTGAAGAAAATAATTCATCGCATATTTTATTATAATTATTGTTACCATTATATTTACAATTAATTCCACATAAACATGCGCTTATTAAATACATGAAATCCCTCCTATTCTGCTTTAATTATAGCACAATAAGGAGGGGTTTCAACTGAATTTAAATTAATAATTTTTGTTATTTTAATTCAACGATAGTTACACCATCGCCACCTTCACCATATACACCTAATCTATATGATTTAACATGAGGATGTCTTTTTAACATATCATTAATTGCTTTTCTTAATATACCAGTTCCTTTACCATGAACTATAGTTACTTCACCTAAGTTTCCTAAATAAGCCTCATCTAAATATTTATCAGTTCTATAGCAAGCTTCTTCAGAATCCATTCCTCTTAAATCAATTCTAGAATCAATAGCTTTCATATTTAATTTAAGTTCTCTTTTTTTCTTTTCTTTCTTCTTAGGTTCATTTGGAACTTTACGTAAATCCTTTAATTTAACATTAATTTTCATTATTCCAGCTTCAACTTGAACATCACCTTTATTGTCAGGGTTAGATATTATTATTACTCTTTGATTTAATGAAGGTAAGAAAGCTTCCATACCTAATTTAACTTTAGTAATAACTTCACCAGTATTTTCCTTTGATTTAATCATTGCAGCTTCTTTTTCTTCAAGACTTGTTTTTAATTTTCTTCTTTCCTCTTCTAATCTATTTCTTCCACCACCTGAGATTCCCATTTTCTCAAGTTCTCTCATAGCCTTAACTATTTCATCAGCTTCATCTTTTGCTCTAGAAATTATGTTTTTAGCTTCTTGTCTTGCTTCATCATATACTTTATCTCTTACAGTATCTAATTTTTTTAGTTTTTCATCATATTTAGCTTTTAATTCTTCAGCTTCTTGTTTAATACGGTAAGCTTCTCTAGCATCCCTATTAGCAACAATACTCTTTTCTTGAAGATCTCTAATTAAATCTTCGAATTGTAAATTTTCTTCAGACATAAAGTCTTTTGCTTTTGAAATTACATCAGTACTTAAACCTAATCTTTTAGAAATTTCAAATGCATTTGATTTACCAGGAATACCAATTAATAATCTATAAGTAGGTCTTAATGTTTCAACATCAAATTCAACTGAAGCATTTTCTACACCTGGAGTTTTAAGAGCATATCCTTTTAATTCACTATAGTGTGTTGTTGCTATTATTCTAGAACCCCTTTTATTTAATGTTTCAATAATTGCAACAGCTAAAGCAGCTCCTTCTACTGGATCAGTACCAGAACCTAATTCATCAAATAAAACTAATGAATTTGAGTTAGCTTCATCTAAAATTGATACTATATTAGTCATATGAGATGAAAATGTTGATAAAGATTGTTCAATGCTTTGTTCATCTCCAATATCAGCAAAGATATCTTTAAAGAATCCAATTGTAGACCCATCTTTTGCAGGAATTAAAAGTCCACTTAATGCCATTAAATGAAGTAATCCAACTGTTTTTAAAGTAACAGTTTTACCACCAGTATTAGGACCAGTTATCATTAAAGTTGTAAAATCCTTGCCTAAATATATATCAGAAGGAACTACAGTTTTAGGATCTATTAATGGATGTTTTCCAGCTATAATATCAAAACTTCTATCAGTTGTTACAGTTGGTTTAATAGCATTTAAAGCAGAGGCATATTTCCCTTTTGCAAATATAAAGTCAAGTTCTCTTAATATATTTGAATTGCTTTTAATAGTATCTATATTATCATAAACCTTAGAAGAAAGTTCACTTAAGATTCTTTCTATTTCAGCTTTTTCCTTAAGCATTAATTCTTTAATTTCATTATTTAAATTTACTAAGCTTATTGGTTCAATAAATAAAGTTGCACCTGTTGAACTTTGATCATGAACTAATCCAGGAACAGCACCTTTATATTCAGCCTTAACAGGTAATACATATCTGTCACCTCTCATTGTATATAAAGAATCCTGAAGATATTTTGAATTACTTCTTACAATAGAATTAATTTTTTCTCTTACAGATGAATTTTTTTCTTTTAAGCTTCTTCTTATGTTATATAATGTGCCACTTGCTTTATCACTAATTTCTTCTTCTGAAATAATAGCATTATCTATTTCACTTTCAAGATTTTTTAATGGTACTAAGATATAAGCTAAATCTTCAAGGTTCTTATAGCCAATTTCATCGTCTTTTCTAGCAACATAATCCTTAAATTTTCTAGAACATCTAAGCATATTTCCAATTTTAATAAGCTGACCTGGATTTAATACTCCACCTTTTCCTGCTCTTTCAAGTTCTTCTTTAGTTTCATATAATCCTTCAAAAGGAGGAGTTCCTTTTCTAATTAATATATCTAAGGCTTCATTTGTTTCTTCTAATTTTTTTTCTACTTCAAAAACAGAACCATATGGTGTAAGATTATCTATAAGTTCCTTTCCTCCGCTAGTTACTGCATAATTTCTCAATTTATTTTTAATTTTATTAAATTCTAAAATTCTTAACGTTCTTTCTTTCATAAATTTCTCCTATTAATAAATGCTATTTTTTTAAATCCTTATTTAGCTTTTGATTATTAATGATTAATGAAATTGTAACTATTATACTTATAATCAATACTGAAATATTAATAATGTTCTCATAATAGTGAGTTTTACCAATAAATGATGAAATTAAAATTAGCATTTCACAAACAACAATTGATAATAAGATTATACTTATTTTCCAATTCCCCTTAACTATTGAAGTTGTTTTTAGTTTATCATTATAATTTAAATTTTTAAACCAATCTGTATTTAATACAGAAGATGCATTACGCATTTGATAAATACCAAAAATAAATACAAGAATTATCACCACTATGTTTAATGTTCTCATAAAACCCTCCTAACTTATTCTATACCCCTTCTAAATTGTCCTTTTGTATAATTAGATTTATCATATTCCATTTTACCTAAATACATATTATAAACATTTTTAACTTCTTCATAACTTTCATCTCTAAAATCAAATCTTAAAGTTTTAATTCCAGCTTCTTTAAGGTAAGTTCTTTCATCAAAAAGATTTAATGGTACTGGATTTAAAATATAACTTCTACAGAATAAGTCGGTCATAACTCTTAATCTTTCATTTACTCTATCTATTAAAGTAAATTTGTCTCTAGTACATATAGCATTACAATCAACATTAGTTTTTCTTCCTCCAAATGTACTTCCAATTGGGCAATATTCACTTATCATAAGTTCTGGTTTTCCATAAATAACATAAGCATTATTGCCCTTATTTTTACGTAAAATATCTTTGATTTCAGTTCTATTAAGCTCCATGCTTAGTGTTGGAATAGATATTTCAGATTGATAAAATTCTAAACTTTGTGTATTCATAATATTAAGTTTATAATCACCTATTATTTGAAGTGAATTTCTGTATAAATGGATTATTCCTATATTAGAAGTAATAATTCCTTTAATATATGATTTTACTTTTTCTATAACAGTACATACCTTATCAAATTCCCCCTTTATAATAGAAGAAGTTTTTATATATAAGTTAATATTACCATTATATTTTTCAAAAGTATCAATTATATCAGAAAATCTTAATGCATGTACTTCTCTACTAAAAATATCAAAAGCTATATTTTTAACATTACATTCTAATAATGCTTTTAATTGTTCTTTTGTTACACAACTATATAATTCAGTTGGACAATCATTTGTTGATTTTGTCTTTTCTACTACGATGTTCTTTTTTGCAGGACGTCTTCTTCTAGATTCCTTACAAATATTCTTAATAAGGTTTTCTATTGCATCTCTTCTTAAGTTATTTAAATCTGAAATTCTCATAAATCCATCTTCAAATTCTGTAAAATCAACAATATTTAATTTAAATGGTACATCTCCAGATTTCATTAATGCTTCTCTTATACGTTCTTTATCTAAAGGTCGCTTTTCAGCTTTTTGAATTATTTCACCAGTATAAGTATATTCTTTACCTTTATAATTTATATTTAATGCTACTGGTGAATTTACAGCAAACTTTACTGTGGCATTTAAAGTTATTTTTTTTGAATATGGCTTTATGTAATCTTCTAATTCATCAAAAAGTTCTTTATTTAAACTCTTATGAAGGAAGTCGCCTGGCTTATAATTAATAGGGAATATCTTAACTATATCACCTTTATTAGCTTTAGCTTCTTCTTTTCCATTTAATAAAATTTTGCTAATTGAAAACCCTTTATCGTTATTACGAACGCCATCTCCTAAAGCTATAGAAGTTTTAAGCTTAATTTCACCACTTTTTTCAATTTGTCCTAATGGTACACCAGAGTTTTTTGGAGAATTAAAACTCATCATATCTTTACCTGGATTACTTTTTAAGTAAGCATTAGTAAATCCGCTTCTATTAAATAATTGTAATAACTGTTCTTTCCCTTCATGCTCATTATATTTCTTTTTTAGAATAACTTTATCTACAGCTTTTCTATAATTGTCAACAACACCTGCAACATATTCTGGTCTTTTCATTCTTCCTTCAATTTTTAATGAATATGTGCCTGTATCAATAATATCTTTTACATCTTCTATTGTACACATATCTTTTGGACTTAATAAATATCCCTTTTGCTCACCAGATTTTTCACCTTGTAATGTGTATTCCATTCTGCAAGGTTGAGCACATCTTCCTCTATTGCCACTTCTTCCGCCAATAATAGAGCTCATTAAGCATTGACCAGAATAACTTACACATATAGCACCATGAACAAACATTTCAGTTTCAATCATTAAATCAGTAGATATATGTTTAATTTCTTCAAATGACATTTCTCTTGATAAAACTAATCTATGAAATCCCTTTTCTTTGAAGTATATAGCAGCTTCTCCATTATGTATTGTTATTTGAGTAGATGCATGAATTTCAAAATCTTCATATTCTTCTTTTATTCTTTTAAATAATCCTAAATCTTGTATTATCAATGCATCAGCACCTATTTCATAAAGATAGCCTACATATTTTACAGCTTCTTCAATTTCAGATTCTTTTAATATAGTATTTATTGTAACATAAACTTTTACACCATAACTATGAGAATAATCTATTGCTTTTTGTATATTTTCATTATCAAAATTTGATGCATATGCTCTTGCTGAAAATTTATTTCCTCCTAAATAAACAGCATCAGCACCTTTATTAATAGCTGCATACATGCTTTCCATACTTCCAGCTGGCGCTAAAATTTCTATTTTATTCATAAAAATCTCTCCTAAGTTTTAAAAATTAAGTTGTCTTTTGTATAAAAATTAACTAGATGAAATATAATCAATATTAATTGTATTTCATTAATAAACTACTTATTGTTATAACATAATTAAAAGTGTTTTACCATATTAATTAAGATAAGTCTGCTCATATATTGAACAGACTTATCTTAATAGTGGATTCTTTTCTCTTTTTTCAACAGCTAATTTAAATTGACTATCTATTAATTTCTTTTCTAAATCTAAAACTTTATATTTAAAGTTTTGTAATTGGAAATTAATTTCTCTGTTACGTGATTTAAATAATTCCTTTTTATTTAAGGCATCTTTTAAATCTTTTTCTAAAGATGATATTTTATTTTCTAAAGAAACTTTTTCTTCTAAGCTTTGTTTTGCATTTAACTCTTTAAATTCTTCAAGTTCAGCTTCTTTACATTTAATAGATTCATTTAAGGTATTAACATTTTCTTTAAGCTTTGAGTTTTCAGAAGAATAATCATTAATTTTTATATTATAATTTTCAACTTTTTCTTTTAAATCATCATTTTCATCACTAAGCATAATATTTATTTTTTGAGTTTTTTGAAGTTTATTTAATACTTCATTGAATTTTTCTTTTTCAATTTTACTATTTATTTCTTCTGTAAGATTTTTAATCTTAGTTTCTAATTTGTTTTTAGATTCAGTTAGCTTTTCAACCTCTTGATTTTTAGAATCAGTTAAAGTTTTAATTTCCTCATTTTTAGTTTTAGTTAATTTTTCAATTTCTTGATTTTTAACTTCAGTTAAAGTTTTAATTTCCCCATTTTTAGCTTTAGTTAATTTTTCAATTTCTTGATTTTTAGATTCAGTTAATTTTTCAATTTCTGCATTTAAATAATTATTTTCTGCATTTAAATCATTGTTTGATTTTGTTATTTCATCAATTTTTTTAGATAATTTAAGATTTAATGATTTTATTTTCTCAAACTCTTTTACTGTTTCCTCTAACTGACTAATTGTAGATTTTAAAGATTCTACTTCTGCAGTTCTAGCTTTTGTAGTTTCATCTATTTCTATTTTTAATTCTCTTAAACGCTCTTTAAGAGTTAAGTGACGTTCTTCAAGAGAATTTTTTTTCTTTGTTATATCTCCAATTTCTAAATCACATTTAAAAAGTTCATCGGCTATATTTACAGCAGTTAATACTGCAGCAGAGCTTGTACTAAGTTTTTTATTAGTTCCTGAAATTTCTTTAATTTTAGTATCAACATAAGCTGCAACGTCTAACAAATATTTTTCGTCTTCTTTTCCTCTTAAATTGTATTCCACATCATTTATTATAACAGTTACTGTATTCATCTTGCACCTCTCACATATTGATTATGGAACAATTATATCACAATTAATACTAAATAACTATATACTACTTTAAATTGATAAATTCAGTATAAATTGCTATACTTTTAATTAATTATTTTTTGATAAAAGTAACTTAAAATTAAGAGGTATTAAATATGAACAATATTGATATGTTAGATAACTGTAATTTATGCATTAGAAATTGCAATATAAATAGAAATAAAAATATTATTGGAGTATGTAAAACTGATAACATTATAAAAATAGCACGTGCGGATTTACATTTTTGGGAAGAACCATGTATTTCAGGGGCAAAGGGATCTGGTACGGTTTTTTTTTCAAATTGTAATTTAAAATGTGTTTTTTGCCAAAATCATAAAATTTCTCAAAATGGTTTTGGAAAACAAGTTACTATAGAAAGACTTGCTGAAATTTTTATAGAACTTCAGAATAAAGGAGCAAACAATATCAATTTAGTTACTCCAACACATTATGTTCCATTAATAATTGAATCAATAAAAATTGCTAAATCAAAGGGATTAATATTACCAATAGTATATAATACTAATTCAACAGATACTTTAGAAACAATTAAAGCTTTAAATGGTTATATTGATATTTATCTTCCCGATTTCAAATATTTTGATGATAAATATTCTATTAAATATTCTAAAATCAAAGGATATTCAAAAAATGTAATTGAAATTATTTCAGAAATGATTAAACAAGTTGGTGAGCCTGTATTTGATGAAAATAATATAATGAAAAAAGGTGTAATTGTAAGACATTTAATGTTACCTGGATTATTATTTGATTCTAAAAAGGTTATAGATTCAATTTATAATAATTTTGGAGATCATGTATTTATTTCTTTAATGAATCAATACACTCCATTATATAACGCAAAAGATTATCCAGAAATCAACAAATCTGTGAATCCTAAATTATATGATTCTTTAATAAATTATGCATTATCTATTGGTGTAAAAAATGGATTTATTCAAGGTGGGGGAACTGATACAGAAGAGTTTGTACCTGATTTTAATAATAAAGGTGTTTAAAGGGATAGATTAAACTATCCCTACCTTACTTACTACACCATCAATTATTTGTTTTCTCTTTTGATTTAAGTAATCTCCATAATATTGTTCTTGTTCATCTAAATCAGATATATTTTCAATATTAACTATACTTGATAAGAGTAATTTATTTATATCAAGTCTATAAGTTCTATTTATTCCTGCATATATCTTATTATATTCTTCTAATCCTCTAGTTTTTTTATATTTTCTTATTAAAGAATCTAAAGAAGTATCATATTTTTTTATTTTATATACAATAGAATTTAAAGTAGTTGATTTATTCTTTAAAAAATGCTTTTCATAAGCTTGTTTACATTTAATTAATTCATCAATAGTATAGTCTGAATTTTCAATTGTAAACTTTATACTGTCTCCATTAAAAGCCATCTCTAAAATATTATTTATAATATCACTATTAGATTTACTATATAATTTTTTATCAGCACCTATAATTTCAAGCCCTTTTTTTAATTGATTTATCTTTTCATTTAATAAATTTTCATTTATACTCATACTCATCCTCCAACATTATTCAAATTTTCATTAGTTATAATTTTATGGTTCTACAAGCTTGATTATACAAGATAATAATAGTGATTGTAAAACTTATTTGTTCAATGAATATAAATTATTACTAAAAAACAATTAGAAAAAATTCTAAAGGTGAAATTAAAGAAATTAGCGTTAAATTTAAATATTAATAATAAAATAAGAGGGTGTATGCAGAAAATAGCATATACCCTCTTATTAAATTTAATTACTTCATTAACTTGCAAATATCATTAGTAAATTCTACTGGATCTGAAATGCTTAATCCTTCAATTAATAAAGCTTGATTATATAAAAGGTTAGTATATAAACTTAATTTATCTTTATCATGCTCATAAGCATCTTTTAATACTTTAAATACTTCATGATTAGCATTTACTTCAAGAACCTTATCAGCTTTTATGCCTTGAGAATTAGGCATTTGATTTAATACTTTTTCCATTTCAATTGATAAATCACCTTCATTTGATAAGCATACAGGATGGTTTTTTAATCTTTTAGAAATCTTAACTGCACTAATTTTACCCTTTAAAATTTCTTTCATTGATTCAAATAATACCTTGTTTTCTGCATCATTTTCCTCTTCCTTTAATTCCGCATCATTATTTTCAATACCTAAATCACTACTTGAAACTGACTTAAATTCTTTTTCTTTATACTGCATTAATATCTTAATAGCAAACTCATCAATATCATCAGTAAAGTATAAGATTTCGTACCCCTTATCTAATAATAACTCTGTTTGAGGAAGTTTTTCTATTCTATCAATAGATTCACCAACTGCATAATAAATATATTTTTGATCTTCTGACATTCTTGTTACATATTCATCTAAAGTAACCATTTTCTTTTCTTTTGATGAATAAAACATTAATAAATCCTGAAGTACATCTTTTTCAGCTCCAAAATTATCATATACACCAAACTTAAGAGTTCTTCCAAATGAATTATAGAATTTTTCATAATTTTCTCTATCATTTTTAAGCATTTTTTCAAGCTCATTTTTAATTTTATTTTTAATATTTTTAGCTATAAATCTTAATTGTCTATCATGTTGTAAGATTTCTCTTGAAATATTTAAGGATAAGTCTTCAGAGTCAACTATCCCTTTAACAAATCCAAAATAATCAGGTAATAAATCAGAACACTTATTCATAATCATTACACCATTAGAATAAAGTTCTAAGCCTTTTTCATAATCCTTTGTATAGAAATCATAAGGCATGCTTTCTGGAATATATAAAATTGCATTATAGCTAATTGTTCCATCAACACTTAAATGAATATGCTTTAATGGTTTATCAAATCCATAATGTTTTTCTTTATAGAAATTATCATAATCTTCTGTAGTAAGCTCATTTTTATTTTTTCTCCAAATAGGAACCATGCTATTTACTACTTTTTCTTCAATAACATCTTCATATTCATTTTCTGAACCTTCTTTAAGTTTTCTCTCAGTTAAATCCATTTTGATTGGGTAACGTATGAAATCAGAATATTTTTTTATTAATGCTTTAATTTTATATTCTTCTAAATATTCATCAAAGTTTTCATCTTCATTATTTTCTTTAACGTGTAAAATAATATCTGTTCCTACAGATTCCTTAGAACATGGTTCTATTGCATATCCATCAACTCCTGATGATTCCCATTTATAAGCCTCATTACTTTCAAATGCCTTACTTATAACAGTAACTTTATCAGCAATTAAAAATGAAGAATAAAAACCTACACCAAATTGTCCTATAATATCATAACCATCTTTAATTTCATTTTCTTTTTTGAATTTTAATGAACCACTTTTAGCAATAACTCCTAAATTATCATCTAATTCTTCCTTTGTCATTCCTATTCCAGTATCACTTATTTTTATTGTTCTAGAAGCTTTATCTAGAGATATTTTAATAAAATAATTATCTTTATTAAAGCTTATGCTATCATCTACTAAAGCTTTATAATATATTTTATCAATTGCATCACTTGCATTTGATATAAGCTCTCTTAAGAAGATCTCTCTATGTGTGTAAATTGAATTAATCATTAAATCTAATAATCTCTTAGATTCTGCTTTAAATTGTTTTGTTTCCATAAAATTCTCTCCTTTTTAATCTAAAAAGTAATTATTAGCACTCTGTATTAACGAGTGCTAACACTCTAATAATTATTTTACTACCTAAAAATATATTGTCAATAGTATTAATAAACTATTTACAAAAAAGTAAAATTATAATTAATTTTTTAAAATAAGAAAAGCCATATTAGATATAAAACTTATTCTATTTTTATATCTAATATGGTGTTTTATACTATTCAACTTTTAATATTTTATTACTAAAAGCAGGTATATTAAGTTGTAGTTTGTTATTAAAAGTAGTAAAATGTTCGTTTGTATTTTTTAAATTAATTAATGATTTGTTGCTAAAAGGTACATTGAATTCAAGAATTTCATCTTTATCATCAAGATTTAATACTACTAATATCCATTTATCATTATAGCAACGTCCAAATATAAATTGCTTATTTTTAACTAAAATTTCTTTATAGTTTCCGTGAGTTAACTCTATATTAGACTTTCTAATTGAAATTAATTGAGAGATTTCCTTTTCTATTTTTTTTGCAAATTCATTCTTTTCATATTTTTCAAGAAAAATCTCTGGTCTAAGATTTAAGTCTGTAATTTTTCTATCACCTTCAATTCCCCATTCACTTCCATAATAAATTGATGGAACTCCAGGAATAGTAAATAGTATTGTATAAATATTATTTAAATATTTTTTATTTGCTACCATGGTAGCAATTCTATTTACATCATGATTATCTACGAAGTTGTATAAATTTATATTCTTATAAATACCATAATCACCAAATTCTCTATTCAATGAATAAGCAATTTCAAAGTAATTTTTATCATTATGCCCTGAATATAATCCTTTATATAATTCATAATTAGTTGCAGAATGAAGCATTTCAGGAGAAACAATAGTATTATAATCTCCATGTATCATTTCACCCATTAACCAAAAGTTTTTCTTAAAAGAATCAGTTTTTTTACGTAATTCTCTTATAAAATTTTTTTCTAATAAGTAAGCAACATCTAATCTTATTCCATCTATATCAAATTCATCAATCCATGTTTTTACAACAGTAAATAAATAATTTTTAACTTCAGGATTATATAAATTTAATTTAACCAAATCATAATGTCCTTCCCAACCTTCATAATAAAAGCCATCATTATAATGACTATTGCCATTAAAATTAATATTGAACCAAGAGGAATAAATAGAATTTGATTTTTTATTTCGAACATCTTTAAAAGCCCAAAAATCCCGTCCTACATGATTAAAAACTCCATCTAAAATTACACTTATATTATTTTCATGTAATTTAAAAACTAATTTTTTAAAATCATCATTTGTACCCAAGCGATTATCTATTTTTAGGTAATCAATTGTATCATAACCATGATAAGTTGATTGAAAAAGTGGTCCAAAATAAATTGAGTTTATACCTAAGTCTTTAAAGTGATTTATCCAATTTTTATCAATTTTATTTAATCCAAGATTTTTGGTGGATTTTTCTTTGTTATTTATTACTCCACAAAACCCTAGAGGATATATATGATAAAATATTGCATCCTTTATTGAATTTGTCATTTTATAACCTCCTAAAATCAATTACAATAATCATAAAATTTAATTTATACCATATAATATATAATATCAAAAAACTAATAATATTCCCCTATAGTTACTATTAATTAATATTACAATAATGTTTAAATTTGTAATATTAATTTTTTTTAAAATTAAAGTGTATAAAACGAAAAAACTGGTAATAATTATTAATGTAGATACATTTTGTATGTTGAGCTACACATACCTCTGTATAATTACCTTAAAACAAAGAAGCAAGTTATTAAATTTAACTTGCTTCTTTAAATATCTATTTAATTAAAAAAATTTTCTATATCTATTATATCTTTTTTCTAAAAGATCATTTATATCAAGTGATTTTAAATTATTAATTTCAACTATTAAAGAACTTTTTAATTCTTTAACAACTGATTTTATATCATTTTGAGCTCCACCAGAAGGCTCAGTTATTATTTTTTCAATTATACCCTTATTAAGTAAATCGTAAGAAGTTATTCCCATTATTTCAGCAACTTCCTTTGCTTTAGATGAATCCTTTAATAATATAGATGCAAAACCTTCAGGTGATAAAATAGAATAAACTGAATTTTCTAAAGCCCATACTTTATCACCACAAGCTAGCGCAATTGCACCTCCACTTCCACCTTCACCTATTATAATTGAAATTATAGGAACTTTAACTCTTGCAATTTCAAATAGATTTCTTGCAATTGCTTCACCTTGGCCACGCTCTTCTGCTTCTACTCCACAATAAGCTCCTGATGTGTTAATAAAACAAATTACTGGTCTATTAAACTTTTCAGCTTCCTTAATCAATCTAAGAGATTTCCTATATCCCTCTGGATAGGGAGAACCAAAATTTCGTTCCATGTTTTCTTTTAAATTTTTGCCTTTTTGAATTCCTATTATAGTAACAGGGATTTTATCTAAAAAGCCTATTCCACCTATTATAGATTTATCATCTCCATATTTCCTATCTCCATGTAATTCAAAAAAATTGTCAAAAATTAACTTTATATATTCTTCTGCATTTGGTCGTTCAAGCATTCTTGCAATAGAAAGTCTATCCCATGCCTTAATTGCCTTGGTCAATAAAGTCACCTCCTATAGGCTTATGAAGCTCTAATAATAATGAAAGTACTCCTTTCATTTCTTCTCTTTTTACTATATTATCAACAAAACCTTTTTCTAATAAAAACTCAGCGCCTTGAAAGTTATCAGGAAGCTTTTCTTTAATTGTACCTTCTATTACTCTTCTTCCCGCAAATCCAACTAAAGATTTAGGTTCAGATAAAATTATATCCCCAAGCATTGCAAAGCTTGCTGTTACTCCACCTGTAGTAGGATCAGTAAGTACTGTTATATAAAGTAATCCAGCTTCATTGAGTTTAGCTAATGCCGAACTAACCTTTGCCATTTGCATTAATGATAAAATTCCTTCTTGCATTCTAGCACCACCTGAAGCAGTAAATATTATTATTGGTAACTTTTCTTCAATAGCTTTTTCAATTGCTAATGTAATTTTTTCACCAACAACAGTTCCCATACTTCCCATCATAAAATGAGAATCCATTATACAAATCATTGCAGCATTACCGTTAATTAAGCATTTTCCAGTTACTACTGCTTCTGTAAGTGCAGATATATTCTTATTTTTATTTAGTTTTTTTTCATAACCTGGAAAATTCATAGGATTATTACTTTCCATATTTTTGTTAAACTCTATAAATGATCCTTCATCACAAGTAAATCGTAATCTATCATAAGCAGATAATCTAAAATTACTACCGCAATTATTACAAATAAAATAATTATTTTCTAAATCCTTTTTATACAATATTTTCCCACAGTAATCACATTTAACCCAAGCTCCATCAGGTACTATTGGAATATACTTATTATCAATAGAAGAAATATTAATTACTCCATAGTTTTTCTTTTTAAAAATTTTCATAATATCACCAACTTACAGTTTAAATTCCTTGCTTATAAAACTTGTATCATAAGTTCCTAATCGGAATGCTTGATTTTTTAATATACTTATCTGAAATTCTATATTAGTATTTATTCCTTCTATAACAAATTCATCTAATGCACGGAGCATCTTTTTTATTGCTTCATCTCTTGATTTACCATGGACTATTAATTTAGCAATCATAGAATCATAATTAGGAGGAATTGTATATCCGTTATAAACAGCAGTATCAACCCTAACGCCATTTCCACCAGGTAGATTTAAAAATTTAATTTTACCAGGAGATGGAGCAAATCCTAATTTAGGATTTTCAGCATTAATTCTACATTCTATTGAATGACCATCAATTTTAATATTATCTTGAGTTAAAGAAAGTTCCATTCCATTTGCAATATTCAACTGTTCTTTAACTATATCCACTGAAGTTACCATTTCTGTTACTGGATGTTCAACTTGAATTCTAGTATTCATTTCCATAAAATAAAAATCACCATGCTTATCAAGTAAAAATTCTATTGTTCCTGCACTTTCATAATTTACAGCCTTTGCTGCATTAACGGCTGCAGTCCCCATTTTATTTCTTAATTCATCATTTAAAATAATAGCTGGTGCCTCTTCAAGAACCTTTTGATTACGTCTTTGAATTGTACAATCTCTTTCATATAAATGAATTACATTTCCAAAGGCATCTCCTAATATTTGAACTTCTATATGACGAGGGTTTTCTATAAACTTTTCCATGTATACAGAATCATCATTAAAATTATTTTTAGCTTCTGCTTTAGCTGTAAAATATGAATTTTCTAATTCATTTTCATTTAGAACAACTCTAATTCCTTTTCCCCCACCACCAAGGGAAGCTTTAATCATTACTGGATATCCAATCTTTTTAGCTTCAGACTTAGCTTCTTCTAAATTTCTAATAAGTCCTTCACTCCCAGGAATTATAGGAATATTTGCATTTTTCATAATTTCTCGTGCCATAGATTTATTGCCCATTATATTTATAATTTCTTTACTAGGACCTATAAATTTTATATTACATTCTTCACACATTCCTGCAAAACTTGCATTTTCAGATAAAAATCCGAAACCTGGATGAATCGCGTTGCAGCCAGTAATTACTGCTGCACTTAAAATATTACTTTCATTAAGATAAGAATCTTTAGATTTAGAAGTTCCAACACAAATAGCTTCATCTGCAAGTTCAGTGTGAATAGCATTTTTATCTACTTCAGAATAAATTGCAACAGTTTTAATTCCAAGCTCTTTACAAGCACGAATAATTCTTACAGCTATTTCTCCTCTATTAGCTATTAAAACTTTTCTAATCATAAAAGCACCTCACTTAATTTAACCTACCATGAAGGTTAATTCTCCTTCACAAACCTTTTTATCATCAACATAGGCTATTCCATAACCTATACCAGCTCGTCCACGTAGTTTTGTAATCTCAACTTCTAATCTTAATATATCTCCAGGAATTACTTTTCTTCTGAACTTAGCTTTATCTATTCCAGCAAAATATGCAATTTTTCCTTTAAATTCATTTTTACTTAATATTGCTACAGCTCCAGTTTGAGCTAACGCTTCTATAATTAATACGCCTGGCATAACTGCTTCAGCAGGGAAATGACCCTGAAAATAGTTTTCGTTAACTGTAACATTTTTTATTGCAACTATTTTATTTCCTTCCATACTAATTACTTTATCTATTAATAGAAAAGGATATCTATGAGGCAATATTTCCTTAATTTCATTAATATCCATATAACTATCTCCTTATTCTCTTAATTAACTATCATTAAATTATCTTAAATAACTCCATGCCAAATTCCACAATATCCTCATCTTCCCTTAAAACTTCTATAATTTTTCCATCTACTTCTGAAGTTATTTCATTCATTATTTTCATTGCTTCAATAATGCATAAAACATCACCTTTTTTTACATTACTTCCTACAGTTACATAGGAATCTCCTCCAGGTTTTGAAGAGGAATAATAAGTACCTACTAATGGTGATTTTATAATTGTAATATTTTCATCAAGAGTAGTTGCTTCATCATTAACTTCTGTAGTATTTAATTCAAAGGTTGTTTTATTAGATGATTGTAATGATGGTTCACTTAAAGAAACATCATTAATTAAATCATTAGTAGGTTTATTTTCATCATTTTTACTTAATTTTAATTTTATATCACTATCTTCTAATTCAAATACTCTTAATGATGAAGAATCTATTTCTTTAATTAAATCCTTAATTTGGTTATAGTCTAGCACTTTAAGCTACCTCCATTTTTTAAATATTAGAGTTGCATTATGACCACCAAAACCTAATGAATTAGACATAGAATATTTAATATCAACATTTTTACCTGTATTAACAACAAGATTTAAATTACACTCTGGGTCTGGGTTAAGGTAGTTTATTGTTGGTGGAACAAAGCTATCTTCTATTGCTTTTATTGATGCAATAGCTTCTATAGCTCCTGCTGCACCTAGTAAATGACCTGTCATAGATTTTGTAGAACTAACATATGGTTTCATAAAGTCATAACCAAAAGCCTTTTTTATTGCTAATGTTTCGACTTTGTCATTTATTTCAGTTGCTGTTCCATGTGCATTTATATAAGAGATTTCAGTACAATTAACGCTAGCGTCAGCCATTGCATCTCTCATACATCTATAAGCTCCATTTCCATCTGGACATGGTGAAGTTATATGATAGGCATCACTTGTTGTACCATATCCTACTATTTCACAGTAAATTTTAGCTCCTCTTTTTAAGGCGCTTTCTAAATCCTCTAAAATTAACACTCCAGCACCTTCGCCCATAACAAAACCATTTCTATTTAAATCAAAAGGAATAGATGCTCTATTTCTATCTTCACTTTTACTTAATGCTGTTAGGGATTGAAATGATGAAATTCCAAATTCACAAATAGATGCTTCAGATCCACCAGCAAAAATAATATCAGAATAACCATCCTTAATATTTCTATAAGCTTCCCCTATACAATGTGTTGAAGAGGCACATGCAGAGGTAATGCTAAAAGAGCTTCCTAAAAGTCCAAATTTAATTGCAATTGCTCCAGATGCAATATTTGATATAGACATAGGTATTGTTAAAGGAGCAACTCTATTAGGGCCTTTATTTACTAAAGATCTGATTTGAGCTTCAATAGTAGACAATCCTCCTATACCAGAACCAACTAATACTCCAACTCTTTGCTTATTTATATTATCAAGATTAAGTTTACTATCAGCTAGAGCTTCTGTAGCTGCTACTATAGCAAATTGAGTATATCTATCCATTCTTTTAGATTCTTTTCTATCCATATATAAAGTTGGATTAAAGTCTTTAACTTCTCCAGCCATTTTAACTTTTAAATTTTCATGATTAAACAATGTTATTTCATCAATACCATTCTTAGATTCTCTAATTCCATTCCAATACTCTCCTACATTGTTTCCAATTGGTGTTATAGCACCAAGCCCTGTTACTACAACTCTTCTTTTCAAAGTTAGCCCCCCTTTTATGCCATTACCATCCCACCATCAACATTTATAACTTGACCAGTAATATAATCAGATAAATTTGATGATAAAAATAATACTAAATTAGCAACTTCTTTAGGATTACCTATCTTTTTCATAGGTATACTTTTTAAAATTTCCTCTTTAACCCTATCAGGTAATGATTTAGTCATATCTGTATCTATATATCCAGGGGCTACAACATTAATATTTATATTTCTAGATGCTAATTCTTTCGCTACTGATTTTGAAAAACCAATTACCCCTGCCTTAGATGCAGAATAATTACTTTGACCTGCATTTCCAATTAAGCCTACAACTGAAGATATATTTACTATTTTCCCATGTTTTTGCTTAAACATAACTTGGGATACAAATTTTGTAGTATTAAAAGTACCTTTTAAATTTACATTTAATACATCATCAAAATCCTGATCTTTCATTCTTAAAATTAAACCATCTTTAGTTATTCCAGCATTATTTACTAATATATCAATTGAACTAAAGTGGTTTTTTATTTCTGAAACAAAGTTTTCAACTTCGTTTGATTTACTTACATCACATTTTATAGCTAAAACGTCTGCGCCAAATTCCTTAAGAGCATTAATTAATTCTACTATTTCATCATTATAGTTTCTATAATTAATAGCTATATTTGCTCCATTTTGTGCTAATGTTAATGCTATTTCTTTTCCAATGCCCCTTGTAGCACCAGTAACTATAACATTTTTCCCTTTTAACATTTAATTTCAACTCCTTCTAAAGTTTTATCAAGTGATTTTAAATCTTCAACATTAAAAATATTTAAGTTAGCTTTCTTATTTCTGCTTATTTCTTTTACAAAACTACTTAATGTTTTAGAAGGACCAATTTCAATAAATGTGTCTATACCTTCTTCAAGCATTTTTTCAATTGTCTTACTCCATTTAACTGATGATTTAACTTGTTTTTCTAAAAGTGAAGTAATTTCATTTTTATCAGTAATAAAATCTCCAGTAACATTAGTAATAACCTTTAACTTTGGTTCATTGAATTTTATATCTTTTAAATACTCACCTAATTTTTTAGAAGCATTATTTAACATTGATGTGTGAAATGGACCAGAAACTTTTAAAGGTATTACTTTTCTAGCACCAGCTTCTGTTAATTTAACTTGTGCTAAATTTACAGCATCTTTTTCGCCACCAATTACTATTTGATTAGGTGTATTATAATTAGCAATTTCAACTGTTCCAGCATTAGATATGCTATTTAGTATTAACTTAATTTTATCTTCACCTAATCCTATAACTGCGGCCATTGCTCCAATACCTAGGGGAACTGCTTCTTGCATTATGTGACCTCTTTTTTTTACAAGCTTAAGAGCTGTATCAAAATCAATAGCTTCACTTGCAACTAAAGCGGAATATTCACCTAAACTTAATCCGGCAGTTATATCAGCTATAATTCCCCTTTCTTTTAAAATGCTTAAGATTGCAATTGATGTAGTTAAAATTGCAGGTTGAGTATTTTCTGTAATATTCAACTCTTCCTTTTCACCATTAAAAATAAGATTTTTAATATCAAATCCTAATACTTCATTAGCTCTATCAAAAACATTTTTACAAACAGGATAAGCATCATATAGCTCTTTTCCCATTCCTACATATTGGGCTCCTTGACCTGAAAAAATAAAAGCTATTTTCATAAATCCTCCATTTATCTATGAGTTAAAGCTTACTTTAATGTCCTCATATTCATTAAACATTTCTTTAATTATTTCATTAACACTTTGTATTTTTGATACCATTCCAGAAATTTGACCTGCCATAAGTGAACCATTATCAGTATCACCTTCTATAACAGCTTTTCTTAAAGCACCTTTTCCTAGTTCATCTAGTTCTTTAATACTTGCATGATTATCTTCAAGCTTTAAATATTCTTTAGCAAGTTTATTTTTAAGAACTTGAACTGGATGTCCAGTACATCTTCCAGTAACTACAGTATCGATATCTTTAGCCTTAATAACTGCATTTTTATAATTTTCATGTATTTGACATTCTTCTGAAGCTAAAAATCTTGTTCCAACTTGTACTGCACTTGCTCCAAGAATAAATGCAGCTGCTATTCCCCTTCCATCAGCGATACCGCCAGCACCTATAACAGGAATATTTACAGCATCAACAACTTGCGGTAATAAAACCATAGTTGTTAATTTACCAATATGCCCCCCAGATTCACATCCTTCAGCAATAATAGCATCAGCTCCACATCTTTCCATCCTTTTTGCTAAAGCAACTGAAGCTACAACAGGAATTACAATAATACCGGCACTCTTCCATTTATTTATATATTTACCAGGATTACCAGCCCCTGTAGTTATTACTTTTACTCCTTCTTCAATAGCTATATCTGCAAGTTCATCTGCATTATCTGATAAAAGCATAATATTTAATCCAAATGGTTTATTAGTAAGCTTTTTTGTTTTTTTTATTTCATCTCTAATATGGCTAGCAGGAGCATTAGCTCCTGCAATAATTCCTAAGCCACCTGCATTTGATACAGCAGCAGCTAATGTACTTTCGGAAACCCAAGCCATACCACCTTGAAAAACAGGATATTTAATACCTATAAGATTACATATATCCTTTTTCATAGCTATTACCTCCAATACTACTTAGCAGCTGTTGCACTTTCAATAAATGAGACAGCATCTGCAACTGTTTTTATATTTTCAACATCTTCAACTTTTACGTTAAAAGCATCTTCAATTTCCATAATAACTTGGAATAAATCTAATGAATCTGCATCTAAATCTTCTACAAAGTTAGTTTCTAATTTTACATCTTCATCATTAACTCCTAATTGATCCATTACTATTTCCTTAATTTTCTCAAATATCATACATATTTCCTCCATAACTTAATTTTACTTTCAAAAATGTATTAAAATCCATTATTATCAAAAAATTAACAATATAAATTAAAAAAAATATTGATTACCATTGAATAAGTAATCCACTCCAAGTAAGTCCACCACCAAAGGCTACTAAAATTATCTTATCTCCCTTTTTAATAAGCCCTTTTTCTATTGATTCACTTAAAACTATTGGAATACTTGCTGCTGATGTATTTCCATAATGTTCTAAGTTAATTAAAAACTTGTCCCTATTTAAATTTAGTTTTTTAGCAGCATCATCTATAATTCTTGAATTTGCTTGATGTGGAATAATATATTTTATATTTTCAATACTTTCACCAGACTTCTTTAGTAATTCTTTAATAACCTTAGGTATTATAGAAATTGCAAATCTAAATACTTCTCTACCATCCATTTCAATAAATTGTTTTCTTTCTAAGTTTGAATTTGAAAATGGTGTACTAATAGAGAACTGATTTGCATTTAATGCTTTTAAGCCTTTATTTCCATCAGAGCCAAAATAAGTACTTATTATGCCAGATTCATCATTTGTTGTTATTTCTAATACTGCAGCACCAGCTCCATCTCCAAATAATATACATGTGTTACGATCAGTCCAATCTATTATTCTTGAAAGAACTTCACTACCAATTACTAAAGCCTTTTTTCCTTCTCCACATTTTAATAATGAATTGGCTATAATTGATGAGTATAAAAAGCCCGAACAAGCAGCGCTTATATCAAATGCTGAAGCATTTATGCATCCTAAAACACTTTGTACACTACATGCTGTTGAAGGCATAATTCTATCAGGTGATGTTGTAGCAACAATAATAATATCTATACTTTCAGGTATACATCCAGCCATTTTTAATGCATTTTTTGCAGCATTAACTGCTAAATCAACAGTCCCTTCACCAGTAGAAATTCTTCTTTCAAATATGCCTGTTCTTTTTATTATCCACTCATGTGATGTATCTACAATTGAAGATAACTGATAGTTTGTTACGATATTTTCAGGACAATAATGCCCTATTCCTAAAAACTTTACTAAACCCATCTTAACACCTTTGTTTTTAAATATAATTATTTGATAATCAAATTAAAATATTAAAAAATATATTAATTTTTAATTTATATTCATAATGAATAATAAGTTAATATCATCTTTTATAACTAAAAAATAATTTCGAATAAATATTTATGTGAAATATAACTTCTTCTAAATAGTAAAATTTTCACTCCTCCCTCAAATATTTTGACTATCAAACATCTTTATGATAATTCTACTTTTAAAATTTGTCAATATTTTTTTAAAAATTTAACTTTTTTATCAAAAATTACTTGTGTTTGTAAAAGATTTCATAACAAAATATAAAAAGTTCTATGATGTACATTAATTTATTCCAATAATATATTTAATTTGATATAATAAATATTTATAATAATACTATTTTAGGAGGGAGATTTTTATATGAAAAAGATATTAACAGAATCAAATATTAAAAAACTTCAAGAAGAATTAGAGTATAGAATGACTGTAAGAAGGGCTGAAATAGCTAAAGAAAAATTAATAGCAGCAGCACATGGAGATAGATCAGAAAATGCTGAATATAAAGCAGCTTGTGAAGAATATAGAGAAAATGATAATAGAATTCAACATTTATTAACGCTAATTACAACTTCAACAGTAATTGAAGATGAGAGAATGGATAAGTCTGTTATTGGTATTAATACTAAAGCTAAAATTAAGTTTATAGATGATGATTTTGAAGATATAGTTACAATTGTAACTACCTTAGATGCTAAACCTGAAGATATGTTAATTAGTATTGAATCAGATTTAGGAAAAGCTTTAGCAGGAAAAAGAGCTGGTGATGTTGTTGAAGTTATGGCTCCAGGGGAAAGCTATAAGGTTGAAATACTCGAAATATTATAAAAGATATATGGGGCTGTCGCACTAAAATTTTTATACACAATATATTGTTTTGAAAAATAAAAAT
>UQFE01000033.1 GCA_900540255.1 uncultured Clostridium sp.
TCTTTTGTTATATAAAAATGTTGTTAACAACATTTTTATATAACAAAAGAATATGCACAAAAATAATACTATTTATTTATAAAATAAACTAAACCCCAGAAGCGTATATTAACTACTGTTAACATACTTCTGAGGTTAAAATTGTTAATTATTTATTTTTCTTTTTTAGGAAGTATACACCAAATCCAATTATTAAAACTGCAAATGTTATAGTTATTCCATAAAATATTCCTTGTCCTGTTTTAGGTATTTCATTTTTATTTTCAGAATTTACCTTGTTATCTGTACTAGTATTACTATTATCATCTTTAGGAGTTTCAGGTGTTACTGGTACATCTGGTGCTTCAACTTTATCATTTGATCCGCTGCCATTTCCTGGTTTATTTATATTCCCTGAATTATCATTACCTGAATCATCTGGATTTTCCGGAATACTTGGGTTATCTGGAAGTTCTGGATTACCAGGAGTAGTTGGCTCATCTGGTTTTTCTGGCTTTATAGGATTAGATGGCTCTAATTCTACCATTTTCATACTTACTTTTACATTTATAGTCTTAGTTGTAGTTGCACCATTACTATCTGTTACACTATAAATTACCTTGTAATTTCCAACCTTAGTTGTATCAACATCACTTTCAACAACTACTTTATCAACTGGAATTTCTCCATCCTCTTCATCAATTACCTTTACATTATCTAGTTCATTAAATTTATCACCAACTACTAATTCAACATCATTTGCTATTATTACAGGTGCAGCATTCATACTTGGTGCATTTATTACTTTCTTTTCAACAACTAATGTTAATGATTTTTCTGAAACATTATTAAATCTATCAGTAGCTCTCACTGTTAACTCATATGTTCCTGCTTTATTCACATCATAACTACCAATTATTTCAGGATTAATAGTTCCTCCTAAATAGTCAACTGCACTTATATATTTACTTAAATCAAGTTCATCACCTTTAGTAACAACTATTTTATCAACTTCTTGCCCATTATTCATAATAGTTATTATAGGCTTACTAATTTCTTGATTTGCAACTTCTTCAACTATTACAGTTTGTTTTAAATTAGTAACTTCTCCCTCACTATCACTAACTGAATAGTTAATATTATATGTACCAACCTTTTTCGTATCAACCTTTCCGGTAACAACTACTTTATCAACTGGAATTTCTCCATCCTCTTCATCATTAACTACAATATAACTTTTTGCATCAAAATCCTCTCCCTTTGATACAAAAATATTTCCATCAACTACTGTTGCTAAATTTTTCAGACTTATTACTGGAGAGGAATTTATAGTTAACTTTTCCATATTTAAATTTGCTATATCATTTCCACTAACTTGCTTATTAGTATCATTAATTATATAGCTATATGAGTTTCCGTCATTATTTACATTAGCATTAATAGTATATGCAGAACTTCCATTTCCATCCTTAGTAACATTTATTTCGCATATTTCTAACTCTCCACCATTCTTATCTAATGGTTCATTAGATATTACAAATATTTCCATAGACTTTTTATCATCACTTATTTTAGTATGAGTTTTTATATCATTTGATTTTGATTTCACAAGCCATTCAATGCTATTTTCTTTAAATTTAGCATTACCATCAATCTTCAAACTCAATTGTAATGATTTAATTACAGGAGTAAAATTATCCAACTTAATTTTAACTTTATCCTTTTCTATTTTTTCAACACCTAACTCTACAGCTACTTTATTACTTACTTTTTTATTATCTGCAACACCATTAATTGAATATGCAAATATAACTGCAGTAACTGTAGATATAGCCATTAAATTAACAAATCTCTTATTTTTCTTTTTCTTATTATTTCTTCTAGTAGCTCTATTTTCAAATCTTTTCTGAATCATCTTATCACCCCGTTTAATTTAGTGACAAGTTATAAGTGACAAGTGACAAGTTAATTATTAAACTCTTTGAAGAGTTTCTTAAAATATATTTTCTTAAATTAAGAATCAGCTCAATTTTTCTCTCATCTTGTCACTTGCCATTTTCCACTCTTAACTATCTCAAAATTCATCATAAGCTGAATTTTTTCCTCATCTTGTCACTTGTCACTCGTCACTCTTAACTATCCTCATATTATCTTGCTTCTATTACTTTATTAATTACATCTTCCTTAATATTAAAGGTCTTAATGTTATTAGTTCTTTTTTCATTACCTGATGATAATTTTATTTCTGGCAGTTCATCTGGAACTTTAATTTTAAAAGTATCACTTACAAGTCTTTGTCCTCCAGTTAATGCATCTGCACTATCTGTTCTATATAACTCAGCAAATATCTCTGTATTATCTTTCATAAAGTCATTAACATATTCTGGTTCAACCCAATAAACCCAATTTCCTTCAGAAATTTCTTGTAAATCTCCGTTATCAGGAATTTCTGCCATAAGTATTCCATTATATTTATCAGCAATATGCTCTTCATTTTGATTTAATACTAAAGGTACATTAAAAGCTGGATTTCCTCTATATTCACCAGTTATAACTATTGAACCTGCTGGAATTGATTTTTCTTCATTTTCCTCAGTTTCAGGGTTATCAACTACATAAACAAACTTTTCTTTTAATATTCCAATACCATTTTCATAATTAATATTATCTTCTGCAACACCAATTTCAATATTATCTCCAGGAGGTGTTATTACTTCAAGTTCAGCTATTGAAATATTCTTAGTTTCTAAAGCTGTAATCTTAACATATCTTGCATTATATGAGCTTAATTGATTTCCTCCAGTAACTCCTTCTTGGTCAAAGAAAATAGTAGCTGTTGGATTATCTGCAGTTAAATTTAATGTATCTTCCTTAACAGTTGTCCAATTTGCTCCATCTTTACTAACCTCAATTTTATATTTCTTAAGTGCTGAGCTTGCCACAGCTTGTCTCTTAAATATAAATCCTGAAGTTTCAATAGGTGCAGTATACTTTATACCTACTAATGTCTTCATTTCAGTAGTATCTACTATTACATATGGATTATTATTAGGATTCATTTCTGTTAAATGAATTGAGCTATTAAATTCATCTTTAGTTAACATTCTACCTTCATAAGCAGTATTATTGTTATCATCTAAAGCTAATTTTAAATCCTTATTTTCTTCATGTGAATGAATATCATTGTGGTTTTCATTTAAACTTATTGTATTGGTAGTTAAAATTGTACTAGATTTAGCAATTCCACCTTCATGTCTAACTTTAATTGTTCCTAATTCAACTGTATTAGTTGGATTTAAATTATAATCATATGCAACTGCAGAATAAGTAACTACTCTATTATTTATATTGTCTACTACATCAGTATAAACAGTCTCTTGTCCATTTTTATTTCTTTCAATAAATCCAGCTGGCTTACCATTTCTATATATTTCATATCCTAAAATATTATCATTGCTTTTATCTACAGATAAATTAATTGAAACATTTTTATCATTTACATAAGAACCATTTACTATTTCATTTCCTCTAGAGTCATTTCCAAACTTAGCAGAAAGAATAGTTCCCTCTTCCATATCTGCAGTTCCTGCCATTCTTCTTCTTCTAGCTTCATCATTAATATATTGAATCTTCTTAGTTTCTTTAGGGAATTGAGATACATATTGTAATGTTGTTTCATTTGCCACTATTCCATGTGCTTCATAAAAATCAGTTAAATCTTTTCCTGCAACCTTTGAGTTCATTCTAATTAACCATTGATCTCTATCGCCATTAGCTTTTTCCTCTGCTGTCATTTCTCTGTATGCTCTATTTAATTTTGCAAAGAATGAATCATTACTTAAATCAGCATCTCCATCAGTTAATAACATTTTATATGTACTTTCATTTTCATATGCAAGATATGGTTGCCATAACATATTAACTACAACACTTCTATTAGTAGATAAACCAATTGTATTTGAAGTTACTTTTTTATAAAGTTCATTCATTGATGATGCATATGGACTATCTTCATCAAGCATTGTTCCTGTAATTGCAGTCATTAAATTATTACTTGTTTCTGGATAAAGTCTATCTGCAATATCCATACAATGTCCCATTTCATGACCTATTAATCCTCCATAAAGATGAGCTTCATCCTTATTTACTACATTTCCCATTGAATCAATCTTATAAGGAACCCCTTGAATATATGAAGCTGAATTAAATCCTACCCCTATATGATGACTTGATGCATAAGCTGCTGCTCCCATCATCATTCTTTGATATTTAATATTTAATCTTGTAAGCGGAGCTCTATGCTTTTTAAAGTATTCTCTATCTTCAGAGTCAATTTCTCCATTTCCATTGAAATCCTTAACCTCTTCAAATACACCTTTTTTAGCAAATCCAACTTGTACTTCCTGTTCCCATGCTAAAAGTGCATTATGTACTCTTTCAACTTGAGCTTCTATATCATTTTCTAATCCTTCTTCGATTCCTCTAAGTATTTCAGATGCTGGTAAAGTTAATGTAAATCTATCCCCTTCTATATCTGTTGTGTTTAAAGGTGATGTTTCTTTATCATAAAGATAAATATTATTAATCTTATCTTTATCACTAACTTCTGTTGGATATAAACTCTTTATGTCAGATATATATGTTTTTAACTCATTTATATAAGCTCTTATTTTATCTTTAACTTCTTCTTCCTTAGTAGAATCATTTATTATATTATTAACATTTAAATGAGGAATATCAGTAACTCCACTTAAACGAATTTGTACATTTGCACTTGTAGAACCTTGGGTAACCCTAGCCATAACTTGACCACCCTTTTCTACATCAGCAGAAATAATTGAAGGAATTGTTATTTCAGTTCTTCCCGGAGATATTGTATAAACTTTACTCATATATGAAGTTGGTAATCCATAATTTTGTAAAAATACTATATCAACCTTTGTATTTGGGTCACTTGATCCCATATATACTACTATTTGTTTAGATGTTCCATTATCATCAACTGAAGGTCTTGCAACACTTCCTAATGACTGATAACTATTTTCCATTCCTAAAGATGGACCTTCATTATCGGTTCTAATACTAGCATCAAGAGTTGTTACCTTTTCAGAAACTTCCTTATCATTAAATAACTTTTGTGCAACATCTAATTCCTTTTCTAAAATGGCTTTATCTGGATGATATTCTCCACTTAAATCATCTGGTGTATTTAATCGCTTTGATAATTCATCTAATACATTTTGAGTAACAGACTCTTTAAGAACTAATCTTAAATCATCTTTATATAAATTCTTTATATCATCAGCTAAACTATCATATTCATAAAATTTAAGCTCTGATATTATTTGTGTACTTCCACCATATCCTGATGTATCAACCTTTATTTTTTTTGCTCTTATAGGTTCATTTAAATTTACCATGTAATAGCTATGACCATTAGAGCTCTTTTCACTTATTGATTCCGTATAAACTACATTTTTATTATCATTCTCATCCCAATAAGTAACCTTAACCTTATATAGGCCCATATAGTGGCCCTTTTGTAATGTTCTTCCTATCCCTATTTTCCCAATTGTATAAGTGTCATCAAATGTAATTTCAGAACCTCTATCAGCACCATAACTAGCTCCTGTATCCCAGTCATTAACCTTCCATTCAGTAGTAAAATCACCATCAACTAATGCATATTTAGAATCATAATGTAAGCCATCATCTTGAGATGCCCATCCATTAGAATCCTTTTTATTACGAACATCAACAATATGAGTTGTTCCAATTTCATTTTCAGTTGTTGGTCTATTAATTAATTTATACTCTTGCATCTTTGGTGGATTAACAGATGTTGTACTTGCTATATATGCCTTAGACATTTCACTTGTACCTAAATGGTTAGTTGCTGTAACCCTTACTTCATAAGAAACATTATCCTCAAGACCATTAACTGTATAGCTATGACTTCTTACTAATTTATTTTTATCTGGATTAGTAATATCTTCACTACCCTCAACAACTTCCTTGTGATTATCATTTGCCTTTATCCAATTTTTATTACTATCACCAATTTTTCTGTAATAAATATCAAAATCCCTAGCTTGAGAATGTTGTTCCCATTTTACTGTAAATGACTTATAACCTTGATCTGTAGTTAAATTTCTAGGTGGTTCTGGCTTATTTAAAGGAATAACTTGAATTTCTGATACACTTCCTTTATCACCATTATAATAACTATCAATTGGATTAAAGTTAGCATCTACATTATCAGCTTTTCTATCAAAGGCTGAAGGCACATCTTCTTCAGTTAAATATCCACTGCTCCATTCACCATTTAAAGATTGAATACTTACTCTATATAAATCATATGGCTTTATGTCTTTATCTAATATATTTAAATTAGTTTTATTGGTTTGTAATTTCTTAGTACTAATAACTTGTCCATTTTCGTTAAGTTTTTGATACATTACTTCATATGAAGTTACATTTGGTTGTGCTTCCCATGATATAGTTATTCTTTCATCATGAAGATTAGTTGATGTTTCTAAAGTCTTTATTGTAGGAATATTCATATCTGGCTTTGGAACTTCCTTATATACATTATTTAAAAACTCTATTTTAGCTATTTCAGATATATTTTTATTTCCTCTATTAGCTGTTACATTTATAGAAATTTGCTTAACAGCAACTTGAGTTCCTAAATCAATAACTATATCTCCATTTGAACCCTTTGAACGAGCTTCATTAGAATTTTCATTAAATTCTACAGTTTTTGTAACACCATTTTCATCAACATATGTTATACTACCCTTTTCTGGCATTGATGCATCTGAATTACTTGAAGTCTTAGGAGCCTTAATTACTATTTGTTCCATTTCAATTGAATTTTCTGATGCTAAAGCTATTCCTTCTTTGCTTCCTCTCATAGATTTAGATAAATCAATCCCAAGTACTAATGGAGATTCCTCACTAGGTGCTTGTCCGTCATTTTTCCCTAAAGATACTGATTTTTCATTATCTATAAATATATCCTTAATACTAGTACCACTTTCCAGCTTGAATTTACTTTCATCAACACTAATGCTATTTACATCAATTATTGCATCAGTATTTTCAATAACTGCCTTACCTTGAGTAGCTCCCATATTAGAATTTATATAAGTTAAATCAGCAATATCAATTTTACCGTCCTTATTAATATCAAATTTCAATGTATCTTTTGTAACTTTTGATGTTCCAATATTCTCAAATACTAAATCATAGTCTCCCATATCTATTTTTCCATCGCCATTTACATCACCAGCTAAAAATACTCCATTGTAATTTAAAGATTCATTATTACTACTTCCTAAAATAACTCTCTTTGAAAAATCTTTAATTTCTATATTTTCTACCTTTGTATCTATATATCCCTCTGATTTAATTTCAGCAGCATATGTTCCAAGCTCTAATTTTTCAATTGTTATATGTAAAAAATAAATATCTTTTTGTCCATCTTCTAATGGCAATCTTTTTGAATTTAATTTTTCAACCTTATATGTTATTCCATTTTCTAAATCTCCATTTTCTAAAGATAAGTCTAAATTTTGAATAATCTTACTTTCATCTTTAAATATTGATAAATCTATTGAATTTAAGTCCTTTACTGGCATAGCAAAATTCATATCAAATTCTAATTTTCCATATCTTTTTACATCTTCTATAATATTAGAAGTATTTTCTGATGTTGTTTCATTTGAAACTTCTTCATTTGGATTATTTTCTAAAGTTAAATCATCACTATTATTTTCAAATGACTCACTATTATCTATATCTGTTTGAATTTCTTCATCCTTATTTAATTCATTATCTTCATCATTTATTTCTGAGTTAATACTACCTTCCCCTGTCTCATCATTATTTGATGAATTTTCAGTATTTGAACTTTCTATACTTTCTGTATCTTCTACAGTAACATCAATAGAATTGTTAAACTCTTCATTTATATTAGCATTAATTGAATCATCTGCCTTAGTTGTAGCACTTACTGATTGTGCCGCTATAGTAGTTAAATTAGTTGCTGCCAATGCAGTTAAAATAGTATTTGATACTATTTTCTTCATTTACACCCTCTCCTTTTATTTTATAATTATACAAATTTATAACCATTTTAAATTTTACTCTACTTTTTTGTATTTTTAAACACTTTTATTTAATTTAATTCAATTTATATAAATTAATATTCAATCCTTAATTCAATTTACGACTTTTTTCGACTTTAAAAATTCTAAAAATATAAATAAAAAAATCATTCCCCATGTAATAAATTTACTAAAACTATAACTATACTACATAAGAAATGATTAAAATTTAATTAATTAAAATATTCAACTATATGATTTACAATCCTTTCACATGCCTTTCCATCTCCATAAGGATTGGCTGCATGAGCCATATTTTCATAAGTGCCTTTATCATTTACAAGTTCATTTGCTATATTAAAAATATCTTCCATTTTAACCCCAGCTAACTTAACTGTTCCAGCTTCAATTGCTTCTGGTCTTTCAGTTTCTGTTCTTAATACCATAACTGGTTTTCCAAGTGCAGGTGCTTCTTCTTGAATTCCTCCTGAATCAGTCATTATTAAATAACATTTAGCCATTAAATTAGCAAAATCAACGTATTCTAATGGTTCAATTAAATGTACCCTATTTTCAATTCCCTTAAATTCCTCAGCTGCAATTTCTCTTATCAATGGATTCTTATGCATAGGAAAAATTACATCAACATCATCATTTTTAATAACTAATTCATTAACTGCTTTAAATATTTCTTTCATTGGTTCTCCCCAATTTTCTCTTCTATGAGCAGTTAATAAAATAACCTTTTTATTTTCAAAATCTATATTGTTTAAACTATTATCTTCAAATTTATGTTCATTATTTATTACACTTAAAAGAGAATCTATTACCGTATTTCCTGTTATATAAATATTTTTATGTATATTTTCCATTTCTAAATTTTTTTTATTGCTTTTTGTTGCAGCAAAATGTAAAGTGGCTATTGCCCCAGTTAGCTTTCTATTTGCTTCTTCTGGGAAAGGCGAATATATATCTCCTGTTCTAAGACCTGCTTCCACATGTCCTATAGGTTTTTGATTATAAAATGCTGCTAATGCTCCATTTAATGTAGTTGAAGTATCTCCATGAACTAATACTATATCTGGATTACACTCATTAATTACTTTATCTACACCAGTTAACACCTTATTTGAAACATCTACAATAGTTTGTCCATGAGACATTACATTTAAATCATATTTAGGTTTTACATTAAAAACATCTAATACTGCATCAAGCATTTCTCTATGTTGTCCTGTTACACATACTATAGATTCTATTCTATCATCTTTTTCTAACACCTTTACTAATGGACACATTTTTATTGCTTCCGGTCTTGTTCCAAATACACTTAAAACCTTTATCTTTTCCACTTATTTTTTCCTCCTAATATTTTTAAAATGTTAAGTTATTTTTCATTTATGCAATTTCCTATAATAATTAAAATTACTGGTATTATATAATATATTAAATCTATAAAAGGTATAAAATCTATAAACCTTATTGCTATACTACCTATAATAAATATTAGTAATGTAAATACTGAAACTATAATTATAGGTGTAATTATTCTTATGGTTTTCTTAAATTTTATAAAATCACTAAATAATAATGCTGATAATGCTATAAGTATTAATGGTTGTGCTAATATTAATATTGAATTTATTAAAAATAGAAAAGCCCTAACTCCACTATCGTATCTAAATGAAATATACATATTTTCAAAACAGTTTCCAAATTCATTAAAAGCACTAATTACCCTTGGTATTAAAATTACTATAGCTATTACCCCTAAAATACTTCCTATACCCTTATATCTTATAAAAGATTTATTTGATACATTTTTATTTATATTGCTTTGAAAATCAACATTTGTATTTAAAAATAAATTACTCTCATCATTATCATTTAAATGTTGAAAATCATCAATAACTTCATTTTTATTATATATTTCATTTTCTTTGTTTGAATACATTTCTGAAATACATTCTTTACAATAATATTTATTATTTATTTTTACTGCACATTCTTCACAAATAAGCTTATGGCATTTAACACACATTGCTATTGCTTCTCTATTTTCATGCTTTAAACAATTCATCTCTAATTAATTCTCCTTCTATTATAAATTAATATCAATTTATAATTTACATCACTTTACTTAACCATAATTATCTCCATTTTATTTACCTTATTGATAAACCAAAATTATAAATTCTAAATTATCTTGTCTTTTATTCATATTATTATAATTATATCATATAATTTAAATGCCATAAATCAATTATAAAATAAATGAACCTAGCGTAGAGTAAAATTTTCACTAGGTTCACTTTCTTTAATTTAACTTTTTTATTGTATTTCATCATGATTATCTATTATTTTCTTATATTTATTATCATAATAATCATACTTCTCATCTAAATAACCATATTCATAAAAATTATTATAACTATTTTCAATTTCATCATCAAAATCACTTGCTACTTTCAATAATGAAAAAATAACTATAAATATTAAACATATAAATCCAATAATAAAAATATATTTAATCACATACTCACCTCTTACAAACCAAACAATATCATTACGAATTTTTCCCATCTTAATTGCAATATATTCTTTTAATTCATATTTTTTTTATTTATCTTTATTTATGCTAAGTATAAAAAAAGTTTACAATGACAAGAATAAAAATATGTTAACTATGATTTTATATTTTAAAATTTAATAAAGGTAGGTAAAATTTCAATGATTGATTTTAAAACAAGTAAGACAAAAGAAAATCTATTAAAAGCATTTGCAGGCGAAAGTCAAGCAAGAAATAGATATACATTTGCTGCTGAAGTAGCTAAAACGGAGGGATACCCTATTTTACATGACTTATTTATTTATACAGCTAACCAAGAAAAAGCTCATGCTCAACAATTCATGGAAAAATTAAAAGAATTTTCCGGAAGTGAAATTGAATTCACAGCTTCTTATCCAGTAGAAGTAGAAAAATCAACTCTAACTTTACTAAAACAAGCTGAAAAAAATGAATCAAATGAAGGTAAAAATATTTATATTGAATTTGCCAAAGTTGCAAAAGAAGAAGGTTTTTCTGATATAGAAAATCTATTTACTAATATAGCTTCTATTGAAAATGTTCATTCTGAACGCTTTAAAAAATATGCTGAAAAGCTTTCAAGTGGCTCATTGTTTAAAGATACAATTACTTCAGCTTGGATGTGTACAAATTGTGGATTTATTTATGAAGGTCTAGTAGCACCAGCAAAATGTCCAGTATGTTCTCATCCTCAAGGATATTTTATTAAATTTGATGAATCTCCTTTTGAAGATAAATAATCACTCATATTCAATTAATTTATAAAAAAATATTAATATTATATAACATTAATCCACATTTAAAGAAAATTTTAAATAATTAATCTTTCCTTAAATGTGGATTTTTTTAATTATAAATATCTGATAATTCTAATTCTGTATTAGCTTCATCAAATTCATAAATTTTCATTGGCATATTATCAACTAGTACATTTGGTAATACAATATCAAATATACTACCTCTCTCTAATTCACTACTTACAAATATAAATCCATCATGTGCTTCTACCATTGATTTAACTATACTTAAACCAATACCACTACCTTCATTTAACCTTTTAAAAGAATTATCAAGCCTTAAAAATCTTTCAAATACTTTATCTTTCATATCTATTGGAATACCTATTCCATTATCTTCAAATGTTAATACTACATTTTTTTCACTTACATTAATATTAACTTTAATTCTTCCACTATGTTCAGTATATTTAATAGAATTAGATAATAAATTTAAAACTACCTTTTCAATCATATTTGGATCACACTTTATATAATGCTCTTCCACATTTGTATCAAATTCAATAGTTATATTTTTAAATTTCAAAAATGAAACTGTTGAAATAACTATATTTTCTATAAATGAAACTATTTCGTAATTTCCAAAATTAGGGCTAATTATACCAGTATCAATCTTAGTTGTATCTACAATATTATTTATTAGCCTAATCATTCTTTTGCTATTTAATTTTAATGAAGAACTATACTTATCATACACCTTTAAAAACTCATCTGCCCCATTTGATTTTGTTCCTTCTAATAATTGTAATGTAGAATAAAGAACATTAAGTGGAGTTTTTAACTCATGTGATAAAGTTGAAATAAATTCTGATTTTTTTGTATCATTAAGCTTACGCACTTCTAATTCTTGCTCTAATTTAATTCTATCAGTAATACTTATAAAACTAACTAATATTTCATTTTCATTAAATGATTTATTTTCACTTGAATATATCATTTGAATATAACAATCAAATATGCATTTATTATTGCTAACATTCACTAATCCTCTCCATGCTCCATTTTTAGTTAACTCTTCCTGAATCTCATTTATTTTTTCTTTAAAACCATCATTTTTTAATATCTTTTCCTTATACCACTTTTCATCAATATCCTGTCCATAATGTTCTTTAATTTTATTATTCATATATGATATATTTAAATTTCTATCACAAATAAACATATAATTATAACTATTAAAATGAGCTAAGTTATAAAATTTAATTAATTCATTATTTAAGTGTTCTACCTTTCCATTAATTAAATATAGTTCTATTACACTTCCTACAACAACTACAAAAAAAGTTAAATATGTTAATAATGCCGATATTAATTTCATATTAAAACTATTATATTTAAATACCATTGTAATATATAATAATTTAATAGCAACAATTAATAAACTTATACTAAATGCATTTAATATCACTCTATTTTTATTTATTGATTTTAATAATAATTTTATAGCTATTACCAAATATGATATATTTAAAAATATAGTATATATAATTAGTGTTTTTTTGTTTTCAAAAATTCCCCCAACAAATAATTGCTTTTCTATTATCCAAGCAAATATAGAATATGTAATAACAAATATAAGAGATTTTCCTCTATTCTTTTCTATAATCTTATATATAGTTGAATTTGGAATAATAATACTAGAAAGTATTACTACCCTAAGCAATGATACTGTAATAGTTAAATAATTAGTAACATTAAATGAATAATTTAAAAATGTTGCATAATCAATTTGTCCAAAAATTACAGTTATTGCAAAGGATATATATACTAATAATAATATATATATTGATAACTCCTTTGTTTTTTTATATAAATTTAAACCAACTGCTATTGAAATTGTAGCTATTAATCCATTTATTATTCTAATAAATCTTACTACTGAATATTGAAATTCAATACTTTCATATACCTTAAATAAGCTTACTATAATATAAATAATTGCTAGTGTAGCTAAAATTATAATAAGTTCCATTTTTCTATTAGTTTGTTTAATTTTTAATCCATTAATTTCCTTAGTATATCTCATTCTTCCCTCACCCTTAGTACTTTTTATCCAACACCTCTTATATTACAATTATATCACATTTTCCCTTTTATTTCATAATAACTTATTATTTTCTGTTTTTTGTAATATATAATAAAATTTTTAATTAAATAATTTATTATATTAATTAGGAACTATAAATCAATATTTTAGAAACTTAATACTATATTAATCTCTTAAAAACTTTGTAATAATATATATAACAACAAAAGAAATCGATTTCTATAATAATTAGTTTAATTAAACAGGTATTGATAATATATTTCATTATTAAATAGGGGTGAGAGTTTGGATACTTTAGCAAATAAAAAAATCGAAAAAAATACTGATATTTCTATAAAAACTTTACTTACTTATAGTTCTGGAAGCCTAGGAAATAATATGATTTATTCATTAATTAATTCCTACCTTTTAATCTTTTTAACTGATAGTTTTGGTGTTGGAGCTGCTGCAATAGGTACTTTATTTTTAGTTGCAAGAATCATAGATGGTATAACTGACCCAATAATGGGTGTTATTGTTGATAATACTCATACTAAAATAGGTAAAAGTCGACCTTATTTATTTATTGTTCCTATTTTTGTTGGACTTGCTACAATAATGTGCTTTTCATCTCCAAATTTAAGTGCTAACAATAAAATCATTTGGATTTATACTGCATATATATTTTGGGGAATATCTTTTACTGCAATGGATATTCCATATTGGTCACTATCTGCCAATATCACTAAATCATCAACTGGAAAAACTAAAATAGTTACTTCTGCAAGAACAATTGCTTACGTTGGTGGATTTATTATTTCTACACTTACTATTCCATTAGTCTCACTTTTTGGAAGCTGGACAAAGGTTGCAATATTATATTATTTTTTAAAACTAATTATTACTTTTCTTATTATTTCTATAACTTAAAGGAGAGATTGAAAAATGCTTTGAAAATGTTTTTGAAAATAATAATGAATCACTATATCCCACTTTATTTGCAACTTCTCCTATAGACATTTTTGTATTTTTTAATAATAATGTTGCCTTATACATCCTAAGATTTATAAGATAATTTTGAGGAGAAACCTTAAGATTTTTAATAAACATTTTATATAAATAACTCCTACTTAAATTTACATGTTCAGCAATATCTTGAACTGTTATGTTATTCATATAATTAATATTAATGTAATCAATAGCTTCTTGAATATATGTATGTAACTCCTTATTTTTATATTCAAATTCCTTTGGAAATTCTTCTATTAATGCATGAAATAATGAATACAATTCTCTTAACAATAATATATCATCAGATGCCGATGGATTATAAGCTTTTGATATTTCACACATATTTGATATTATCTTAGGAATTTTTGAATCTTCCTTACAACTAGCTGCATAAGAATCAACTATAGATGTTCTATTTAAATATTCACTTGCATTCGCTCCATTAAAACCAATCCATTGATATTCCCATGGTTCATCTATAGATGCCATATACTCAACATTCATTCCTTTTAATAATATAAATATATCACCTTTCTTCAGCTTGTATACCTTATCATCAACCTTAAATATTCCTTCTCCCTTTGTTATATAATGTACAACAGCAATTTTTAATACTTCATACTTATATCCAAATCCCGGAATTCCTTGCTCTATTCCACATTCATCTACATTAACTTCAAAATTTTCCTTACTATACTTCTTCCATAATATTTGCATATAAATACCTCCCTAATTTATAAATTCCCCTAATTTAAATTAGACTTTATTCTAATTTTAATATACACCTTCAATTTAAAAACATTGGAAACATTATAACATATTTTAGAGCTTTATAACTATTTTAAAAAATTAAATTACATATTAATATTAAATTATAGTAAAAAATAAACTTTTAAAATCAATTTTATGGAATTATATTTCCTACATATTTCATTATGTTTCCTAATTCCATAATCATATTAAATATATTGGAGGTAATTATGTTATTATTAAATGAATATCATGAAAATCTTTCTATACATCATGTAAATATGATGCAAAGAAGGAGTTACTACATTCCTTTTATTGATGCTACTGAAGCAATCAATATTAAGGATAGAACTAATCAATTTAACTTTTTTTCACTTAATGGGAAATGGGATTTTAATTATTTTCCTAGCCTTCAGTTAATTAAAGACTTTAATCATATCAATGAAATCAACCTTTCTGATTCAATTGATGTACCATCTGTATGGCAAATGAAGGGATATGATTATAATCAATATACAAATGTTAAATATCCAATTCCATATAATCCACCTTTTGTACCTACTGATAATCCTTGTGCAATTTATAAAAAAGAATTTGATTTTAATATTGATTCCGAAAAACAAGATTATCATATAAACTTTGAAGGTGTAGATTCATGCTTTTATTTTTGGATAAATGATAAGTTTGTTGGCTATAGTCAAATATCTCATAGCATTTCTGAATTTGATATTTCAAATTATTTAGTAAATGGTAAAAATACTATTACAGTATTAGTCTTAAAATGGTGTGATGGAACTTATTTTGAAGATCAAGATAAATTTAGAATGTCAGGGATATTTAGAGATGTATATATACTAACAAGGTCAAAATCAAGAATTAATGACTTTAAATTAACAACCTCTATAAACGTATTATCTAATGAAGGTGTTATAAACCTTGAAATTCTTGAGACTGTTGGTAACCCAAATATTAGTTATACCTTATTAGAACCCAATAATACTGTTATTTCTTCTGGAAACATAATAGAAAACAACTTACAAATTAATATCTCAAATGCTCAACTTTGGGATGCTGAAAATCCTAATTTATATACATTATTACTACAAACAGAAACTGAAGTTATAAAAGAAAAGGTTGGATTAAGAGAAATTAAAATAGAAAATTCTATTTTAAAAATTAATAATGTTCCTATAAAAATAAAAGGTGTTAATCATCATGATTCAGATCCTTTTAAGGGGTATGCTATTACTTATGATGACCTTATTGTAGATTTAAAATTAATGAAAGAAAATAATATTAATTCTATAAGAACTTCACATTATCCTAAAGCGCCTATTTTTTATGAATTATGCGATGAATACGGATTTTATGTTATGAGTGAAGCTGATATTGAAACTCATGGAGTTGTTGAATTATATGGATTAGGCTATTTAGATAATTATAATATGATAGCAGATGATGTTATTTATAAAGAATCAATCATAGATAGAATAGATTCCTCCATAGTTCCATTTAAGAATAAATCTTGTATTTTTATGTGGTCACTTGGAAATGAATCTGGATACGGAATAAATTTTGAAACTGGAGCAAAATACGCTAAAGATTTAGATTCATCACGTCCTATACATTATGAAGCTGCACATTATGCTAATAAGCAAAGAACTAATGATTTTAGTAATCTTGATGTTATAAGCAGAATGTATCCAAGTGTAGAAGAAATCAAAGCCTATTTTGAAAAAGGAATAGATAAGCCATTTGTATTATGTGAATATGCACATGCAATGGGTAATAGTCCTGGTGACTTAACAAAATATGATGAACTTATTCAAAAACATGATGAGTTCATAGGTGGATATGTTTGGGAATGGTGTGATCATGCACTATTTATGAAGAATTGTAAAAATGGTAAAAAAGCATATGGATACGGTGGAGATTTTGGTGAAAGAAACCATGATGGAAACTTCTGTATGGATGGTTTGGTTTATCCTGACAGAACTCCTCATACTGGATTATTAGAATATAAAAATATTAACAGGCCAATTAGAGCCTTAAGCTTTGATGAAGCTAATAATAAAGTTAAGCTTAAAAACATGCTTGATTTTAAGAACATTAATGAATTCTTAAATGTTACTTATAAAATTCATGCAAACGGAGAGCTTATTTCATCTCAGCATTTAGTAATAGATAGCTTAAAGCCAAAAGAAGAAAAATGGTTTGACTTAAATGTTCCAAATATTCCAAATGGAATTTGCACTATTTTATTTGAATATAACGTAAAACAAGATGAATCACTTTATAAAAAGAATATGAACTTAGGACATGATCAATTTATTATAAATGAAGGAAATAACTTATCTTATATAAATGATTTATTAAATACTAAAACTAATAAAGAAAAATTTAATATAAAAGAATGTGCTAATAAAATTGATATTTCAAATTCAAATTTCAATTTAACTTACAATAAAAATACTGCAACATTTGAATATATTAAATTATATGAAAAAGTATTTTTAAATGCTCCTATGGACTTCCTTATTTGGAGAGCTCCAACAGATAATGATAGAAATATTAAAAATACTTGGATTGAAGCTGGTTTTGATCAAATTTCAACACGTGTATATACTAATGAAATTAAGGAATATGAAGATAAGTTAAAAATAATAAGTAATTTATGCTTAATTCCACCATATAGAGAAAAGGTTCTTGATCTTACGGTAACATGGAGCATTTATTCATCTGGTTTAATTAATTGTAACATTGCAGCTACTAAGAATATGGTAACTCCTTTCTTACCTCGTTTTGGAGTTCAGTTAAAATTAAATAAATCATATGAAAATGTAAATTACTTTGGATTTGGTCCATACGAAAGTTATTTAGATAAAAACTTATCAGGCTATTTAGGTAACTTTAATTCTACAGTTTCTGAAATGCATGAAGATTATATAAAGCCTCAAGAAAATGGTAGCCACCATTTCTGTAGAAATATTTCTATAAATAATGAACATGAAAAAATACAAGTTTTTTCTGAAAATGACTTTGCATTTAATGCTTCACATTATTCAGTTAATCAATTAACTACTGTAAATCATAACTTTGAATTAAATGAAGAAGATGCAACTTATTTAATAATTGATTATAAGCAAAGTGGAATTGGTTCAAATAGCTGTGGACCTGAATTAGACCAAAGATATCAATTAAATGAAAAAGAATTTTCATATAATTTTTATTTAAAGTTTTTATAAAATAGTACTCTTAATAAAATTCCCTCAAAATAAAATATTATACTTTACTTAATACAAAAAGGTCAAGCCTCCTTAAAAGACTTGACCTTTTTCTAATTATTAAATAAATAACAATTAAACTTCTCTAATTTTTTTAGACTTTAAATTAGGTCTCAAACTAATTAAAGAATAAAAAATACTTCCAATTACTCCTCCAATGAAATCAATTTTCACATCCTTAAGGCTAGCCCCTCTTCCATATACAAATAATTGATGAAATTCATCTGTTATTGCATAAAATAAAACTATTAATAATGTAAAAAATATAGCTTTAATTCCCTTAACATCATGACATGTCATTGCCCATAATATTAGCATTGCAAGAACTAAAAATTCAAATGCATGTGCAGATTTTCTAACAAAAACATTAAAATTTTTAAAGTATTTATATACAAATATTTTTATCTTATCTCTTGCTTTAATAAAAAAATCCTTTGCTTTAATTTTTATAATGCTTATTTTGCTATATTTAATATTATTTATTTTTTCAATTTTATTTATGTTTTTAGTATCTCTTGTTAGATTACTGGCCAATGAAATTGTATTTATTTTTTCAATATTATTAACTTCTTCAATACTTAATTTTGTATAATTAGATTTATTCTTATTAATTGCTAAATTAATATTTAAGCTTTTATCACTCTTATTAAATGCCTTGTCTTCATTATATATAATATGCTTATTTAAACTTGAGCTCTTATTATCACTTATTAATTCTTTTATAATATTAAGGGTATCATTTTTAAATTGTTTTATTACATTAAGTACTTTAACACTTCTTTCATTTGATTTATATCCTGGCTGACTTGAATTATAAAATATAAATCCCATCCACAATATACATAATATTATACTTAATTTCTTCTTCATACCCTTCACTCCTTAACTATATCATTATTATACATTTATTACCTTATAATAAAATTATATACCTATATAGTTAATTCGTATATTTAATTTTTGATATATTTTAAACTTGATTTATTTTAATTTAAAATAAATTAATGGCTCCATATTATCACTATTCTAAAATTGATATTTAATTTAAATTACCAAATTTTCTTATCTTCAAAATTTGAATATAATTATATTATAGTTTTTAAATATTCAATAAATCCATCTCTTAACTCTTTTTTTCTAAGAGCATATTCAACTGTTGCTTGAAGGAATCCAAGCTTATCTCCAACATCATATCTTCTTCCTTCAAAATCATATGCATACATAGCTTCATGTTTAATAAGCTCTAGCAATGCATCTGTAAGCTGAATTTCATTTCCCTTACCTGGTTTAGTATTTTCTAATATTTCAAATATCTTTGGTGTAATTATATATCTTCCTAAAATAGCAACATTAGAAGGTGCTTCTTCTACTGCTGGTTTTTCTATAAGATTTTTTACTTTATAAACTCTATCTTCAATATGTAATCCACCAACTATTCCATACTTGTTAACATCTTGTGGCTCAACTGTTTGAACACCTAAAACTGAAGTTTTATATTCCTCATAACAATCAATAAGTTGTTTTAAGCATGGTTTATTATCATTATAAACAACATCATCTCCAAGTAATACTGCAAATGGCTCATTACCAACAAAGGTTTTTGCACAAAGTATAGCATGCCCTAATCCCCTTGGTTCCTTTTGTCTTATAAAATGGATGTTTACCATATCTGATATTTCTCTAACCATTTTAAGCATTTCTTCTTTTCCTGATTTTTCAAGTTCCATTTCAAGCTCAACACTTCTATCGAAATGATCTTCTATACTTTTTTTATTTCTTCCTGTTATTATAAGTATTTCTTCTATACCTGATGCCACACATTCTTCTATTATGTATTGTAGTGTTGGTTTATCTACTATTGGAAGCATTTCTTTTGGTTGTGCCTTTGTAGCTGGTAAAAATCTAGTTCCAAGACCTGCTGCAGGTATTATTGCTTTTCTTATTTTATTTTCCATAAATATTATATTTTTCTCCTCTTTTTTACTATAATTTTTATATAAATTCTTTTCTTATTTAAAGCTCTTATATTTTAACAATATAGTTCATTATATCATCATAAATTTTATTTGAAACTAAAAACCATTCGATATTTTTCGTCACATATTATAAATTTGTATTATCTTATATAATTATTTATATGAAATTATAAATTAAATTAAAGTTTTTTAATTAATTCTCAATATTAAATAATTCATCTTTAGTTTTAATACTAGATAAAATAGCATTAATATCACTTTCAAACATTGATTTAGACCATTTTCTATCTCCAGGTAAAATTTTAAAATAACTCCACCAGCTTATCTTATATATATTAGTATATCTATAAATTAATCTAATATTGTTATTATTATCTATAACACAAAACCTTAACTCATCTTGAAATACTATTTTTTTTATTAATTCCCTATCTATAGGATTATATTTATTAAACCATTGCCCATAAATCCATTTATTATTATCACCTAACTTTATCATTATTAATAAAGGCTCAGAATATGCAAAATAAAAAATAATATCCTTAAATTTAATTGTTAGCTTAGATCTCATTTTTAAAATTTTTTGAATTGTATATGAACTTTCTTTAATATAAAATACAGGTCCATCTATATGGCCATCTTTACTATCAAATAATAACATTTGTCCAACTTCAATTTCTGGTAAATCCCTTACTTTAAATTCTTCCTTTTGTTCTCTTTCTTCCATAATTCTAATTTTCCTTTCAATGTTACTTAAAATGCCATATATACTATTATTAAATATACTCCCAGTTTTAATTGTTATTAAAATTAACTAACTTCTTTTACTTCATAAACTATTTTATTTCTATATTAAATTATATCATCTTTTTATAAATTTACTTTATAAAAATAAATAAGCTATATCAAATCACCATCTATTTGATATAGCCTTTCTTTAATTTTAAATTACGCTTCTATTACTTCAACATTATTTGCAATTTGCTTCCAGTTATAATATCCATATAAAGAATTCAATAAATTAGTAACCTTCATAACTATTATAATAAGTGCACTTTTATCACCAGATATATATACCATAACCCACATTACTATTGATAAAGCATTTACTCCAACCCACATTAACCATTGTTCAGAAAATCTCATTAAATAAAGAATACTGGCAACAACAGAAACTACAGTTGTTAAAGAATCCATAAATGCTAAGTTTCCACCTAATAAATTTAACGCCTTTGCATATAAAAATACAGCTATTAATGTACCAACAAAAGTTACTATTATTACTTTCATTGGCATAACCTTAAATCTTATTTTTCCATCATCATCTTTATTTTTATTCCATAAATATATTGCTATAGTACTAACAGGAATACTAAATAACATATTGTACATTACTTCTCCATAAAGCTTTACACCCATACATTGATATGAATATAATAAACAATTAATAATTGCAAAATATAATCCAGCTATTTTCCCCTTTGCCCCTAAAACTAAGTTAAGACATCCTGTTAAAGTAAGTGCTAATAAAAATACTGAATCCCCATTTATATACCAAATAACAGTCATAATTGTACATACTGTTATTAACCATAACTTTTCAAGCATAGTCCAATCTGAAAAATAACTTTTAATCTTCTCCATAATTCTAATCTCCTTTTATATATTATATTTATTAAAACATTCCTTACTTATTTTAGAACCTTGTACTTGTACCACTTCACTTGCAATCTTATTTGCTAATTTACATCCTTTTATAAAGTCATTATTTTCATTTAAATAATTACTCCAAAAATAATTAAAATTCATCTTATCTGCCCATAAAGAATATGCTGAAATAATTGTCCCAATATGACTATCCCCTGCACCTATTGTATCTACAACTTTTACTTTTTCTCCCTCTATATGAGTAATGTTTTTTCCATTATAAAATATTACTCCTCTTTCCCCAAGAGTTATAAATACAACATTTTTAGTTAATTCATATAATCTTAAAATACTATCATTTATATTATCCTTTTTAGTAAACTCTAAAGCTTCCTTTTCATTAAGGTGTAATATTGGATTAATTGAAAATATTTTTTCTAAAGTATTTTTACTTATATTGTTAATAACTGGTCCTGGTGCAAAAAATATATTTTTATCACTTTGATTTAACAACCAATCAACTACTATGTCACTCTTATCTCCACACAGTTGATAACCAGCTAAATATATATTTTCATATTGATTCATATTTAAATTATGAAACCATTCTTTTTTATGATTTGCTTCAATTCCATTAACAGTAATAAAACTTCTTTCACCATTTTCTTCTACCAAACATAAGCAATAGCCATTATCCATTTCTAAGTCATTAATTAATATTTCATATCCATCTTCATTCAATTCTCTTCTTATTATATCTGCATAAATTCCACAACCTACTGGCACAAATAAATCATGTTTTACATTAAAGCTTCTTAATATATTTGAAACATTATATGCACATCCACCTATAGTTAATTTTCTTTCAGTACATAAAATATCTTCACCACTTTTAGGTAACCTTGGAATTTTCATAATAATATCCACTATTGCAGCTCCAAGTACTAAAGTTTTCACTAAATACACGTCCTTCCATTCATTAAAATAGAAATATAACTGTCAAAATCAATATCATTTGCTTTATTTAAAGATTCAATATATTCTTCCTTTATATAATCAAGTCCCTTAAAAGCCCCACAAATTGCCGTTGCCATTGCTCCAATGGTATCAGTATCACCAGCTAAGTTTGCACAAAGTAAAGCACACCTATTAGGATCTTGTGCATAGTAAGCTATAGAAATTGCAGATGGAACAGATTCACTTATATTTACCCCAGCTCCAACTATGTCATATAACTTTTCTAAAAATAAATTTTCATTATCCTTATATTTATTTGCTAAATAAATACCTATTTTTATTCTTTCTGTTAATGATGGACTATAGGTTTCAGCTCCTAACCTTCTAGCAATTGGTTCCATTTCAAAAACATCTTTTATAACAATGTCAAAATCATTATTTTCAATGGCAGAACTAACAGCAACTGCTATCATTGCTGCTCCTGCAATTGTAATATCACTAGTATGAGTTACCTCTGAAACTTCATAGACAAAGTTAGCTAACTTTTCTTTATCATGTGCATTAAAAAGACATCCTATAGGTGCAATTCTCATGGCTGACCCATTTGATAAAGCCTTATCTGTAACAGCTTTTGAATTTATTCCATCTCTAAAGTTAGCTAATGCAATTTTTGATGTTGGTCCTAATATGTTATTTTCAAATGCCTTTTCTTTTTGTGCCCATTTTAAAAGTTTAGTTGCAATATCCTTTGAATTTGGTTTAAACTTTGTATCTTTTAATGAATCTATTATTACAAGTGCTTGTCCAGTATCATCAGTAAATTGGCCTTTTTTATAGTTACAAGCTACTGAATTTTCCTTTGGCCCATCTAATAAGCCTTCAATTTTACCAAAGTATTTTCTTACTTTTTCTCTTCCCCATAGTTCTGACGGCATTCCCATTGCATCTCCTAATGCCATACCATATATTGCCCCTGCAATTTTATCTCTCATGTTGCCACTCCTATATATGTAAATTTATTATATTTTCAATTGTATATACATTTGTATTATTGTGTCAATATGTAAGTTGAATTTAAGTAAAAAAACAGTGACAAACTTATTCTTTAATATAAGTTTGTCACTGTAAATTTTTAACTTCCCTGAGACTTTGAGAATTGTAAAACCATCTTCTTACTATTGAAAATTTTTAAATAGTATTTCTACTTTTTCTTTTTATATATAAATGCTCCACCTATAGTAATAAGTAACCCTAATATTATCGTTGGCATTTTACCAGTCTTAGGTAACTTATTAATTAAGTTACTATTTTCAACTTTTTCTTCTTGTCCAGGAAGTTCAGGATTAATCTCTGGTTTCTCCGGTTTAACTTCTGGTTCTTCCGGTTTTACCTCTGGTTTCTCCGGCTTAACTTCTGGTTTTTCTGGTTTTACCTCTGGTTTCTCCGGCTTAACTTCTGGTTTTTCTGGTTTTACCTCTGGTTT
>UQFE01000034.1 GCA_900540255.1 uncultured Clostridium sp.
GCTTACATATCCATAGCCATTACCATACTTTATCTTATACCAGTTTCCACTTGTTTCTACTATTTCAACACTTGTTCCATTTTTCAGTGAACCTACTAATGAATAGCTTGTACCTGCTCCACTTCTTACATTTAATGAATCACTTACCTTTACAGTTCCCTTTGTTGTACTTGTTGCTGGTGTATTATTTGTACTTCCACTATTACTTGTATTTCCAGTATTACTATTGCTACTTGAATTTAATGTAACATAATCCTTGCTTACATATCCATAGCCATTACCATACTTTATCTTATACCAGTTTCCACTTGTTCCTACTATTTCAACACTTGTTCCATTTTTCAATGAGCCTATTACTGAATAGCTTGTACCTGCTCCACTTCTTACATTTAATGAATCACTTACTTTTATTGTTCCTTTTTCTGTAGTTTTACCTAGCGAATTATCTGGATTTTGATTTCCTGAATTGTTATTTAATATAATATTTTGACTTAAATAATCCATTATTCCATTTACAATACCTTCTGCAACCTTATCTTGGTAACTACTTGAACTTAAATTTTGAGCTTCTGTTAGATTAGAAATAAATCCACATTCTACAAGACTTGAAGACATTTGTGCTGTTTTTATTACTGCAAAATTTGCAGTTTTAATTCCTCTATTATAAGCATCTGTAGCATTTATTATATCATTTTGTATATCATTTGCCAATTCTTTACTATCTGTTCTTGGAGAATAATAAAATGTTTCAATCCCATTTGCACTAGGACTTTCAGCTGAATTTTGATGAATAGAAACAAAAACATCTGAACCTTCGTTATTAGCCATTCTAGTTCTTTCTGTTAATGATAAATATGTATCATTATATCTACTCATCTTAACTTGCACACCTCTAGCCTTTAACTTAGCTTCTATTTTTTTAGATATTTGAAGATTTATTTCATCTTCATAAACACCATTTTTAACCGCTCCATTATCATATCCACCATGTCCTGGATCAATAAACACTTTATAATAATCTCTGTTTACCTCTTTAATATTACTTCTCGCATAACTAGCAGTTGATATACCCTCTTCTGTTATACAAACTTCTAATATATATACAACATCATCAGTTTGCTGAGATACAAATGTACTACCAATCGACTTAGCAATAAGTTCTCCATCAACTATTTCTGCAACATTTTTATTATAAACTGTCCAGCCTTCTGTAACTGGTAAATTTATAGCTTCACCAATTGTTAACACTAATCCATTTTCCATTACAACTTCTTCATTTTTATACTTTTCCAAAAGCTTAATTAAATCTGCTTCAGATACATTATAAATCTCCTCTGCTCTTGTAAGTTGAGTTGGAGTAATTAGTATCCCAGATAATATTAATAAACTTAAAACCTTTAATTTATTAATAATAATCACCTAACCTTCCTTATAGATATTTTCATATTAAGCAACAATAACTTATAATATCAAAAAAACATATACACTATATTATACATAATTTTATTATAAAATAAATTATTATAGTGTATTTTTGTATGTAATTTTAACTTTTTTTGATGTATATTGATTTTTTATTATAAAAATTAAGATTTAATATAATAATTATCCATTGAGAGTTCTTTTTAATTATCTTTTATAACTTTAATTAAGTTATTATATAATCCTATTACACTTTTATTATTTTTAATATATCCTTTTATAATCTCAATTACTTCAATTGAGATTATTTCTCCCCCACATATTAATGGAATTCCTGGTGGATATGGAATTAATGCTTCTTTTGAAATTTTCCCTATACTTTCATCAATATCAACATATTCAAAACTTTTATCAAATACTTCATATGGCTCTAACACCTTTTTAGGAATTATATTATAATAATTTTGATATTGATTATCTCTTAATGAACTTAAATTTAGTTTATTTATTGAATTATATATTTTCTCAAAATCCTCTTCATTATTAAATGGAGATAAAATCAATACCACACCACCATCAAAACTCATTTCACATTGTATTTTCATACTTCTTAAATAATCTAATAACTTATGTCCACTATATCCCTTAGGTAATGTAAATATATATCTGCTTAAATCTAAGTTATATCCCATTGGTAAATCTTCTTCCTTTAAAACACTTACCTTATTTAATTTATTTATCTTTACACTCCACTTATTGGCTAAATCAATTAATCTATCATAATCCTCTTCCCCATAAATGTCTAAATAATATCTTGAATAATCTAATGATGACATTATTAAATATGAAGGTGATGTTGTCATAAATGATTTTAAATAAAAATCAATATTATTATCATTATTAACTAAAAGATATGAACCTTGAGTTAAACTTGGTAATGTTTTATGGGCACTTAAAACTATATAATCAGCATATTTAACTATTGATTTTGGTAATTTTCCACTTATTCCATAATGTGCTCCATGTGCCCCATCAATAATTATAGTTAATCCTTTTTCTTTTAATTTTCTTAAAATATCAAATACCTTATAACCTATTCCAAAATAATTAGGATAAGTTAAAATTATTCCTTTAGGATTATTACACCCTTCCAATGCTTTATATATTTCCTTTTCTGTTGGTGGTAAAAATAATCCCTTATTTTCATGTATTACAGGTTCAATATATCTTACCTTTAACTTTCTTAAAATTAATCCATTATAAATTGATTTATGACAATTTCGTTCAACTAAAACTTCATAACCTTCATTAAATGCATCAAATATTGAAGCTAAGTTTCCAGCAGTACTTCCATTAACAACAAAATACGCTTTCTTTGAACCATAAGTTTTTGCTAATAAATCTTGTGCTTCCTTTATTATCCCTTCTGGGCAATGTAAATTATCTAATGGATCAACTTCTGTAATATCCAAAAATCCCATATTATTTACAAACTCTTTACCTATATCATCCCTTAAAAATCCAATTCCACTTTTGTTGCCTGGCATTGAAAGAATAAGATTTTTTTCCTTTTGATATTTTAATACTTCTTCAAGTAATGGTATTCTTTTACTCATCTTTTCCTCTTTCCTAATTGCTTATTACCTGCACTGTCATATTATTTAAAACTTTAACAGCAGTATCAATAATAAAGCTTATAGGCATCTTATCTAAATTTTCACATTCATCAAGATATAAATATCCATCTCCAAACATAGTATCATATGTAGATATTCCCATAGCTAATCTTACACTTTGCTCATTTGCAAATAATCTCTTTAATTTAAAGCTTTTTATTAATTCATTAATATTTTTTAAACTTTCATTATTAGATGAAACTTCATTTATTAACTCCTTGATTATTTCTATTGATTTATCTACATTTTCATGTGCAGTACTATAAGTTATTTCATAAACCTTTATATATTCTTCATTAGATACTCTTGTTAATACATCATAAACTAAACTATGCTTTGTTCTTAAAGTATCAAATAAAACGGAATTTACTCCGTCTCCAAAGTATTGGTCAAAAACTCTTAATGCTTTTATTTCCCATTGATTCAAGTCATTTATAGGGAAAATAATTTGAACTTTTGAACTGTTTATATCATCTTTCTTATCTATAAATATTCCTGTCTTAGGTAGTTGAAGTTCTTCCTTATCTTCTGGAAGCTTTTCACTTCTCCAATAACTAAAACTTTCTTCTACCATCTCCTTAACTTCTTCAAAATCTAAACTTGAAATAATTGTAATAGTTGCATTATTAGCGCAGTAATATGTATTAAAGAAATCTATTGCATCATCTATTGTCATATTTTCTAATGATTCCTTAGTTCCTATAATAGGATATTTAACTCTTCTACCTTCCATAGAATTATAATACAACTTATCTTCTGTATATTGCTCTAAATCTTCATCCCATTCTTTAAGCTCTTGTTTTATTACTTCCATTTCTTCCTTAAATCCCTCTTCAGTAAATACAGGGTCTAAAAGAATATCTGAAAATAAGTCTAAACCTTTATATAAATCCTCATTTAGTAATGTTCCATAAAAAACTACATATGGATAATTGGTCATTGCATTTTGGAATCCAAATACCTTACTTAATTCTTCATTTATTTGTTGCTCACTTCTTATTTCAGTACCCTTATATACCATATGTTCAGTTACATGAGCTACTCCAAGCACCTTACCATCACGTGCTGCCCCTGCATCTAATGATATAGCTATTGAACTTAATTCACTATTACTTTTTTTATAAATTAACTTTAATCCATTATCTAAAATATAATCTTTCATTATATATATCACCTCTTTCCTCATTATATCATAAAAAAAATAACAAGAACTAAGCTTGCTTCTTAGCCTTGTTATTTTAAAATTTATTCAGCTTTAAGTGCTATTGCACATTCAATTCTCTTCTTTTGCATTTTACATCCTATTTCATAAGGAATATTCATATCTCCATTAAATGCAAAGTTGTTTGATTGACATCCACCTGAACAATAGAATCTTGCCCAACACTCTCTACATTTTGGCTTATTATAAATATGCGCCTTTTTGAACTTCTTACCTAATTCGGCATCATAAGTATCGTCATAAATATCTCCAAGTTTAAATTCTTCCTTACCTACGAATTGATGACAAGGATATACTTCACCTTGTGGAGTTATAGCAACATATTCAAATCCTGCTCCACATCCTGAAATTCTCTTATAAACGCATGGTCCACCATTTAAATCAATGTTGAAGTGATAGAAGTTGAATTCATCCCCTTCTTTCTTTCTTCTTACCATTTCATTATATAATTTATCATAGTTTTCAAATATTTCTGGTAAATGTTCTTCTTTAAGTTCTAAGAAGTGTCCTTTTTCAAGAACTACTGGTTCAATAGAAATTTCTCTAAATCCTTCATTAACCATAGCCTTAACATCTTCATAAAAATCAGTATTAGCTCCAGTAAATGTTCCTCTTACATAGTAATGCTTAGATTTATCTCTTTTTTCTATCATTCTCTTAATATTTGGAAGTATATCATCATAAGAACCACTTCCATCAACTTTAATTCTTACATTATCATTTACTTCTTTTCTACCATCTAATGAAAGTATTATATTACCCATTTCTTTATCCATGAAGTCCATCATATCTTCATTTAAAAGAGTTGCATTAGTAGTCATAGTAAATCTAATATTCTTTTTCCAAGCTTTTTCATTTTCTCTTGCATAAGCTATTATTTCTTTAATTGTGTCCATGATCATTGTTGGTTCTCCACCAAATAAATCAATTTCAATATTTCTTCTTGGACCACTTCTCTTAACAACATAATCCATTGCTTTTTTAGCTGTTTCAACAGACATTACTCCCTTATGTCCATTGTATTCCCCTTCATCTGCAAAACAATATTTACATCTTAAATTACATCCATGAATTATATTTAAACATACTGCCTTTATATAATCTCTATCATCCATTGATGAATGTGCTATATCTTCATATTGATCTTTTGAATATAATATTTCTTGATCTACAAGTTCTTGTAATTCTTCATAAGCTTCTGATATAGTTTCTTCACCATATTTAGCTCCAAATTCTTTTATAAGCTCTTCTTTGCTTCTTAATTCATTATCGTCTACTAAATCATAAACTAATTCATCTACAATATGTACAGCCCCTGTATTAACATCTAAAACAAAGAAATTATCTCCTTGCTTAAATTTGTGTATTAAAGCCATGTTATTTCCTCCTAATACAATTAATATTTAAAATTCAATTTATTTTGAAACAATATTTTATATAATCCTAATATCAATTTAGTAAATCAACTTCCACATAATATTTTTTAAAATTTCTTTAACAAATTATTACTCATTATTTTCATACGAGTAAAGCAGTAACTAATTTTAGTTACTGCTTGTCCTTAATTAGTTTTCACATTCTAAGTTAGCAACTGTGCAAGAAGTCTTACATGCTGATTGGCATGAGTTTGCACATTCCTTGCATCCTGGCTTACAAAGACTATTTTTTATGTTTGTTTTGTTAATTGTTTTTATGTGTTTCATGTCGAATCCTCCAATAATAAAAATATAACGTGGTAATTATAGCATAATTTTCTAATGTTATAAAGCTATTATTTTTATATAATAAAAACCACTATAAACTTAATTACATTATATGGATATATAAATTAAAATATTCCATTTTTATCTTGTATATAAATATAAAAATATTTATTAAGTACTTTTATTTTATTTGAAGATAAATTTACTACTTAATAAATACATTAATTCTTTACTTATTTTTATAATGTTGTTTCTTTTTTAATAGCTTCTATCATATCATCTTCTGATACAGTTTTATCATCATATGAATTATAAATATCATTTAAATGAACTGTGTAATATACATTTTTACTTTTCTTTTCTTTTTTTTGCTTTTTTTCTTTTAAGTCATTATCTTCAGATTTTAACTTTTTATCAATACTGTTTTTTACTAGCACTCCTGCTGTTACAGATGCTACAATTCCTGATATTGCACCAAAAATAACTTTTTTATTATTTCTTATACTCATGACTTTCACCTCACTATTTTAAAAAAATTATATACACATTAATTATGTAAGTCAATTCAGGCTTAGTAAATTTTAATCATACTACTACTTGTTTTATTACTACTATTTATTAATATTTCCTCATTATATATTTTAACTCAAAAGTATTAAAATATTTTTATTATTTTCTTATTATCATAATGCAAAAAAACTTCAGACATATTTTAAATATATCTGAAGTTTTTAATAAATATTAATTATTCACCAATTCCGCTCTTTTCCATACTTTCAGTAAATCCATGTAATAACTTATTAATTGGCTTCTTTAAGAATAAAGAAATTAATATAAATATAGCTCCATATATTAATAACACAACAATATCCTTAATTAAAACACTTTGAACAACTCCACCAATTGCTTCTCTTGCAAATGAAATTGCATAAGTGAAAGGTAAGAATGGATTTATTGCTTGGAAGAATTTTGGTGTTAATTGAATTGGGAATGTTCCACCTGAACCACCTATTTGTATAACTAGTAAAACAATTCCTAATACTTTACCTACATTTCCAAATACTGAACATAATGAATATAAAATTATTGTAAATATAACACTAGTAAATACGCTTCCTAATACAAATAATCCTGGATTTACACAATATATTTTTAATAAGTATAAATCTCCTAAAGCTACTATTATAGCTTGAATTATTGCTATGCTCATAAATAACATCATTTTACCAAAATATTGTGCTGATGCAGAATATTCTCCTTTAGCTTCAACACTTAGCATAGATGATAGTAATAATAATCCAACCCATAATGATAATACTGTATAAAAAGGTGTCATTCCTGTTCCATAGTTACCCATAGGGAATAATGTATTTTCTATAATATTAACTGGATTTGCTAAGAAATCACTTCTAACACTTACATCAGTCTTTAAAAAATCTATAATCCTATTAATATCTTCACTATCATTAATACTTCCTATTTTGCTTACTAATTCATTAAGCATATTTTCAGCTTCTGGAAGTTTTGATTTTACAAAATCAATACCCTCAATACCTTTATCTGCACCTTCATAAACAGTGTTCATTATATCAGTAACTTGAGGTAATTTATTTTGTGCTTCTTTTAATACTGTTACTACATTACCTGCAACATTATATGCATCATCAAAAATGCTATTAATTTTATTAGTTATATTTTCATCAAAGTTATTATATAAATTATTTGTAATGTTACTTACGTCGTTAGTAAATGCTATAACATTGTTTAATAAACTTAAATCTGGGGTTCCTCCATTTGCTAAACTATCTTTTACTGTATTTAATACATTAATTGCTTTATTTATTGCTCCTTGTACATTTGCTAATGTTTCTAAAATATCATCAAACTTTCCAGGATTAAATTTATTCATAGTTTTTAATATATTTATTAATGACTCAGTACTTGTATTAAGAGAGCTTAATTTTCCCAAAATACTATCAACTATTTGTGGTGCATATTCTGATCCTGAATTAATTGCACTAATTAATGCATTTACATTTTTTGAAACTTCATTTGAAATTTCGTTTATTATTTTTATATCATTTTTTATTACAGGTGCAATATTATTTAAATTATTTTTTGAAGTAGTTAAAAAACTTTCTAAATTTGAACCTAAGTTTTGTGAATTTTCTAACGTTTTATTTATTAATGGAATATTCTTTTGTATATCTGAAATTAATGTTTTTAATTTATAAGCTCCATCACCTGCTAAATTCACAACATCATTTATATTTCCAAATTGACTTTTAACTTCTAACAGTTGATTATAAATATTATTTAATCTAGGAAGTTGATTTTCTAATTCAGTTCCTAATTCCTTTCCTATACCCAATATTGCATCACTTGCAGTTTCCACAACTGCCTTACTTACTTTTTCTTGAATTGCATTTGCTCCCTTAACAGTAATTTTAGGCGCAATTGCATTTATTTTTTCATTTACTGTATATATTATTTCTCCCTTTTGAACATCTTTGGTAAGTACAGATGTAAGACTTTTTGAAAAGTTTTCAGGGATTGTAATCATAGCATAATATTTACCTTCTTTTACATTTTTAATGGATTCTTCTTCACTTACAAATTGCCATCCCATCTGAGTATTTCCCTTTAATTCTTTTACAACCCTATCACCTAAGTTAATTTCCTTATTATTTAAGGTTGCTCCTAAATCTTTATTTACAACCCCAATTTTTATATTACTAATACCAGATTCAGCATATGGATCCCATGATGCTTTTATATTAAACCAGGCATATAGGGATGGTAGTATACATAATGCTATAACAACTATAAGTGCTGCATAATTTTTAAAGATATTTTTAATATCATTTTTGAAAATCCTAAATGCATTTTTCATCATTTTTCCTCCTTCGATATTGTATTGCTTTAACAACTTAATTTATATATTATCACATCGGTACTAAAATTCAAGTTTTAGTTTTCTAATATAATTAATATTTTCTTTATCCTAAGCTGCCTAAATAATTAGTATTATACGTATACTTTATATTCTCTATATACTTTATAAAAATATTATTTAATAAAATTTAAACAATCCTGTTACAATTTATTCATCTTTTTCACCTTTTTTACTTTCTTCTACTTCATTTATTATTATGTTCCAATTTGTAAAAATAATTTTACTTTTATAAATAATTAAATAAATTTCTATACTTAAATTATTTTTAGTGTATACTAGAATAGATAATTAATTAATAACTGAGGAGAATAAAATGAATAAATCATTTAATGAACTTAATTTAAACTCTAATATAGTAGAAGGATTAAAGCTTCAAGGAATTACTTCACCTACAGAAGTGCAAGAATTAACTATTCCTAAGGCTCTAGAAAATATAGATATAATAGCAGAATCTCATACTGGAAGTGGTAAAACATTAGCATATTTATGTCCAATATTCCAAAAGATAAATACAGAAAAAAAAGAAATGCAAGCTATAATATTAGCTCCAACTCATGAGTTAGTTATGCAAATAGATGCACAAATTAAACTTCTTGCAAATAACTCTAATATAGATATTACTTCATTAACAATAATGGGTGAAGCTAATATTGAAAAACAAATAAAAAAACTTAAAGAAGGAAAACCACATATAATAGTTGGTTCATCCGGAAGAGTTCTAGACTTAATAAAAAAGAAAAAAATAACTGCTCATACTGTTAAAACTATTGTTATGGATGAAGCAGATAGCCTTTTAGCTAAAAATAAATCTATAGTAATAAAAGATATAATAAAATCTACAATGAAAGATAGACAACTTATGTTCTTTTCAGCAAGTATAAATCCTACTTCTTTAGAGATTGCTAAATCTTTAGTAAAAGATGTTGAAATAATTAAATCTGAAACTAATTACGTTATTAACCCTAATATTTCTCATATGTACATAACTTGTGAATTTAGAGATAGATTTGAAACACTTAGAAAATTTTTAGCTGCCGAATCACCAGAAAGAGCTATTGTTTTTGTAAATAATAGTACTGAACTTCAAAACATAAACGAAAAGTTAGATTATCATAAAGTTAAATCTACAGCTATCTTTGGAAATGCTTCTAAAGAACAAAGACAACGTTCAATTGAAGCTTTTAGATCTGGTAAATTTAATATATTGGTTTCATCTGATGTTTCTGCTCGTGGACTTGATATTCCAGAAGTTACACACATAATTAATATGGACTTTCCTGGAAATCCTGATGAATACCTACATAGAGCTGGAAGAACTGCTCGTGGAACATTAAGTGGTTCTTCAATATGTATTGGTACAAAACGTGATCTTGAAGCTATTAAAGCTTATCAGAAAGCATTTAAAATAAAATTTAAAGAAATGAAATTATATGGTGGTAATTTAATTTCTGCAAATGAAAATTCTAAAAAAACAACTAAATCAAATAGTAAAGTAAATAAGAAATCAAATAATAAAGCTGTTAATAAAAATAAGTAAAATTATTTTTTAAACAAAACCGAACTATATCATAACTTTATTTAATAAATTTGACATAGCTCGGTTTTTAATTAATTTAGTTATATTTAAACTTCATTTTAAATATAACTGAATTTTTGGTACTTTCTATATTGCAATCAATATTTTCATGTTTATCTAAAATTGTTTTTACTATATAAAGTCCTAAACCCGTTCCACCAGTTTTTCTATTTCTAGATTTATCAACTCTATAAAATGCATTAAATATATATTTTAATTGTTCCTCAGGTATTGATATCCCAGTATTTTCAATCACTAACTCTTCCTTTGATAAATTAATTTTAATAAATTCATTTTCTGGAGAATAAGTTATTGCATTCTTTACAATATTAGTAATTACCTTTTTTATAAGCTTACTATCAGAAAATACTATAACATTTTCATCAATATTTATTTGTAATTTTAAATTTTTTTCATCAATAAAATATCTTAACTCATTAATTACACTGTTCATCACATTACTTAATCTTACATATGTAAAATTATATTTAAATTCTCCATTTTCTCTTTCACTTAAATGTAATATTTCTTGAACTAATTCTTTCATCTTTTGTGTTACATCATAGGATTCTTTTAAATACTTATCTCTATCCTTATACTTTCCAATATTATAAATCATTCCTTCTAATTGTCCACTTATTATAGTAATTGGTGATTTTAATTCATGTGAAATAGTTGCAACAAATTCTCTTCTTTCTTTTTCAAGCTTTCTTTCCATTTCAATTTCCTTAGTAAGCTTAAAATTAATCTTTTCCAATTGTTCAAATGCTTCTTTTAAATTTTTATTCATTAAATTTAAACTATTAGAAAGCTCCCCTATTTCATCTTTCCCATTAATTTCTATAGTATTATTAAAATCCAAATTTGCCATCCTTTTAGCTACCTTATTTAATTTTATCAAAGGTCCACTTATTAATATTGAATAAAGACTTGAAATAGCAAATGATATAATTATTATTGATAATATTGCAAAAGGTAAAAATAATTCAATACTATCAGTTGCTTCTTCTTGTGGTTTAACAGGAAAGTGAACTATCATATTATATACATCATTTAATTTTTTTATATAAACAGCTTTATCTATATTTAAACTCTCATTTTTATTAATAAGATTATATACAAACTTATCTGTATCAATATCTTCATTTTTGTTAATATTTATATTATATTGTTGAAATCTATTAAATTCTACATAAGAAACATGGTTGCCTAAAAAAGGAATCTTATTAGGTGAGTTTGCACCTTCCCTAAATGAAGAATAAATAACTTCATTAATTAAATTATTTCCATCCTTTTTTACAAGTAAAATATCTAAATTATTTTCATAAGAAAATTTATCTAATACTTCATCTATATCTATTTCTTCATTATTTAATAATTCATATTTCAACTCTTTTATTTCTTCATTAATATTATTAACCTTATAAAATTCATAAACCTTTGGCATAAAAAGATACATAGATATATATAACAAACTAAAAGCTATTATTATAGTTAAGCTACTCCATAAAAATAACTTTTTCTTTATACTTAAGTTTTTCCACTTATTTTTCAAGAACATATCCTACACCTTTTATGGTTTTTATATAATCCTTCTTAATTTTTTTTCTTATATTTTTCATATGAGCATCAATAACCCTAGTATCCCCAAAATACTCATATCCCCATATCTTTTCTATTAATTTTTCTCTAGAAACTACCTTTGGATAACTAGCAAGCATTAACTTTAATATATTAAATTCCTTTAATGTTAGCTCGATTTCCTCATCATCTACATAAGACTTAAACTTTTCTAAATCTAACTTTAATCCTTCAAATTCTAATATATCTTCATTTTTTTCTTCTTTATTTTTTCTTTTTAAAACAGCTTCAACCCTCTTTACTAATATATTAAAAGAAAATGGTTTGCTAATATAATCATCTGCGTCTAAATCGAACCCTTTTATTTCACTTTCTTCATCATCTAATGCAGTTAAAAATATAATTGATACTTGTTTATTTAAATTTTTTATCATCTTACATAATGAATATCCATTTAATTTTGGCATCATTACATCTAAAATTACTAAATCATATTTATCCTTTTTAAATTTTTCATATCCTTCAACTCCATCATTAGCCATATCAACTTTATATCCCTGAGAGGACAAAAATTCTACTATTAATTCCTGTATTTGATTATCATCTTCTACAACTAATATTTTATAACTCATACTTCCTCCATAACTTTTTTATATATTTAATTTTAGCATAACATTTTTAAATTCTTCTTAAATTCATTTAAATTTCAAATGTAAAAGTATTATTAAATTTATTATATAAGTTATTTTAATATTTAAAATTTAATATAACTATAACATATCAATATAGGAGATATAAAATTATGTTTTTCAACAGAAAAAATACTAATTTATTTTTTAAATTTACACTTTTATTCCTTTTCTTATTTTTACTTAAGATTATTCCTTTTAATACTGGCTTTGAAGATTCTATTGATTATTTAAACAATATATCTTTTACAATTTCTTCACATTTTAAATTAAATAAAGATAATAAATTAAAATTTAAGAGTTCATCTTCTTGTCTTAATGATACTCTTAATAAATATAAATCACACTTAAACTTTATAAATTCTCATAACAAAGCTATTAAAGCTAAAAATGACTTTATTAAACTAAGTGATGAAGAAATATCTTCATATTCCATGCTAAGTTATAATGAAAAAATTTCACTTCTTAACAATACGAACTATTCTTTAGAAAATCGAATTCATATTTTTTTAGGAAGTGATTTAGAAAATTTCAGCTTAGTTTATTATAATATATCAACAAAAGAAAAAGTTAGTATTAATGAAAATAAAGAATTTAAACCTGCAAGCACTTATAAGCTTGGATTAAATGCCTTAATATATAATTTATCTTTAAATGGTAAATTAAATCTTAATGATACTATAACTTTCGAAAATTGTGATTATGAAGATGGTACTGGTTTACTTTGTTCTAAGTCTTCAATTGGAACATATACAATTCAAGAATTACTTGATTTATCAATTATATATTCTGATAATATAGCATCAAATATGCTTACAAGATATTTAGGTGGACGTGATGAAGTAAAAAAAGAACTTTATTCATTATTAAATATAAATTATCCATATTCTAAAAGTACTATAACTGCTGATATTGAATATAGAATTTTAATGTATATTTATGATAATAAAAATTTACCTGAATTTAATCATCTAATAGAAGTTTTAACTAAAACTGAATTTCATGATAGACTTGATAAATATATTCCACAAGAAATAGTTGCTCATAAAATAGGTAGTAATGAATCTTACATCCATGATGTAGGAATAATTTTTAGTGATAGTCCTTATATTTTAGTTATTTATACAAATGGACTAGCCTATCCAGATGAAAAAATAGCTCAAATTTCAAAAGCTATTTATAATAATTATAATTAAATTTACAAACTAATTCGAAAATCATCTATTAATAAGGAATTATTTATTGTATAATTCTTCTATATAAACTATAAATTAACTTTAATTGAGGTGATATACAATGAGTAACAAAAAGAAAAAGAAACTTTCTGTAGCAGAACAAAAAGCCGAAAAATATATATACTACGGTACTATAATTGGCTTAGTTTTAGGAGTTATCTTAGGCTTTATTGGATTTATTTTAACAGACAATATGTTTTGGATTGCACTATCTCCATTAATTCTTTTATTTGTTGGATTAGGAATAGGGGCTATCTTAGGCAAAAACAAAAACTTAAACACTAATAAAAAAGTGGTAAAAAAACAACCTCATAAAAATAAATAGGGTATAGTCCTTTTAGTGTTGAATAACTCTAAAAGGCATGTCCTTATTTATTTTTATTATTTTATAATTTACTTATCTTTTATATCTTCACTATTATTTTCTTCTTTATAAATACTTTTGCTTATTATTCCTTCATTAATAAATTTACTTTCTTTTTTCTCATTAATATTCTTAAGTCCTTTAAACTTTAACATTACTGTATCATATCCACCACACAATATTAAAACTACTACTAATGCATTAATGAATAATCTATAATAACATTCAACATTATTCCACACACATCCTGTTGCAACTCTTTCTATTGATAAATGAGCTATTGCTAATATTAATGTGTATATTTTAGTTGGTATCTTTTTAATAAGTGGAAAATCCTTAGTTATAAATACTATTAATTCTACTGCTATTAATGTTCCTGTGAATGAAGCTAAAAAGTCAGCAGTTAGAAAATCAGTTATCTCCATTTTATTAACCCCCTCCTTTCCCCAATCCCCTACTAAATAATAAATGCAACTAATATTATTTATGTTACTTAAATTTTGTTTGATTTATTTTCAAAAAATATCATCTGACCTTTAAATCAGATGATATTTTTACTTTATTTTATATTTTACCTTTAGATATCAAATCTTTTATTATATTCTTTGGCTTAAATCCAGTTAAACGATGTATAAATTGTCCATCCTTTAATAAAACTAATGTTGGAATAGATTTAATATTAAAATAACTTGTTAAGAATTTAGAATTATCTACATTAATTTTTACAATTTTAATATTTCCCTCTTCATTATTAATTTCTTCTAATAATGGAGAAAGCATTTTACATGGTCCACACCATTCTGCATAAAAATCCACTAAAACTAAACCATCTTTCACTTCATTTATAAAATTTGATTCATCTATAACTTTCATTTTTATTCACCTCTATTCCGGATTTACTATTTATCCTTAATTAATTATATTCATTTAATCAATTAATGTTAATTAAGTTATTTTTATGAACTAATACTATTAAAAATTAAAGCAATACTAAAAAGTACTGCTTTAATTTTTTATCACTTATATAGTTTTAATCCATTCACATGCTAATTTAAACCAACTAGCTACATGAGTATTTATATGTTCACTTGCATCTTTCCTTGCTGTAACTTCTTCACATAATCCTAACCCATGTACACCATTTGGATAAATGTGCAATTCAAACTCAATCTTATTTGCAGCTAAAGCATTTGAAAATAACAATGAATTTTGAACTGGAACTGTTCCATCATCAAAAGTATGCCATAAGAATGTCTTTGGAGTTTTATTAGATACTAACTTTTCTAAAGAAAGCTCTTCCCTTCTTATTTCACCTTCCTTTTCCCCTAATAAATTATCAAATGATCCTCTATGTGCAAATTCTCTACTTGATATAACAGGATAACATAATATCATTGCATTTGGCTTAATTTCATTATTTTTTAATTCTAGTGATTCTTTAATTATTTCATTATCCCATAATACACCTAAACTTCCTGCCAAGTGACCACCAGCAGAAAAACCACAAACTATAACCCTTTTAGTATCAACATTCCACTCCTCTTCTTTTTCACGCACATATCTAACTGTTTCAGCTAACTCCAATAATGATGCTGGATACCTTACTGGTGCTATACTATATCTTATCACTATAGCATTAAATCCTTGTGCCACAAATTTTAATGCTATTGGCTCTGCTTCCCTATCAGATGTAAATTTATATCCACCACCTGGACAAATTATAATTGTTTCTCTTTTTTTATTTAAATTTATTTCTTTACTATTTGAAGGTATATATGCACTTATAACTGCATCACTATTTTTTAACCTTTTACTAATATCTCTTATTTTTAATTTCTCATATATCATTTCTCTACTCCTTAAATACACCTTTTAATATATATTTTATTTTAATTACCTTATATATACAATATAAAATATTAGTTCAAAATTACCTTGATTTATTAGAATTTAATAAACTACCCTATTTTTTCCCCAATTTTTAGCCTCATATGTGAACTACTGCTTATTTATTGCTACTTTCTTAATATCAATATATCAATCATATTATACCATATATATGTATTTAATAAATTTATTTATATAATAATTAAAAGGATGTCGCATTAAGAATAAATACAAACAATATATTGTGTATAAAAGTTTTAGTACTACATTTCCTTAATCAATTATATTGTCATTAATGATTATTTACTAATATTACTTATATTTCTATTTCATTTTCATCTAATTTTCCTTCATCACTAGTTAACATTTCTATAGGTAATGTTGATTTAAAAATTACTTCTTCCTTTACAACCTCAAATAATACTAATGATGGATATGATATTTCTAATAAATATTACAATAACATATAAATCAATCTATTCCTCATAAATTTTTATTTATATTATTAATTCTATTCAAAGTATAAATATTTATAATACAAATAAAATAAAATTAAATTTACCTTATTTTAAATCAAATATGATATAATTAATATTATTTATATAAATTAAACTAACGACGAGGTACTATTAATGAAAAATTTGAAAATTTATTTTACATCAGACCTTCATGGATATGTTTATCCAACTGATTATGTAGAAAGAAATGAAAAAAATATTGGTTTGCTTAATATAATTAATCATTTCAATAAAGATGGAAATACATTAATAATCGATGGTGGAGACACTATTCAAGGTTCACCTTTTACAAATTATTTAAGCAATTCAGAATTTGATGTGCATCCATTAGCAACTATTATGAATGCTGGAGGATATGATTTTATAACTCTTGGTAATCATGACTTTAACTATGGAAAGGAATATTTAAAGAAGTACTTAAATAATTTAAATGCTACTTGTCTTTGTGCTAATGTTGTAGATAAAACTAATGAATTACCTATTTTTCCTTACAAGATAAAAACAATGGAAAATGGATTAAAAGTAGGTATAATTGGATTTACTACTGACTTTATAAATAGATGGGAGCGTCCTGAAAATATAAAAGATATAGATATCACTGATACTTTTGACTCAGTAAAGAAATATTATGAAACTGTAAAAGAACAATGTGATATCCTTGTAGGTGTTTACCATGGTGGATTTGAATATGATTTAGAATCTCACAAACAATTAAGCACTACAAAAGAAAATATTGCTTATAAAATATGTAAGGAATTTGATTTTGATATACTTCTTACAGGTCATCAACACCTTCCGATAGCTAATAAAAATCTTCACGGAACTCACATAGTTCAAACTCCACATAATGGAAGTAAATTTTTAGAATTAAATCTTACTATAAATGATGATTGCAAAGTTGAAATAAATTCATCATTAAAGGATTTAGAATTAAATCCTAATAAAGAAATGTATGATAAATTCTTACCATTAGAAGATAAGATTCAAGAATGGTTAGATACTCCTGTTGGTGTTTTAGATACTAAACTTCAGCCTACAACTCATTTAGATATGGCTTTAAATGGTTCAAATTTAGCTAACTTTATAAATCAAATTCAACTTGAAAGTAGCAATGCAGATATATCTTGTACTACCTTTGCAAATGTAATAAAAGGATTTAGTAAAAATGTTACTGTAAGAGATATTTTATCTACTTATCCATATCCAAATACATTAGCTGTTCTTGAAGTTAATAAAAATATATTAAAATTAGCATTAGAAAGAGCTGCTAGCTACTTTGAAAATAATAATGGAAATGTAACAGTATCTGAAAGATTCTTAAAACCTAAAGTTGAACATTATAATTATGATTACTTCTCAAATATAAACTATACTTTTGACTTAACTAAAGAAGTTGGAAATAGAGTTACTTCTATTAAATTTAATGGTGAAGAATTATCTGAAGATAAAAACTTAACTATAGTTATGAATAACTATAGAGCTAGTGGTGCTGGTGGTTATGAATGCTATGAAAATTGTAAGGTTGTTAAGGAAATATTAATTGAAATGCCTGAAATAATTATTAATTATTTTAAAAATAATCCTAAAGTTGTTGTAGATACAGCTAGATACTACAAAACTATATCTTAACCAAAATACTGTATTAACTCTTAGTATTTTAAAAAGTTAATATTTTAATATAAAACTTTAAACTCCAACCAATATAAAAAAGTTTGGTTGGGGTTTTTATTATGAGTTTGATTAAGCTAAGTCTTTCTATAAATAAAAAGAGAATCGGACGCATCTGATTCCCTTAGGTGTAGTCCGCAGACATTCACCACTATTCGATATATATATTTTACTATATATCATATAAATATGCACTACAATTATGATTTGATATAGTTTTTTAATAAATTTAACTTTGGACGTGTGTTTGTATAGATAATTCTACTATATACATTAGCTGGAACACTTGGTTTAAAGTTATTTAAACCTAATTTTAAACGAATATTTCTATCTAGTCTATTCCACTCATATCCTTTAAAAAGATCTTTAAGTAAGAATTCACCACTTTGTAAATTAGTTAATTCATTTAGTGCTTTTTCATTAAAAGTTTCATATTAATCCACCTTTTATACATGATTATTAACAATGTTGTTTATAATCATATTATATTAAATATAAATATAAATATATAAATCAAATAAAAGAATTATTAATACAAATTTGATAATAGTCTGATTATTTTATTAAATATTATATTTTATCCCTAACTTATATGGATTCATATTTATAACTGCTTTTTAGATATCATATAATTCTACATAAGCACTCTAATAACTCTATTTGATAGCATTTTTACATTTATACTCCTAAAAACATAATTTAAAAAAAGGAGGATTTAAGTTCTAATCCCCCTTTTCTTATATATTAGTATTAAAAATGATTTTCATACTATATATTTTATTTATCCTAACCTCTAGCAAGTTTAGTTCTTATTTTAGTTGAAATTATTTCTACAAATAATACTAAAATTATTAATCCACAAAGAATAGCACCAACTTCATCCCAATTAAATGCATTCATTGCAAATATTAATGGAGCACCTATTCCCCCTGCACCAACTAGTCCTAATATAGAAGCATCCTTTATATTTATTTCAAATCTATATATAACTGTAGAAACGAAATCTGTAAATAACTGTGGTAATATTCCATATCTTATTTTTTCAAAAGTACTACATCCTGCAGCATCTAGAGATTCTAATATTTTAGTATCTAAATCTTCTATTGATTCAATAAATAATTTAGATATCATACCTATAGATATTACTGATACTGTAAGAACCCCTGCAAAAGCGCCAGGTCCAGTTACACGAATAAACATTAATCCATAAACGAATGCTGGGAATGTTCTAAGTGCTGCTATAATAAATAATCCTATAACACTTATCCACTTAGGCATTATGTTAGTAGAAGATAAAAATGCTAACGGAACTGCTAATACTGCTCCAATTAAAGTACCTATTAAAGCTATACAAATAGTTTCTAATAATAATGCCGGAACTTCAGTTAATAGCATTTTTACATCAGGATGTATAATTCCTGATAATACATTCTTTGCAATATCAACTCCATTTGATTTAATTCCACTAAAATTAATTCCCTTTGAAGCCCATACTATTAAAAGTAATATAAATAATACAGTTAGGGATTTACTTATCCATGTATTTGGTTGTTTTTCTAATTGTTTTTTTATTGATATTTCCATACTACCCTAACCTTTCTCTTATATATTTACTTCCATTTTCTATAATTAAGACTGTGATGAATAGCATAACAAGAATCATACCAACTCTATCATACTCTCTCCAACCAATCTTTTCATTTAATATAAGACCTATACCACCAGCTCCTACATATCCAAGTATTGCTGCTGCTCTTACATTTATCTCTAAGCTATAAAGACAAATTGATAAATATGAAGGCATTATTTGTGGCATTATTGCTCCAACAAAGGCCTTTACTCTTGTAGCTCCAACAGCTTCCATAGCTTCAAAAGACCTCATATCAACAGTTTCAATTTTTTCATATAACATTTTAGCTACTATACCAAAAGTAAATATTGATATTGCCACAGTTCCTGCAAAAGTACCTAATCCAAAAATATAAGTTGATATTAAGGCAATAATTAATGTTGGTAATGTTCTTGTAATACTCATTATAACTCTAACTAAATTTAAAACAACCTTAGATTTATTAATATTAACAGAGCATAACATAGCAAAAGGAATTGCTATAAAGCTTCCAATTAAAGAACCTAAAACAGATATTTTTACAGTTTCTATAAGTGGTGCAACAACTGTTTTCATATAGTTTAAATCAGGTGGAAACATATCCTTTAATATTACAAAGAACTGATTTCCTCTCTTCATTATTGTTTCAAAATTAAATCCTGTTATATTTCCTGCAACTATTAAAGCTAATATCAATCCAATTATTACAAAAGGTGTAACTGAAGTTTTAGGTTGAATTTCTTTACCATTATTTAAAACTATCTTTTCAGGCTTAAATATATTTTTTATTGTTCCTAACATAATTAAGCCCCCATTACTTCATCAGCAGCTAATTCACGGCCATATATTTGCTTTAATACTTCACTATCTACTTTTGTAGCTGGTCCATCATATACTATTTCTCCTGCCTTTATTCCAATAACTCTATCAGCATATTTTAATGCTAAATCTACATGATGAATATTAATTAATACTGACATATTTAATTCTTTATTAATCTTTTTGAAATCATCCATAACTTGCTTTGCTGTTATTGGATCAAGTGCTGCAACAGGTTCATCTGCAAGAATTATTTCTGGTTTTTGTGCTAATGTTCTAGCTAAAGCAACTCTTTGTTGTTGGCCTCCAGAAAGTTGATCCGCTCTAACATAAGCTTTATCCAATATTCCTACCTTATCTAATGCTTCTAATGCTATAACTTTATCTTCTTTAGAATATAATCCTATTATAGATTTCCATAATGGCATATCTGGTACTCTTGAAGTTAATACATTATTTATTACTGTAGTTCTAGTTACTAGATTAAAAGATTGGAATACCATTCCTACCTTACGCCTAAACTTTCTTAAATCTTTTCCTGATAAATCATTTACTTCTTGTCCATTTACAGTTAATGATCCTTCACTAATATCATGCATCCTATTAATAGTTCTTAATAATGTAGATTTACCAGCTCCTGATAAACCTATTATTGCTACAAACTCACCTTGCTTTATTTCAAGTGATACATTTTTTAGTGCATGTAATCCATTTGAATAAACCTTATTTACATTATCAAACTTAATCACAAGTTTCCCTCACATTCTAACTTTATCTTTTTTATGAATATTTTGTATATTTGACCTTTATATGCAAAAGGAGTCCATGCCTAACATGAACTCATCTTTATAACTAATAAAATAAAAAATATTTTATTTTAAAATTATTGCATAGACTTAATTAATTCTTGTGCTTTTCTTTCTGCATCATAATCAGAATTGTTTCCAATTTCATATCCCTTATGACTATATATTGAAATAATTTTTAGTCCTTCTTCTGTATTTCCTATGTTAATGAAAGCTTGTTGTATAGCTTTCTTTAATTCAGGAGTCATTGATGAATCTTTAGTAACAGATATTGTATCATTATAAACACCGTCTGTTACACCAATAACATTTGTTTCATCCCATATAGAAGCTGTTCTTCCAAAATTAGAATTCCATTGTTCAGCATAGTCTAAACGAGCATCAGCATAAGTTACCATTACATCGATTTGACCACTTGCTAATTGAGATAATGATGTTGCATAGTTATCTAAAGCAACTTTGTTCTTAAGGTCTGTTATTGATATTCCGAAGTTTTCTTTTAACCAAAGGCTTGGATAAATATATCCTGCTGGTGAAGTTGTGTTTGATGAAATTCCCCATGTAGCATTTTGAATATCTTCTAAAGTTAACTTTTCACCATTATTAATTTTTGCAGCTAACTCTTGCCCTTTTTCACTTGGACCAGCAATTATTAATGATCTGTAGTATTTAACTTTCTTATCTGTATTTTCTGTTGGAGAAGTATTCCAATCAGCAGGATTTTCTGAATCATGATTTAATCCAAATCTAGTTGCTGTTAATGCAACATCTACACCATCATCATATAATACGTAAGTTCCTCCTGGAATAAATCCAACTTGAGCTGTTCCTGAAGATAATGCTTCACCAACTGCTTCAAAACTTGTACCAACTTCAATTTTTACTTTTTCAAAATCATATCCTAATTTTGATAATTCCGCCTTTAACATTTCTGATAATGGCTTAGTTGCTTCTAAGATCTCTGCTGGATCTCTTGATGGTACAAAGTATACAACTAATTCATCATTAGATGCTGATTTTGAACCGCATCCAACTAACATTGACATACTTAGTACTAAAACTGAAAGTAATGCTAAAAATTTTTTCATTTGTCCTCTCCATCCTTAAATTTTTTATCCTATTTTTCACTTATGTATTATAACATAATATTCAACATTTTTATATATTTTTTTTGATTTTTTTCATATTTGTGTATACTTTTTATTTAATTGTATATATTATATTTTTCCCATACATCCGCTTGAAACTTTTTATTTTTTACCATAAATTTTAATTTTTGTACAACTATTATAAATTATAGGAAAATTAAAACTTTATAAATTATATATAAAAAAGAGCAATAGAAAATCTGAGGGCACTGAAAAAGTGTCTTTCGGAATAAAAGACCTAAAAAATTTTTTTAAGACAATTTTTTAGGTCTTTTA
>UQFE01000035.1 GCA_900540255.1 uncultured Clostridium sp.
CCCTGTTACCACCGTGAAAGGGTGGTGTCTTGACCGCTTGACCAAGGGGCCTAGTTTTTTATTTTTCCTACGCTCTCCCGAGCACATTACCTATAATACCTAAAATTATATATAGTGTCAACACTTTTTTTAAATTTTTTTTATATATTTTTTATTATGTAATATTAAAAACTTCTAAATCAGCATGGTTACCACATTTTCAGGATTTTTAATTTTTTCAATTGCCATACCATATCTCGCTAAAATATCTTCTTTTTCTTTAATTTCTTTATTTATTTTTTTTATTTCAAAAGAACAAATTTCAAAAAATTCTTCTTTATTTACTTCTTCAACTTTTATATTAAATCCACTTTTTTTAAAATTTTGTCCACTTGCATTTATTTTTATAGGTATAATTTCATTAATAACACATAAAATTTCTTTTTCCCATACTCCCCTTTTATTTACTGCATATTTATCTTTTAATAAGTTAAGACTTTTAAATTCAATATTATATTCATTTTCTATAGTATCTAAAATTGCCTTATATAACGCAACTGAAATTCCCCTATTTAATTTAATTTTTAAAAAATCATTATATTTAACTAAAAATTCATCTATTTCAATTTCAGTAATAAATTCAACTGAATCCTTATTAAATACTCTTATTCCTTTACTATCTGGATAATTAACTACTACTTGATCATAATTCATTCTTCTTAATTTAAATTCTTTATTATAATCTTCACACTCAGTATTAACTATCTTAACAATCATTAAATTTCACCTCTAAATTTAGTATTCCTTAATTTTTTAAATTTATTATTTTATAATTACATAATTATTATTGCAGAACATAAGTCAAAACATTATCATATTTAGTAATTAGTAGTTTTAGCTAGTATTTTAAATTCAATTTATAACTTAATTCTTGTTTTAATACATATAAAACAAAATGATAAATTACATTTGATACATAACTACTAACTTCTAACTACTAACTAACAGAAAGGGGTTGTTTTATTTGCATCATGATTTAATAATTGTTGGTGGTGGAGCTTCTGGCTTAGTTGCTGCTATTACTGCAAAAGACTTTGGAATGGATGTTGCTATAGTTGAAGGAAGTGATAGAATTGGTAAAAAGATTTTAACTACTGGTAATGGTAGATGTAATATATCTAATAATTGTATTAAACCTCCATTTATTAATTATCATAGTTCTAATTCAGACTTTAAATTTTCAGCATTAGAAAAATTTTCTCTTGAAGATACAAAAAACTTTTTTTTATCTTTAGGACTTCCAATTGTATCTCTTCCAAATGGCAAACTTTATCCACAATCATTACAAGCTTCATCAGTTGTTGATATTTTAAAAATGGCTTTAGAAGATAGAAATATATCTTTATACACAAACTGCAAAGTAAAAGATATCCACAGGGGTAAAGAATTTAAATTATCCACAACTAATGAGGAGTTTAATTTATTCACAGCTAATAAAATTATTTTAGCTTGTGGAGGAAAATCTGCCCCAAAGACAGGTTCAGATGGAAGTGGATATAAATTAACAAAATCGCTGGGTCATTCAATAACTGATTTGCTTCCTGGAATAGTTCAATTAAAATTAGATTATAATCATTTAAAAGCATTATCTGGGGTAAAATTTGATGGATATGTCACTCTTTTATGTGATGATAAAGCTATAAAAAAAGAATTTGGAGAAATATTATTTACTGACTATGGAATATCAGGCCCTCCTATACTTCAAATATCAGCCTTAGCTTCTGAAAGTACCTTTAAGAAAAATAAAACAGAAATTATTGTTGATTTAATGCCAAATTATACTCTTGAAGAATTAGAGGATTTTATAGAATGTCACTTTGCTTTACTTAGTCATAGACCAATAATAAATGCATTAATTGGTGTAGTTAATAAAAAACTAATACCTATACTTCTTAAGGAATCTGGAATTGATAATCTTCAAATGCCTTGTTATGAACTTTCTTGGCATGAAAAGAAAAAATTAATTAGCACCTTAAAATCTTGGAAATTTACATGTACAGGTACTAATGACTTTAATCAAGCACAAGTTACTGTTGGTGGCGTAAATACAAAAGAAATTAACCCTACTACATTAGAATCTAATATAGTTCCTAATTTATATTTTTGTGGAGAAATATTAGATGTACATGGTGATTGTGGAGGATTTAACTTACAATGGGCTTGGAGTTCTGGATATGCTGTTGCCCAATCAATTGCACAAAAAAACTAAACTGCTATATAAATATTTAAGACTGCTGTAACTTTGTAAGCAGTCTTAATATTTATACAGTGTAGTTTCTTACTTTACTCCATTTACTCTTTAAAATAGAAAGCTCTGTACCTTCATTATTTTCTATCTTATGCAATATTATTAATTCATCATTATATTCCCTTACTTCATATGATGCTATTATTTCAACTCCATACTTGCATTCTTTTTCAAAAACTACATTTAATTCTTTCAATTCATAATTTAATACAGTTTCTAATGGAAGTGATTCAACTGCCCACTCAACATATCTAACATTATTTACGTGCATATTAGAATCTATATCGCCATATCTAACCTTAAATATATTTTCATTATCTGCCTTTTCCATTCTTTCTAATCTTTCTATTTTTAAATCTGATTTTTCATTTTTATCTACATTATAAGCTTCATATTGGTCTTCTGGTATCCTTATAGCTCTTCTCTTATCTATATTAATTAATAATAATATTCCTTCTCCCTCTACTATCCTTTCATTATTTTCGTCATATATTTCATATAACCTTGATGCATAAAACTTCTTAAAGCTACTTGCACTAGTAACTACCTTTATTTTTTCTCCAAACTTAGGATATCTCTTTACTTTTATATCATATTTATAAAATACCCATGCAAGTCTTCTTTCAGTTAAATAATCAATTCCAACACCTAAATCATTTGATTGAATAGTTCCTATATCACAAAAATAATTAATTATTGATGACATCTTACAATCCAATCTATAATTAACTTCATAATAATGGATTTCATATTCCTTTTCTGTCCTTAATCCCATTTATAACACCCCTTATTAATAATAAAATATATTTAAAAAGAGGGGCTGTCGCACTAAAAATTTTACACACAATATATTGTAGTATTTATTCTTAATGCGACATCTCCTCATATTATTACTATTTATTTAATGCTTCTAATAATTACTCTAAATTTATTTTATTAACATAAGTAGCTTCTTCTATTGTTTCTCTCTGAACTTACGAACATCTAAAACATCCTATTCCAAAACACATTAAAATTTTAGCCTTGTTTAAATTTAGTTTAATTATTTCACTATTGTCATATCTTTATTTAGCATAATAAAACCTATTATCTTTACTTAAATATCCATTAAATATATTTTATCTAAAATATATTTTTCTTTCAAATTAAATATTTTAATATAAGCCAGTTAAACCACTATTAATTTGATTAACTATTGAATTAATATCCACTCCATACTTTGTAGCAACATCTGATAAAGTAGAAAATTGATTTTCTGTAATAGCATATGTAGGAATTCCGTAACTCATTAATATATCTGCTGCTATTGGATTTTCACACATTATATCACTTAAAGTAGTATATTTATCAATCATAATATTCACCTCTTATATTTATACTTTTACTTATTAATATTTTGCTCATAGATAATGAATATTATTCAAAATAAAAATAAGCTATAATGTATTTAATAGCATTACAGCTTATTTGTCTTAATTTATTATAATGGTTTTACTCTCATTGTTTGATCTCTTCTTGGACCAACTGACACTATTGAAATTCTAGTGTCTGTTAATTCTTCTATTCTTTCTAAGTATTTTCTTGCATTTGGATGTAATTCTTCATAGCTTCTTGCATTTGCTACACTTTCATCCCATCCATCAAATTCTTCATATATTGGTTCACATTTAGCTAAATCTTCTAAGCTTGCTGGGAAATAATCAATAATTTCATCATTAAACTTATATCCTACGCACATCTTAACCTTTTCTAATCCTGCTAATGTATCTATCTTTGTCACCGCTAATGAAGTTAATCCACTTACTCTTACAGAAGTCTTTAAAATAACTATATCAAGCCATCCACATCTTCTTGATCTTCCTGTAGTTACTCCATATTCATGACCTTTTTCTCTTATCCATTCACCAGTTTCATCTTCTAACTCTGTTGGGAAAGGCCCCTTACCAACTCTTGTTGTATAAGCCTTTGCTATACCTACAGCATTAGTAATCATGTTTGGTCCTATACCAACACCATTAGCTACTCCCCCTGCTGTTGTATTTGATGAAGTTACATATGGATATGTACCATAATCTATGTCTAATAACATTCCTTGTGCACCTTCAAATAACACAGTTTTATCTTCTTTAATTTCATTATAGACTCTTACTGATGTATCTTTTACAAAAGGCTTTAATTCTTCTCCATAATTAGAATACTCTTCATATATTTCCTCAAAACTTAAAGGTTCTCCTCCAAGAACATTAACAATATATTTATTTTTCATTTCTATATTGTCCTTAAGCTTTTCTTTAAATACCTCTTTATCTATAAGATCACAAACTCTTATACCACATCTTTCAAACTTATCTGTATAACAAGGTCCAATACCTTTACCAGTAGTTCCAATATCATTTTTTCCTCTAGCTTTTTCTTTTAATTTATCTAAAACTTTATGATATGGCATAATAACATGTGCTCTATCACTAACTATTAATTTTTCTGGAGTTACTTTAACTCCTTCTTCCTTTAAATAATCAATTTCTGTAAAGAAGGCCTTTGGATCTACAACTACACCATTCCCTATTACATTAAGTTTTTCATCGTGTAATATACCTGATGGTATTAAGTGAAGTTTATATTGCTTTTCTCCAACCTCTACTGTATGACCTGCATTGTTACCACCTTGATATCTAACAACTACATTTGCCTCTTCAGCTAGGTAGTCTGTCATTTTCCCCTTACCTTCATCTCCCCATTGAGCTCCTAAAACAATAAATGCTGACATTTATACATTGCCTCCCTTTAATACATAATTGAATAGATTATATTTACTTTGATAATCCCATATAACATGGTATCAAAGTAATTGTAAAATTTCAATAATTTTTACGAATATTTTTTTGCTTTATAAAACTATAATTCGTATAATTATATTATAAACTTATTTCAAAAAGGAGTTTTACTATGAATATATATGAAGAATCATTACAATTTCATAAACAATTAAGAGGAAAACTAGAAGTATCTTCTAGAGTTAAAATTACAAATGAAAAAGATTTATCCCTTGCCTACACACCTGGTGTTGCTGAACCATGCAGAGAAATACATAAAGATCCATCAACTGCTTATCTTTATACAAGAAAATGGAATACAGTTGCTGTTATTTCTGATGGTACTGCTGTTTTAGGTCTTGGTGATATTGGTCCATTAGCTTCATTACCTGTTATGGAGGGAAAATCTATATTATTTAAAGAATTTGCTGATGTAGATGCATTTCCTATAGTTCTTGATACTAAAGATGTAAATGAAATAGTTGAAACTGTAGTTAGAATTGCTCCTACTTTAGGTGGAATAAATTTAGAAGACATCTCTGCCCCTAGATGCTTTGAAATTGAAAAGAAATTAAAAGAACGATTAAATATACCTGTTTTTCATGACGACCAACATGGAACTGCAATTATAGTTTTATCTGGTTTAATGAATGCATTAAAAATAGTTAATAAAAAAGTAGAAGATTTAAAGATTATCGTTAATGGTGCTGGCTCTGCAGGTACTGCAATAACTAAGCTTTTATTATCTTATGGTGCTAAAAATATAATTGTTTGTGATAGAGCTGGTGCTTTAAATAGAAATTCTACTTATAGTAATCCTTATTTTACTGAACTTTCTAATATTACAAATCCAAATAATGAATCTGGGTTATTATGTGATGTTATTAAAAATGCTGATGTGTTTATAGGGGTTTCCGCTCCTAACATAGTATCAAAAGAAATGGTTACTTCAATGAATTCTGATTCAATATTATTTGCTATGGCTAATCCAACACCAGAAATTTTTCCTGATGATGCTAAGAATGCTGGAGCAAAAGTAATTGGTACAGGTCGCTCTGATTTTCCTAATCAAATAAACAATGTTTTAGCATTCCCAGGAATATTTAGGGGTGCCTTAGATGTTAGAGCTACTGAGATTAATGAAGAAATGAAAATTGCAGCTGCTCATGCCATTGCCGATTCTGTTTCTGATGAAGAACTTAATCCAAACTATATTATTCCTAAAGCATTTAATTTAGATGTTCAAAAAAGAGTTGCCCAAGCTGTTAAAGATGCTGCTATAAAAAGTGGAGTTGCAACAATTTAAATAATTAAAGTTTTATTTAAATAACAAAAAATGGAAAAGATGTCGCACAAATAATTTATGCGTCACTTTCTCCATTTTTTCTTTTAAACTATTTAAATTGACTTATACTATAAATATAATTTTTTTAGTCTTAATTAGGATAATTACATTCTCTCTACACTTTCCATACCTAATAAATCTAAACCTTGTTCTAAAACATTTTTAACAAGATTTATTAAGCTTAACCAAGATGATTTTTTAGCCTCATCTTCTTCTGATAATATTCTTGTATCATTATAGAACTTATTAAAGTTATTAGATAACTCATAAAGGAATTCACATATTTTATGTGGAGCTCTATCTCTAAAGCTTAATTCTATAACTTCATTAAATTTAGCTAATTGAAGCATTAACCCTCTTTCAGATTCACTTTTAGGCACTGATATAATATTTTGAGCTTTAAATTCCTCTGCCTTATTTAATATAGACTTAATTCTTACAATTGTATATAAGATATATGGACCAGTATTTCCTTCAAATGAAGCAAATCTATCTATATCAAACACATAATCCTTAGCTGCTTGATTTGATAAATCACCATATTTTAATGCCGCTAATCCAACTTTTGAAGATATTTCTTCAACATCTTCTTCTGCTATATTCTTATTATCTTTAAGCTTTTCTTTACCAGCTTCCTTAATCATACTTATTAAGTCTGCAAGTCTCATTACTCCACCTTCACGAGTCTTAAATGGCTTACCATCTTTTCCATTCATTGTACCAAAACCAATGAAATCTAAAATAGTATCTTCATGTGCTATTCCTGATTTTTTAGCAGCTCTAAAGAATTGCTCATAATGAAGTCCTTGTCTCTTATCTGCAAGATATATTATTTCATCAGCTTTCATATCTCTAACTCTTTCTACAACTGTAGCTAAATCAGTAGTTCCATATAAAGCTGCTCCATCAGATTTTAATAATAATAGTGGTGGAACTGGACTCTTGTCAGTTTCTTCACTTACATCAAATACTAAAGCTCCTTCACTTTCTTTTGCAAATCCTTTTTCTTTTAACTCTTCTATCATTGATGGAATTAATTTTTGTGCATCACTTTCGCCATTCCATAATTCAAAATTAACATCTAACGCTCCATAATTTTTCTTTAAGTCAGCAACAGAAACATTTAATATATGTTTCCACAAAGCAAAATAGCCTCTTCTTCCTTGTTGAAGTTCAACTGTAGCTTGCTTTGCAGCTTCCATTACCTTTTCATCACTTTTAGCTAATTTACTTGCATATGGATATATTTCTTCAAGTTCATCTATTGTAAATGGTGCTTCTTCTGGATATTCTCCAGTAAAGTTTTCATCAAAGTATGGTAAAGAAGGATTTCTTCTCTCAACTTCTGATATTACCATTCCCATTTGAAGACCCCAATCTCCTAAATGAACATCTCCAATAACATCATGACCTAAGAATTTTGCAATTCTCTTTATACTTTCTCCTATTATTGCAGATCTTAAATGCCCTATATGTAAAGGCTTAGCAACATTAGCTCCACCATAATCAACAACTATTTTTTTAATTTCTGTTGTTTTTGAGACACCAAACTGTTCATCTTTATTCATTTCATTAACGTAATTTACTAAAAATTCATCATTAATATTCATGTTAATAAACCCAGGAGCAACAGCTTCTAGCTTTGCAAACATTCCATTATCCTTTAATTTTTCAACAACCTCTTGTGCTATTACCATTGGTGCTTTTTTATGCTTTTTAGCATTTGCTAAAGCTCCATTACATTGATATTGACATAAATCAGGTCTATTAGATACATTTACCTTTCCTGTTTCTTTATCATATCCAAGTTCTTCAAAAGCACTTTTTACTACATCATTTATTTTTTCAATAAATATTTTCATAACTTTACCTCCTCTTATTTTAAACATATAAAAAAACCGCCTCTTTTCATTCAAAGAGACGGAATATTTCCGCGGTACCACTCAATTTAACTAAAAATTTTAGTTCACTTAAAACTTTAACGCAGTTAACGGCTTACCCTTATATAAATATTATACTCAAGCAGCTTCTCCAAGGTCCTATTCCTTATTCTATATTTTGCAAGGCTTACACCCTCCCTCACTCGCTGTAAAATATACTTGAATAAGTACTACTCTTTTCTTAGAATTTTATATTTTTAATTATTTCACCATAACAATAATTTATTCATTCTTTATTATTATATATGTTTGAATAATACATTTCCACAATAAATTATTTAAATCATAAATTCATTAAATGTTTTTAGACTTATTTGCACATTTTTCAATAGCACTTATAACAGTATTTCTAAATCCATTTTTCTCAAGATCTATTACAGCTTCAATAGTAGTTCCCCCTGGTGAACAAACTTCATCTTTAAGAACTCCAGGATGTTTTCCTGTTTCTAATGCTAACTTTGCTGAACCTAATATAGATTGTTCTGCTAGTTTATATGCTTTTGCTCTAGGTAATCCTAACTTAACTCCTGCATCAGCCATTGCTTCAATAAACATAAATACATAAGCTGGTGAGGATCCACATAATGCTATAAATGCATGAAAATCTTTTTCTGCAATCACTTCATACTTTCCAAATAAATTATATAACTTACCTATATAATTTAATTCTTCTTCAGATACATTATTATTAGGACAAATAGCAGACATTCCTTCTCCAACTAATGCTGGTGTATTTGGCATTGTTCTAACTAACTTAATTTTCTTACCAAACCATTCTTCTATTTGCTCTATTGTAACGCCTGCTGCTATTGAAATAATAATAACATCTTCTTTAACTACATCTTTTATTTCTTCTATAACTTCCTTAAAGAAAAATGGCTTTACAGCTAAAAATATTATATCTGAATTTTTAGCAACCTCACTATTAATAGTTGTTGCCTTTACATTAAATTCTTTAATTATATTCTGAGCAGAAGTATTACTTTTTGTAGAAACCATAATATCTTCATTATTTATATCTTTTGACTTAACTAATGATCCCAACATGGCCTTTCCCATGTTTCCACATCCAATAAATCCAATTCTTTTATTCATAAAACACCCTCCTTAGACTAGTTAGTAGTTTTATTAGTGGCAAGTGACAAGTGGCAAGTGGCAAATTTTCTGTTGAAACTACTTAGCGTAGTTTCTTATATTTATACTTTCAAAAATTCAGCATAAGCTGAATTTTTTCCTTAACTTGAAACTTGTCACTTGTCACTCTTAACTAACTAAGTTCTATTCTTTATGTACCAGTTCTAAGTCTGCAAACTTAGAATGTGCTCCAATCCATGCCATTTTAACAGTACCAACTGGGCCGTTTCTTTGTTTTGCTATGATACATTCACCAATACCTTTTTCTTCTGTTTCTTTATTATAATATTCATCTCTATATAAAAACATAACAACATCGGCATCTTGCTCTATTGATCCAGATTCTCTTAAATCAGATAACATTGGTCTATGGTCTGCTCTTTGCTCTGGTGCACGTGATAACTGTGATAATGCTATTACAGGACATTCCATTTCCTTTGCTAATGCTTTAATAGATCTTGAAATTTCAGATACTTCTTGTTGTCTATTATCACTTCCTGCACTACCAGACATAAGTTGCAAGTAATCAATAAGAATCATATCAATTCCATGCTCCATTTTTATTTTTCTACACTTAGATCTCATATCCATAACACTTATACCAGCAGTATCATCAATATATATCTTAGCATTAGCTAAAGGGCCTGTTGCTCTTGCTATTCTTTCCCAATCATCATCTTCTAAGTTACCTGTTCTAAGTTTTAACATATCAACATTTGCTTGCGAACATAATAATTTATAAGCCAATTGCTCCTTAGACATTTCTAGTGAAAATATAACTACACTTTTTCCTTCTTTTAATGCTGCATTTTCTGCAATATTTAAAGAAAAGGTTGTTTTACCCATAGAAGGCCTTGCTGCAATTAATACCATATCACCTTTTTGAAATCCAGATGTTTTAGCATCTAAGTCCTTTATTCCTGATCCAACCCCTGTTATGGCTCCTCTATTATTGAATAATCTTTCGATTTCTAAAAATCCTCTTTCAAGAACATCAGAAAGAGCTTCATATTCCTTAGAATCCCTCTTTTCAGCTATATCAAAAACCTTTTTTTGTGCTAAATCTATTACCTTTTCTACATCTCCACCACTATTATAGCTTTCTTCTATAATTGATGTAGATGCTTTTATTAACTTTCTTAAAGTAGACTTTTCTTCTACTATTTTTATGTAAGAACTTAAGTTAGCTGTTGTTGGTACAGATGAGCTTAACTCTGATATATAAGTAACTCCACCAGCTTTATCTAACATATCAGTAGTTTTTAAATATTCTAATATAGTAACTAAATCTACAGCCATATCTTTAGCATACATTTCCCTGATAGCCTTATATATAACCTTATGACCATCTCTATAAAAATCATCTTCATTAAGTTTTTCAAAAACCTGAGCAATAGCACTTTTATCTATTATCATTGCTCCTATAACAGATTGTTCTGCCTCAATGCTTTGCGGTAAACTTCTCATCATAGGTGATTCCATAAGCAACCCACCTCCAAATTTATAATCAAATAAACATAATCAATTTTATTTCTCATAAGCATATTATACAAAAACTTAATTTACCTATCAATTTGAATAATAAATATATTTCTTCACATAATAAAATTAAGCTTCCTATTAAAGGAAGCTTAATCTACATTACTTCTCAAATACTATCTCCATAAGTTCCTCTATATGACTTATAGATTTAACTTCTATATCTTCAAGTCCTAGAGGGACTTCTTTTTCATTATCTTTAGGGATAGCAACAAGCTTAATTCCCTTTCTTCTAGCACCATATATCTTTTCAAATATGCCACCAACAGGTTTTATATTTCCTCTTAAAGAAATTTCCCCTGTTATAGCAACATCTTGACGAATTGGTCTTTCAGTAAGAGCACTTATTATACAAATAGTTATTGCTGCTCCTGCTGATGGTCCATCAATTTTACCACCACCAATTACATTTACATGTATGTCATAATCGTTAATATCTATATCTGTAATTTTTCTTATTACAGATGCAGCATTAAATACAGAATCCTTTGCCATAGATCCAGCTGTATCATTAAATTTTATAGTTCCATGACCTTTCTTTTTAGCCTTAAATACAGTAGATTCAATTTCTATTGTAGAGCCTAAGAATCCACTTACTCCTAATCCATATACATGACCTACTTCATATTTATCTAAGCTATCAATTCTTTCAAATGGTAAATATCTTCCTATAGAAATAACTTCTTCAACATCTTTTAAAGTTATTTCATTATTTGTTTCATCACCATCTTTATTAAATAATGAATATCCATATGCATCAGCTAATATATTTACTGCTTTTCTACCTTCAATAGTGTATTGACTTATTAATTCTCCAACACCATCTTCTAGTCCCACATGTAACTTTTCTGAAGCATTGTCTACTATCCCCTTAATATCATTAGATGACAATGGTTCAAAATAAACTTCTGTACATCTTGATCTTAAAGCTGGATTTATTTGACTTGGATCTTTTGTAGTTGCACCTATTAATACAAAGTCAGCAGGTGCACCTTTTTCAAATAAATATCTTATATATTCTGGTATATTTTCATCATCTGGATCATAATAAGATGATGAAAATTCAACTCTTTTATCTTCTAAAACCTTTAATAACTTATTTTGAAGTATATCATCCAATTCACCAATTTCATCAATGAATAATACACCCCCATGAGCTTCAGTAACTAATCCAGTCTTTGGTTCAGGAATACCTACTTCTGCTAAATCTCTCTTACTTCCTTGATAAATAGGATCATGTACAGAACCTAATAAAGGATTTGTTATTTCTCTTGGATCCCATCTTAATGTAGTTCCATCAACTTCAACAAACCTTGAATCCTCATCAAAAGGTGTAAATTTCAATTTTTTAGCAGCTTCTAAAGCAAGTCTTGCAGCTGAAGTTTTACCAACCCCTGGTGGCCCATAAAGAATTATGTGCTGTGGATATGGTGAATACATTTTTGACATTAATGATCTTATAGCTCTTTCTTGACCAACTATCTCATTAAAGTTTTCAGGTCTTAAAAGTGACATTACATTTTTATTAATATGCTTAGCATCTAACTTTTCTAATCTTTCTAACTTTGCTGTAGTTTTAGTATTTTCTTTTCCTTTTTGCTTTTTTATTATAGAAACTCTAAGCTCATCCATGAACTTATCTTGTCTTTCTACTAGTGCCTTTTCAACATCAGCCTCTATTTTATTTTGAACATATTTTTTAGCTATATTTTCTGATATCCAATAAAGAACATCTTCTAATGCCTTTTCTAATTCATCATCAGCTGGCACAACCTTAGCTCCATTTCCATCTGATGCTATAACATCTAATGCATATATACGCTCATTTATATTTGATGAGTTTACATACTTTTGAAGCTTAAATCTTATAGTCCTAGCTCTAATAGCCCCTTCATCTAAAACATTTTTAAGAACATCAAATAATACATTAACCTTTGCTTCTATTGGCAAATTTTCTTGTAATATATCTTCTAATTTGGCTCCTTTGTTATATAAATCCAATGTTAGTCCTCCTTATTGTTTAGAAACAATATTAACTTTCATTTTTGTAGATACCTCTGGATATAACTTAACCTCTACTTCATATGTTCCAGCAACCTTTATAGTATTTACAACAACTTTCTTTTTATCTATTGATAAATTAAATTCACTATTAATTGCTTCTGCTACATCCTTATTAGTTATTGCTCCAAATAATCTTCCGCTATCTCCAGCTTTAGCATTTATAGTTACTTCCTTACCTTTTAATTCAGCTGCTAATTTTTGAGCTGCTTCTAATTCAGCAAGTTTTTTCTTTCTTTCATTTTCTTTTTTTGCATTTACTACATGTAACGCATTTGCTGTAGCTTCTTCTGCTAATTTTCTAGGAAATAAATAGTTTCTTGCATATCCATCTGATGCTTCTATGACATCACCTTTCTTTCCCATCTTTTTAACATCTTGTAATAAAATTACCTTCATATTATAACACCTGTCCTTTAACGTTTTTATTCTTTAATTTCTAAATGCTTATTAATTGCTTCCTTTAATAAGTTAACAGCCTCATCTATTGTACATTCTAACTTAGCTCCAGCCATATTCATATGGCCGCCTCCACCAAGTTCTTCTAATATAACTTGAACATTAACTTCCCCAGTAGATCTTCCACTAATAATAATAGAATCATTTATATTGCATAAAACAAAACATACATCTATTCCTGATATACCTAACAACTCATCTGCAGCTCTTGCTACTATTACAGTATTGTTAACATCACTTGGACAAACTGCAATTGCTAAATTTTCATGAACTTCTGCATTTCTTATAGTATCTGATATAAATAAATAATCATCTAAACTATCAGTAAACATTTTTTTTACTTCTATTGTGTCTGCACCTAATGATCTTAAGAATGCTGCTGCATCAAAAGTTCTAACACCAGACTTAAATTGAAATCCCTTTGTGTCCATAAAAATTCCACCTAAAAGTCCTTCTGCTATTATTTTAGGTATTCTTGGTTTTTGTAGCATATATTGAATTAATTCTGTTACCATTTCTGAAGTTGATGATGCATATACTTCAATATAATTTAATAATGCTCCCTCTATTATATCTGGACTTCTTCTATGATGATCTATTATTATCTTTCTATTAATTCTTTCCACAATATCTAAATTATTTACATACCCTTTATTATGCACATCTACTATAATTAATAAAGTTTTATCATTAATATTTTTTTCAGCTTCCTCACTAGATATAAATAAATTATCATATTTATCATCTTTTTTTAATTTTGTCATATAATAATCAATTGCAGTTATATCATTATCTATTATTATGTTACAATTTTTCCCCAACTGCCTTATAGATGACCATAGCCCTATAGATGCTCCCAATGAATCCATATCAGGATTTTTATGTCCCATAATAAATATATTGCTGCTTTCAAATATCAATTCCCTTAAAGCCTGTGCAATTACTCTTGCTCTTACTCTAGTTCTTTTTTCTAATTCACGAGTATTTCCACCAAAGAAAGTTATTTTTTCATTATTTTTAATAACTGCCTGATCTCCACCCCTACCTAATGCTAATTCTCTTGCAGTCATAGCATTATTGTAGTTTTCTTGTGGATTATCTCCACCCCTACCAATTCCAATACTTAAAGTAACTTCTAACTTATTTCCCCTATCTATATTAGAAATTTCATCTAAAATATTAAACTTACAATTAATTTCATCATTTATATATTTATCTTGTACTGATAAACAATATTTATTATATTCATATTTAATAATCATAGCTTTTAATTTCTTACTATAAGAATTAATTGCTTTTTCTACTTCAGCTGCAAGCATAGGTCTATTTGCTTCATCAGTTCTTTCTAATGCCTCTGATAAATTATCTACCTCTATTAACATTATGCTCTCTCTTGTTGAATATAAATCTCTTAAATTGCTTACTTCATTAAAATATACTAAATACTTTGCTTCATTATATTTAATATTTTCACCACTTATATTATTAGCATATATACTGTAAAATGTATCTTTTATCTTTACTCTTTGACCTAAATCTTTATCACATTTTAATAGTTTATGCAAATCAAGATTTCTTCCTATACTAAGTATATTTTGCTCCTGTAAATCTAATAAATTTAGCTCTTCCTTTAATCTCTTATTAGCCCACAATATATTTCCTTCATTATCAATTAAAGCTATTGGATATGACATATTTGAAATATTATCATTTATATTTGCCTTAATTTCATCAGTTAAAGTATTCATCTTTTCATTTTGTATTTCATTCTCAATATTCAAATATTCTTTAAAAGCTAGATATACAATTAATATTGTGCTTGCTAAATAAAAGTATCGAAAATAATACAGTATTATTGTAAAAATAATTACTACAATTAATATTAATAAAGACCTGTAAATTTTGAGCTTTTGTTTCATAAAAGCCTCCTAAATTTTATATTAATAACGCCCCTTAATATGATTTTGAAGCTTTGTTAAACTTCTTCCCTCTTTTTCATATTCATGCTCTTCAGCTATACCTAATTTTAATTTTTTTCTCAATTCATCATCTACTTCATTACAGCTATACCCTAACTTTTGTGCTAAAACGTATAAAATTAAAATAGCTCCTGCTATACAATTTAATATAGAATCTTTTGCAACATTTGTTCCTCTTGTTAATAATGAAAAAAACTCGCCTATAATGCACAACAAATTTGCTTTAAGTTCCTCTATAATTTTTATGTTTGCCATAATATTTAGCTCTTCTTTTTTCTTCATTGAACTCTCACCCCTATTTATACCTTGTATTTATATTTTAATTATTTTTCATTATTAATGCAACTAAATAGGCAAACCTATTACAAATTATGTAATTTTTTTATAATATAAAAATAAAAGGGGTTGTCGCACTAAAAATTTTATACACAATATATTGTTTAAAAAAATAAAAATCAACACAATATATTGTAGTATTTATTCTTAATGCGACATCCCCTAATAAACTAATTACTATTCAGTTGTGAATGGTAATAAAGCTATGTTTCTTGATCTCTTGATAGCATCAGTTAATTGTCTTTGATGCTTAGCGCAAGTACCAGAGATTCTTCTTGGAAGAATCTTACCTCTTTCTGTAACAAACTTTCTTAGTCTGTTGATATCTTTGTAATCTATTGATTCAGCTTTATCTACACAGAAAGCACATACTTTTCTCTTAGATCTTCTCATTTTTCCAGATCTTTTCATTTCTCTCATGATGTTTCCCTCCTTATAAAATAATTAGACTTTATTAAAATGGCATATCACCATCATCTACTGGAGTCATATCTCCAAATCCCATATCAGGACCTTCTGTTGGAGCACCCCATGTTGAATTATCAGAATTTCTTGAGTATGAATTGCTACCACCGTCATTAGCAGAACCTATGAACTCGAAACTTTCAACAGCTACATCAGTAGTGTATCTTTTTGTTCCATCTTGAGCATCATAACTACCTGTTCTTATACTTCCAGTAACAGCTATTTGTCTACCCTTTGTAAGGTATTGTGTAATTGTTTCTCCAGTTTTTCCAAATGCTACACAATTTATAAAGTCTGTTTCATCTTTTTTAAATTGTCTATTTATAGCAACAGTAAATCTACAAACTGCAGTACCGCTACCAGCTGCATATCTTAATTCTGGATCTTTTGTAAGTCTACCAATAAGTATAACTTTATTCATTCAAATACACCTCTTACGCTTCGTTTTTAACGATTATGTGTCTTATAACACCATCAGTAATTCTGAAAACTCTGTCTAATTCTTTTGGTAATTCAGGATTAGCTTCGAAGTTAATTAAAGTATAGTAACCTTCGTTAACTTTGTTTATTTCGTAAGCAAGCTTTCTCTTACCCCAGAAATCAACATTTTCAACTTTTCCTCCACCGTTTTCTATAACACCTTGGAACTTTTCAATGTTAGCTTTAACAGCTTCTTCATCAAATGATGGGTGTAATATAAATATAGTTTCGTACTTTCTCATCATTTTCACCTCCTTTGGACTTTACGGCTACATTTAAATGTAGCAGGGATTACAATTTAAAATTTTATCATTTTATTTTATACTTTTCAAGTATTTTTATTTTAATTACTTGTTTTAATGACCTTTTTTGCATCTTTTTGGAACTTTGATCGTGGTATCATGACAATTCTCCCACATCCCACACATTTTATTTTAATATCTGCACCTAGTCTAATTACTTCAAATTCCTTACTTCCACAAGGATGCTGCTTTTTCATTTGAACAATATCTCCTAAATCAAATGTTTCAATCATAATACTTCCCCCTTTTGTTAGTTACAAGTTGCAATTCTTTTTCACTTAAATTTTTATATTATTTAAAATTAATCATTTTTTATTATTTTAGTCTTTGGATATGGAATTTCTATTCCTACATTATCTAATTCTATTTTTATTTCTTTTCTTAATTCCCTTTCCATTTCCCATTGACTTAGTGGCACTGCCATTCCAATTACTCTAATTGTAACCCCTGAAGAATTTAAAGAATTTACTCCTAATACCTTTATATCTCCCCTAATTTTATCTGCATGTTTTTCTTGAAATTTCTTATTAACTTTTTTAATTAACTCTATAGTTTCATCAATATTTTCTTCATATGCAATTTCAACATCTACTATAAATCTAATATTTCCTCTAGAATGATTAGTTACTTCTAAAACAGAACCATTTGGAATCAAATGTAAGTCTCCTGTAAAATCTCTTAAATTAGTTGTTCTTATTCCAATACTCTCAACTATCCCTTGAAATTTTCCAATTGTTACATGATCACCTATTCCATATTGATCTTCAAATAAAATAAAAAAACCATTAATAATATCCTTAACAAGACTTTGTGCTCCAATACCAATTGCAAAGCCTCCAACACTAACTAATGCTACAGGTATTTTAGTTAATATATCATATAATATCGTTGCTATTCCTATAATATATACACTATATTTTAATATACTTTTAAGTACTCCACCAATTGTTATGGCCTTTTGCGGATCTAATGAAAAAGCCATTTTACTTTGTACTTGCTTATCAACAAACTTATTAATTAATTTATTTCCTATTTTAATTGAAAAATACATTAAAACAGCTATAAAAATAAATACTATAGCCTTTTGTATTATTAAGTCTAAATTTATTTTTTTAACAAAAAATTCAAACAACTTCCTGCCTGAATAAATCCAATTTGTAAATGCATACATTTTTGTACCTCTTTTGTTCTATTTAATTAATATATATTCTGTTTCATTTCGTTTATATATATTTTTAAATTCAATTTCTTTATTTTCAATTATTGAATTTATTTCATCATCACTTTCAATTCTTACACAAATTCCACAACTTTGAGTAATTAATGTTGGAGTTGGCATAATCCTAAACTTGTAATTTTTCATAGCTAACTTTTTATCAGCAGTCATAGCATCATGTGTATTTTTAAATACTATTATATAGTAATTCATTTATCTTCCTCCTTAATATTAGTATATTTAATTATATTATAACGTTTTTTTTATTTTTATAAATATTTAATATATCAATATATTTTTACATATTTTCCCTAGATTTTGTTGCAATTTTATTTATTTATTTTATTATAATATGTGAGCATATTTATTATAATACATATATTTGTTGCAATTAAAATTAAAGGAGTAATATATGAAAGTTTATTTAGACAATGGAAGCACATCTTTTCCTAAACCTAAAGCTGTAGCTGATTCAATATATAATTATTTAATTAATAATGGAGGCAATCCTGGAAGGTCTAACCATGAAAAATCATTAGAAGCTAATAGAATTTTATATGATACTAGAAATGAAATTTGTGACTTTTTTAATTTTAAAAAGACAGAAAACGTAATTTTCACTAATAATATTACATCATCTTTAAACATTTTAATTAATGGAATTATTAAAGATGGAGATCATATAATAACTTCATCAATGGAACATAATGCAGTAATTCGTCCACTATATAATCTTTCCCAAAATTTAAATATAAAATTAGATATTGCACAAGCTAATTCTCAAGGATTAGTTGATATAAATTCAATAAAATCCCTTATTAAACCTAATACCAAACTAATAATAATCACACATGCATCAAATGTAACTGGCTCTATTCAACCAATTAAAGATATAGGTAAACTATGTAAAGAAAATAACATTTTCTTTATATTAGATAGTGCACAAAGTGCTGGTGTTCTTGATATAGATTTTGAGGAATTTTTCTTAGATGCATTAGCCTTTACTGGCCATAAAAGCCTTTTAGGTCCTCAAGGTATTGGAGGTTTTATAATTAATGATAAATTAAATGAAATTTGTACACCTACAATTTTAGGTGGTACAGGTAGTTTATCTCATTCATTAACTCAACCTGATTTTTTACCTGATAAATTTGAATCTGGAACACTAAATATTCCTGGAATTATAGGACTTAATGAAGCAATTAAATTTATAAATAATGAAGGCTTAAATACAATTTATGAACATAACAGTTATTTAAGATCATATTTAATTTCTGAATTATTAAATATTCCAAATTATAATATTATTGGTACTTTAGATGGATCACTTTCTACATCTTGTGTTTCTATAACTCACTCAAAACTTGATGTAAGTGAATTATCTTATATTTTAGATTCTGAATTTAATATTAGTAATAGGAGTGGATTACATTGTGCACCACTTGCTCATAAAACAATAGGAACTTTTCCAAATGGTACTGTTAGATTAAGCGTTGGTTATTTTAATACAACTGAAGAAATTAAATATACCTTAGATTGTTTAAATAAAATAAATAATATTTATAAATAATATTATTATAATGTATATGTTCCATTATTATTGTCGATACTTTCAATAGGAGGGTATTGATATGAATGATTGCTTTACATTAGATTCATTATCACCTAATTCTCATTCAGAACTAGGTGATTATTTATATATAAAATTAAAAGATATTAAATCTCAAAATCGTCCTATAATATTTTTATGTATAGGTACTGATCGTGCAACTGGAGATTCTTTAGGACCATTAATTGGATATAAATTAAAGGATTTATCTCAAAAAAATATTTATATTTATGGTTCATTAGAATATCCTATTCATTCAGTTAATTTAGTAGAAATATTAAATAAAATTAAATGTAATTTTAAAAATCCATTTATCATTGGAATAGATGCATCCTTAGGTGATGTACAGCAAATTGGCAAAATATTCATTGAAGACTTACCATTGCATCCTGGTTTAGCTTTAAATAAAAACTTACCTGAAGTAGGAGAAATGAATATAAAAGGCGTTGTTAATATTTCTGGAAGCTTAGATTTCATGATGCTTCAAAATACTAGATTATTTGTTGTCATGTCATTAGCTGATTGTATATCTAACGGAATTAAATATTTTATAAATAAATGTATCTCAGATAATACTTTATTATCTTATGATTAATATCTAAATATAAAATGACATAGCCATAATAAATTTTTTTATTATAACTATGTCATTTTTTAATTTTTACTATTTATTGCTTCATTTAATACATGAATTTCTTCTTCTGATAAATCATATCTTGATATTCCCTTATCAATAGGCTTTGCATAAGTTGTGCTATCATGCCTAGAATATATTCCTGTTATAATAACACCATCATTAAATGAATCTAATATTGCTACTGAAAAACTTAAATCACTTCCAATATCCTCAAAAGCTTTATATCTCATTATAGCAATTTTATTTACACACCCTTTCATTTCTTCAGAAAGATTCTTACATTCATTCATTGCCATTTCTGATTTTTCAAGTGCTTTTTCAATGTTATCTAAATTATCATTAATAACTTCCTCTAAGTTTTTATTATTAACTCCCCTCATCATCTTTCTATATTTCTTTTCAAGCTTATTTACAGATGATAATAATATTAAATTCATTATTAATAACAATACAGTTATTATTATTAATCCTATAACTATAAAGATTGAATATTGACTGATTATTTCTATTATTTTGTTCATCCTTTGCTACTTCCCTTCAAAATGTTTCACGTGAAACATTTATAAATTAATTATTTCTAGAATTCTTTGTAAATCTTCCTCTGAGTAGTATTCAATTTCAATCTTCCCCTTATTATTTTTATTGGTTACATTAACTTTAGTACCAAAGTAATTTTCTAACTTTTCTATAACTTCCTTATAATATGGGTTAGTTTCCTTTTTGGCTTTACTTTTGCTTGGTTCTGATTTAGTTTTTAGTTTTCTTATTAAAAATTCTAATTCTCTTACTGATAATTTATCATCAATAACATTTTGTGCTAATTCACATTGAAGTTTACTATCTGTAATAGCTAATAACGCTCTTCCATGCCCTTCTGAAATAACTCCTTCAATAATATATTGTTGAACATCCTCACTTAGATTTAATAATCTCATAGTATTAGTTATTGCAACACGTGATTTTCCTATTCTTTTACTTAATTGTTCCTGAGTTAAATCAAAATCAGTTATAAGCTTTTTATATGCTATAGCTTCTTCTATAGAATTTAAATCTTCCCTCTGAATATTTTCAATTAATGATATTTCTAGTATTTGTTTTTCTGTTAAATCCATTATTACAGCTGGTATTTCTTTTATTCCTATATATTTTGCTGCTCTCCATCTTCTTTCTCCAGCAACAATTATATAATCATCTTTATCTTTTCTTAAAATTAATGGTTGAATAATTCCATTACTCTTTATAGATTCAGCAAGTTCCATAATTTTTTCATCATCAAATGATTTTCTTGGCTGACTTTCATTACTCTTAATTAAATTAATATCAATTAAAGAATATCCATTATCATCATTTTTATCTTTACCTTTTTTAGGTTCTAAAATTACAGTATCTTCAGGTATAAGAGCATTTAGCCCTTTACCTAATCCAAACCTTTTACTCATAATTTTCACCCTTTCTATTGCTTACTTAAAAATTCTTTAGCAAATTTCTTATATGCTATAGCACCTTTACATTTATCATCATAAAGCATTATTGGTAACCCAAAGCTTGGTGCTTCTGCTAACCTTATGTTTCTTGCAATAGTTGCATCATATACTTTATCATTAAAGAATTTTTTTGCCTCATCATACACTTCATTACTTAAGTTAGTTCTATAATCATACATAGTCATTAATACACCTTCTATATCCAATGACTTATTTAATGATTTTTTAACTAATTGAATTGTATTAATTAGTTGTCCAACACCTTCTAATGCATAAAATTCACATTGAATAGGAATTAATACAGAATCAACAGCTGTTAACGCATTTATAGTTAAAACTCCTAATGATGGTGGGCAGTCTATAAATATAAAATCATATTGATCTTTTATTTTAGATATTTCTCTTAAAAGTATAGTTTCTCTATCTTTTATACCTATAATTTCAACTTCTGCACCAGCTAATTCCATAGTAGATGGGGCTATGTATAAATTAGGAATTAATTCACTCTTTATAATAACTTGTCCTAATGAAACATTATTTGTTAAAACATCATACATTGAAACTTCTAAATTTCTCTTATCTAAGCCTAATCCACTAGTAGTATTTCCCTGTGGATCTATATCTATTGTTAATACTTTATATCCTTCCATAGCAAGAAAAGCACATAAATTTATATTAGTAGTAGTTTTTCCAACTCCACCTTTTTGATTAAAAATACAAATTTTTTTCATTGATAAAAAGTCCTCTTTAAGGACTCCACCCCCTTCCCATATTTATATTATATATATTTTCCGTTAATAGTTAAAGATAGACTTATTAAAAATAAAGTTAAATTTATATAATTAATGTTTCACGTGAAACATTAATTATATAAAATAGGGGATGTCGCATTAAGAATAAATACTACAATATATTGTATTAATTTTTATTTT
>UQFE01000036.1 GCA_900540255.1 uncultured Clostridium sp.
AAGTGCAGCATAAAAAAGTTTGACTTTTTGTGTCCAAAATATTGACATAAGACCACATGAAACTTTAATCAATATAAAGCATGGAAATGTAACGACTATTAAAGAGCCAGACGCTAAGACGCAGAGCCGATAATTTATAGGTTATTGTAACTTATAGATTGTTGGCTCTTATTTGTTACCTGCGGAGCGGATCAGCAAATAAGTTTTGGAAAACATTTATAAAAGAAAAGAAGAAACATGAAAATATTAGTAAGTGCCTGCCTTTTACAATATAAATATACTAAAAAAATCGTAAAAAGATCCTCAATAATTCATATATTTTTACTAATGAAAGATCAATATGACATACCAAAGCGTTATTTGCTTCTATTCAAAAGAGTGTCAATTTCTTCTTCTGATAATTTTTGTTTGAAATTAAACACATTATCTACAGCTGTTCCTAAAAGTCTTGCCAAAGGGCTTAGTAATGAAATATCAGGATATGTATTGTTTGTTTCCCATTTTGACACCGAAGAAGTAGTTATTCCAAGAGCATTTGCAACTTGTTCTTGTGTTAGACCTTTTATTTTTCTTAGTTTCTGAATAATATCACCGATAAATAATTTCATTTTGTGACATCTCCTTTACTTAATGAAAATATTATCAGATAAAAACTTTTTTTAACAATGCAGGTATCGCAGTATGAACTTGTGTTACATAAGGATAGTAACTGGAAGATTGTAGGATAAATCAAAAAATGCCGTAGCTTTATTTTGCATTTATTGCAAGTTACACGCTACGGCTAGATTAAAATATAATATTTTGAAATCTTCATAAAATCTTTAATTTTGCTTTTTATACTTTAACTAAAAAATAAGGAAAGGGTATGAACAATTATGAAAGCAATTTTAAAAACAAATAACCTATGTAAAGATTTCAAAAAGCAAAAGGCAGTGAATAATGTATCTATAACTGTCCGTGAAAATTCAATATATGGGCTACTTGGTCCAAATGGTGCTGGAAAATCTACCACTTTGAAAATGATTACGGGTATGCTCCGTCCTACTAGCGGTAAAGTTCTTTTTAATGGACATGAATGGAACAGAAAAGATTTAGAACAGATAGGAGCTTTGATTGAAACTCCTCCACTTTATGAAAATCTTTCCGCAGTAGAAAATTTAGAAGTCCGTGCAAAATTACTAAATATTCCTAAAACCCGAATAGATAAAGTTTTAAAAATGGTAGATTTGCAAAATACAGGAAGGAAAAAGGCTGGACAATTTTCAATGGGAATGAAACAACGTTTGGGAATAGCTATCGCTTTGTTGAATAGTCCCAAATTGTTGATTTTAGATGAGCCGACAAATGGATTAGACCCTATCGGCATACAAGAATTACGTTCTCTTATTCGTTCTTTTCCCTCTAAAGGGATTACTGTTATTCTATCCAGTCATATTCTATCAGAGGTTCAGCTTATCGCTGATGATATTGGTATCATTTCAAATGGTATTTTAGGATATGAAGGACAGATGAATAAAGATGAAAATTTAGAAAATCTGTTTGTAGAAGTTGTAAGGAAATCACAGGAGGAACGATAAAATGAAAAATTATATATCTTCTGAATATTTAAAACATAAAAATACATTCGCAAAAAAATTAGTATGGTTAGCTCCTATACTAACTTTATGTCTGAATGTACTTACTCCTATGTGGTATCAACAAAATTCGTATAACTGGTGGTATGTATTCTTATATCCTGGTTGTTTAACGCTATTATCTATTTTGATAATTCAAAAAGATAACGGCAAATTAAAATTTAGAGCAATTTTGTCATTGCCTGTTGACTTAAAAAAAGTATGGTATGCAAAAATAATAACTTGTATAATATACATTGTACTTGCAAATACAATTTTGATGTTATGCAATGTTGCAGGTGGTTTTATCATTCAACACATTTTTGATATACCTATGACAATTAGCCCAATGCAGGCATTGTTCGGAACACTTTGCATTATTCTGGCAAGTATATGGAATATTCCATTATGCTTGTGGTTTACAAAAAAAGTGGGTGTATTTGCCACTCTCATATTAAATGTCGGAATGAGCTTTATGTTGGGAACATTAGGGGCAAATACAAGTTTTTGGTTCATATGTCCTTATAGCTGGGTTACTCGCCTTATGGTTCCCACATTAGGAATATTACCGAATGGAGAATCAGTAACAGGAAGTGCTTTATCAACTCCTTTACCGTTGGTTATTATGACAATCTGCTTGTCATTGCTTTTACTATATACAATTTCAAAGTCAACGGCAAAATCTTTTATAAAGCAGGAGGTTCTTTAATGTTTAGTATTATCAGATGTTTTCAAGCAGAATGGCTTAAAAGCAGACATACACCATTACTTTTAGTCCATGTGCTTTTTCCGTTAATAGGAGCTGGTGTTTTTGCAGGATATTTTCATATATCCGGTTGGAGTGAGATGACAAATGTAACGACCTTTTTAGAGGTGTTAGCAATTATTTTTCCATTTGTTATTGGTATCGTTGTAGGTATGATAGTCGAACTAGAAAATGGAGCAGGTCATTTTCAGTTAATCTTAGGTACGATCCGTTCACGTATAGCGGTATATATCGGAAAATTAGTATATCTTATCGTTTTAGCAACCTTTGCAACAATACTTTGTATTTTCTTGTTTGCCGTACTCTATCCAGTTATGCCATTTTCGTTTTATATAAAACCTCTTATTATGTTGATATTGTCTGTAATACCACTTTATCTTATTTCCATACCTGTTGGTTTCAGTTTAGGCAAAAGTGTATCTATGGGCATAGGTATTGTAGGAAGTTTATTATCTGCATTGCTAGTTACAGGACTTGGAGATTTTATCTGGAAATTCCTGCCGTGGGGCTGGGGTGTACGATTTATGGATTATTGTGTTTTAAGATATGTTAATGAGGGGCAGTTTCATTCTAACTTACCCGAATTTCAACTAGGTTTTATACTCATGCTGTTTTTTACAGTAGTGTTGTTTATCATAAGCTTAGTGTGGTTTCAGAGATGGGAAGGAGCAAAAGAAAATGAGTAAAAAAATGATGATATTGCTGTTTGCTGTTATTATATGTTTATCTCTTGCAGGCTGTTCTTTACAGGACAAAATCGGGGACTATTCCAGAGAGCAATTCTATCTGAATAAGGAAAATGTGACGCAATTTTCCTATAAGGGAAATGACTACACGATTTTAGCGGATACTGTCTCTAATAGTGGACTCGGGGAATGGATTGGGTATATCCGACAACTTGCGGCTGTAGACGAATCAGGAAAAATATTACTTCAAGAAAATCTCAAAACTGCTACCTTTCAGACGTTGGCAGATTTAGCAGATTTAGTGGATAAAGCCCCTAATGACGCCTATATTATTCCATTCTTAAATGTGTATGCAGCTCCTAACGCTGACGACTATCTGATTGTAGATATAAATGGAGGGTATCACAAAGCTGTTATAGATAAAAATATCAAAGGCACAGATACAGTTTTTGACTTTAAGGATATAGAGCAATCTATGAGTGGCAAGTTTGAAATCAATCCTCAAAATGCAACGCAGCTTCTTTGTGATGGGACGATTTATCAAGTAACTTCTGATACTGTATCAAATAATGAATTGGGAAGTTACATTGGTATTCTTGCGGAAAATGTCATATTTAATGCAGAAACAAAAATTCCTTTGTCAAAGGAGGAACTAAGAAAAATTGACTGGTATGGGGAAAACGCCGGACAACATCGGGAACAATGGATTTACAAAGATATTTATGAAATTCATGGTACAGAAAAGACCGAAGCCGTTGCAGTACAGATAAATGACCGCTACTATATTGCAAAGCGTCAATGACCGATTTTTGTTTTTCTGCCTTTATGGGTTATGATATACTAAAAAAGCTAGGAGGCGATACTATGGCAACAATCCTTATGATTGATGATGAACGACCTATTTTAGAACTTGTGAAAAATGGACTGCAAAAGGACGGACATTTAGTTACAGTCTATACGTCCGCCGCACAGGTTCCTCTTGATAAACTGAACAGATATGACTTGATTATACTGGACATTATGATGCCGGATATAGACGGGTTTTCTTATTGTGATAAAATCCGTTCATTAGTGGACTGTCCTATCCTCTTTCTGACTGCTAAGACAATGGAAAATGATATTACATTCGGTCTTGGATTAGGAGCAGATGACTATTTGACAAAACCATTCCGTATTACAGAATTACGGGCAAGAGTAAATGCCCACTTACGCCGCGAACACCGAGAACGACATATAGCTCTTACATTTGACCGGATAAAAATTGATTTATCTGCAAAAGAATTACGGGTAGATAATATACCAGTGCCTTTAACGAAAAGTGAATATCTGATTTGTGAGTATCTTGCTAGTAACAAAGGACAGGTTTTTTCAAAGGAACAAATATACGAAGCTACATTTTCCATTTATGGAGAAAGCGATAGTTCTACAATCTCGACACATATAAAAAATATAAGGTCAAAGTTTGAGAAAACGGGTGTTCAGCCAATCGTAACAGTTTGGGGGATAGGTTATAGATGGGAATAAAAATGAAAACATCACTTACAAGAACTTTTTATAAATTTCTTGTTTGTCTACTTGGCGGACTATGCTTGTCCATTGTCGTCCCTTTTGCCTGTATGATGTTTGCTTCCAGTATAGGGCTTGTAACACTTGCAGATAATAACGAACGGCAAACGAAAGCTTTAGTACCGATACTAACTGCAACACCAAATGTATCAGATATACATTTTCCTACTGGAACTAAATTTCTTCGATTAACTAAAAACTATGGATACATAGATACGAATATGAGTGAAGAAGAAAAAGAAAAGGCTTTAATGTTTGCTAAAACGGGGTTCATGGATACAAGTGGTAAAACACAGTTTATTTTCATTACTCGAGATGATGAATATATTGTTTTACAGTATGTTATAGGTTCTCAATATTTAAATGCACAATTTAATCAGTATTTACCGTCCCCAGAAATTATGATGATTTCTTTAATCACTATAAGCAGCTTAGGGGTATGTGTTTATCTGACTGTTCATTTTGCTAAAGAGCTGAGAAAAGAATTGACACCTATTTTAGAAGCTACCAAAGAAATTGAGAATAACAACTTAGATTTTACTATCGGACATTCTAAAATATTGGAATTTGAAAACGTGATTATATCCTTTGATAGTATGCGAAATAGTTTAAAAGGGTCATTAGAAAAACAGTGGCGAAGTGAAAAAGCACAAAGAGAACAGATTGCATCTTTAGCTCATGATTTGAAAACTCCATTAACTGTTATGCAGGGGAACATTGACCTATTAGATGAAACAGAACTTGACGAAGAACAAAAGCTATATTTATCGTATGCAATGAGTAGCTCTGAGCAGATGAAACAGTATATAAAAATTTTGATTGATATATCTAAAGCATCTGCTGGCTATCAATTACAAATGGAAGATGTAAATTTTCCAGAGTTTTGGAAACATATCTTATCTCAAACTGAAATCATCTGCAAAGATAAAGGTATTGTTATTCAGCAGACACAGCATAATTTCCCACAGAATATAACTGGGGATAGAATGTTACTGGAACGAGCATTGATGAATTTGGTTTCAAATTCTTTAGAGTACTCGCCTGAAAACTCTACATTATATATAGATGTAGATAGCAAGGACAATTACTTGAATATCTGTATTACAGACTGTGGCTGTGGCTTTTCGCAAGAGGCATTGGATCACGCAAAAGAACGTTTCTATATGGCAGACCAAAGTAGGAGCTCTAAACTGCATTATGGAATGGGTTTATATATTGTTGATATCATTATAAAACAGCATAAAGGAAAACTTCTGCTAGATAATTCCACAGAAACCAAAGGTGCCAAAGTTACTATAAAGTTACCATTATAAGAGAACGGCTTATTTGTCGTTCTTTTTTGTATTTAGAAAACCCCGCGTTAGACGTGGGGTTCCAAAATGCTTATAGCTATGGTGGGAATAAAAAAACTCCTTCTGATATAATAAAAGATGCGGTCTGGCAACTGCACTTTAATATCAGAAGGAGGACATTCAGATGAATGATGTACATAGTTTATCACATACCAAATGGAACTGCAAATATCATATTGTATTTGCGCCGAAATATAGAAGAAAAGTATTCTATGAAGAAAAAAGATTAGAAGTAGGAGCGATACTTAGAAAACTGTGTGAATGGAAAGGCGTAAATATAATAGAAGCTGAAGTTTGCGTAGATCATGTTCATATGTTAGTAGAAATACCGCCTAAAATGAGTGTATCTAGTTTTATGGGATATCTTAAGGGAAAAAGTAGTCTTATGATATTTGAAAAATGGGGGAATATGAAATATAAATATAGAAATAGAGAGTTTTGGTGTAGGGGATATTATGTTGATACTGTAGGAAAAAATACTAAAAAAATAAAAGAATATATAGCTAACCAATTGCAGGAAGATAGATTATCAGAACAGCTTACAATGGAATATTTAGACCCGTTTACGGGTAGCAAATAGAAAAAATGCATGTGTCAGACCGAGGGTACGCCTTTAGGCGATGCCAGTAATAAAGGGCTAGGCCCGAAAATGCAAAACCACCAGCTGAGCTGGTGGATTTTTATTGTATAGCTACAAATAAAAAGTATGCATATAATAAAAGGTAAGTAGTTATTATAAATTATCAATAGAGAGATAGAAAAATATCTCTCTATTTTTTTATAGTTTATTGAGTAGTAGGAAAATTTAATCTTAAAGCTACAAATAAAAAATATGAATATATAAGAATATTTTTACAAAAGATAAAACTATGACAAAAGCGAGGTGGAACTAATGAAAATTAAAATGACTGTTCAGGAATTTGATGAAATAGTAAATAGCATAAGGTATAAATATAAGTTAACTTTCAAAAATTATAAGGTTATAAGAGATAATAGCAAATGTATAGGATGTGGAGAATGTGTTTTAGTATGTCCTAACAATGCAAGGTCTAGAAGTCCTAATAAATATTTTAGAATTGTTATTATGGGTAGAACAGGAAAAACTAATCCAAGAATTGCAGAAGATTTTATAAAATGGGCAGATGAAGATACAGTATTAAAAGTAATAGATAATACTTATAAATTTGTTAGAGAATATATAAGCCCAGATGCACCTTATGGAAAAGAGCATATTGGATATATAGTTGATAGAGTTGGATATAAGGAATATAAAAAATGGGCATTGGATAATGTTAAGTTATCAGATATTGCTGAAGTAAGTAAAAATGTAAATTGGAGTGGAATGCATTATGTAAGAAAATAAAAATATTTAATTATATTTTTACAAAATAACCAAGAATTATAATAAAGTATTAAAAATAAAAGGAAGTGATTTTATTGAAGATTGTAAGATCTACTTGTAATTATTGTTCAATTGCATGTAATTTAGATTTTAATATTGAAGATAATGGATTTATTAATAGAATTGTACCAGCACTTAACTATCCAGTTAATAAGGGATTTTGTTGTGTAAAGGGATTAAATTTAGATAAACAAAATACACAACATGAAAATCCTGTATTACCATTACTAAGAGATAAAGATGGAAAGTTGAAACAAATTCAATGGAATGAGGCTTTTGATTTATTTGCAAAAAGGGTAACTGAAATACAGGACAAATATGGTAAAGAAAGTTTTGCATTTTTAAGTACAGGTCAATTAGCTACAGAAGAAATGGCATTAGCAGGACATATAGGAAGGACATTTTTAGGGGGAAATGGAGATGGAAATACAAGACTTTGCATGGCTACATCAGTAGTTGCTTATAAGCAAAGCTTTGGATTTGATGCACCACCATATACGTTTAATGATTTAGAACATTCAGATGTAATTATATTTATAGGTTGTAATCCTGTAGTTGCACATCCAATTCTTTGGGGCAAGACAAAAAATAATAAGGATTGTATAAAAATTGGCATAGACCCAAGAAGAACGGAAACAGTAACAAATTGCGATATGTGGATAGATATAAAGCCAAAGACAGATTTAGTGCTTTTATATACATTAGCAAATGTCCTTATTAAAAAGGGATGGGTTGATAATGAATATATTGAAAAGTATACAGAAGATTTTGAGGGATTTAAGGAACATGTAAAAAAATATATATTAGATGATGTAGAAGAAAAAACAGGTATATCTAAAGGAAGAGTTTTAGAGTTAGCACAAATAATACATAATGGAAAAAGGGTATCTTTGTGGTGGACCATGGGAGTAAATCAAGGATATCAAGCAGTAAGAACAGCACAAGCAATTATAAATATATGTTTAATGACTGGAAATATAGGAAGAGTTGGAACTGGACCAAACTCTATAACAGGTCAGTGTAATGCTATGGGATCTAGATTATTTAGTAATACTACAGGTCTTTATGGTGGAGGAGAATATGATAATGAAGAAAGAAGAAAAGCTGTGGCAAAAGCTTTAGATATAAATCCAGAAATGTTACCTAAAAAGCCTACATTACCATACAATGTTATAATAGATAAAATAAATTCAGGGGAAATAAAAGCTTTATGGGTAGTTGCAACTAATCCTATAGTTTCATGGATAAATAACTTGGAATTTAAAAAAGCTGCTGAAAACTTAGAATTTCTAGTTGTAGAGGATATTTATTCTGATACAGAAACAGTAAAATACTGTGATTTATTTTTACCTTCAGCTAATGGTTTGAAAAAAGAAGGTGTGTTGATTAATACAGAAAGAAGATTATCAAAAATTAATCCAGTGTTAGAAAAAAAAGAAAATGAATTAACAGATTATGATATTATGCTTGGAATAGGTAAGGCTTTGGGAATGGGAAAATTATTAGATAAATGGAAAACACCAAAGGATGCTTTTGAAACATTAAGGGAATGTACAAAAGGAATGCCATGTGATATTACAGGTGTAAGTTATGAATTATTAAGTGATTATCAAAAGGGAATACAATGGCCATTTAGAGAAGGAGAAAAATTAAAACAAGATGAAAGAAGGTTATTTGAGGATAATAAATATTATACGCCAAATTGTAAGGCTAAATTTATCTATGAGGATGTAGCTACATTTCCTTATGAGCAATCTAAGGAATATCCATATTTATTTAATACAGGAAGAGGGACTGTTGGACAATGGCATACACAAACAAGAACTAGGGAAATACCAGATGTTTTTTCTATAGTTCCACATCAAGCATATGTGAACATAAATACTGATTTAGCTCATGAATTAGGAATATTGGATAATGAAATAATTAAAATTACATCACCAAATGGTGTAAGTAATAATTTTCTTGTTAAATTAAGTAGAACTGTTAAAAAAGATCAGATATATGCTCCTATGCATTATATAGAAACAAATTCATTATTACCATCTATATTTGATACATATTCAAAAGAACCTAATTTTAAGTATGTACCTGTAAAAATAGAAAAGGTAGATTAGGAGATTGCTATGAAAAGAATAAAAATAGATAGAAAAAAGTGTATTGGTTGTTTAACATGTACTACTGCATGTAAAGTATCTCATGGCTCAAGAGATATAAGAGGAAGAATAGTTATCAATAGTAAAGGAAATTTTACTCAAATTTATTGTAGACATTGTACTAGACCAGAATGTGTATATGCTTGTCCAACTGGAGCTATGAGAAAATATGATGAAAGTAAATATGTAATTTATGATAAAAGCAGATGTGCAAGTTGTTTTATGTGTATAATGGCATGTCCATATGGGGTTTTAAAAATGGATTATCAAACTAATAGAGAAGTAATGAAATGTGATATGTGTATATCAACAGAACAAAACTTTCCTCAATGTGTAGATAAATGTCCAATGAATGCATTAACTTTAGAGGAGGTGGATGAATAATGGTATGTGTTGTAGTAGGAGTATCTGCAGCTGGAATTAATGCAGCAAAAACTTTACGTGAAATTGATAAAAATATAGAAATAATATTAGTATCTAAAGACGAATATGTTTATTCAAGATGTATACTTCATCATTTTTTAGATGGAAGAAGAGATATGAAATCTTTAGATTTTACTCCAGAAAATTTTTTTGAAACATATAAAATAAAGTGGGTAAAGGGAGTAGAAGTAATAGGGATAGATACTAATGAAAAGAAATTAAAATTATCAAATAATGAAGAGTTAAGTTATGACAAAGTTATATTAGCAACTGGTTCATCATCATTTTTACCACCAATAGAAAATTTAAGAAGTGCTAATAATATAATTGGATTAAGAAACTTGGATGATGCTATTAAAATTAAAGAAGAGGTTAAAAAAGTAAAAAATGTTGCTATTTTAGGAGCTGGCTTAGTTGGAGTTGATGCTTTAGCAGGCCTTTTAGATTATGGTGTAAATATTACTTTAATTGAAATGGGAGATAGAATTTTACCACTTCAATTAGATAAATATGCAGCTGGAGTATATGAAGAAAGGTTAAGAGAAGAAGGAGTAGACTTTAGGTTTGGTGTAAGGGCAGAAAAAGTTATAGTTGATAATAATAATAATCCACTTTCCATAAAATTAAATACAGGAGAAGAGGTTCCTTGTGAATTAATAATTGCATGTACAGGTGTTAGATCAAATATTGGATTTTTAAAAGATAGTGGAATAGAATGTGATAAGTTTGGTCTTATAATTAATTCAAAAGGTGAAACAAATGTAAGAGATGTATATGGAGCAGGAGACATAACAGGAAGAAATCCAATATGGCCAACTGCTGTAAAGGAAGGTATTGTTGCAGCTAATAATGTATTAGGTAAAATGATTTATATGAATGACTTTTTTGGAAGTAAAAATACTATGAATTTTTGTGGAGTAGCTACAATGTCATTAGGAATGGTAAATACTCCAGATAATAGTTATATAGAAGAAAAACAAATTAAAGGAAAGGATTATAAAAAGATAATTCATAAGGAGGGAGTAATATATGGTGCTATAATTCAAGGAGATTTATCTTATGTTGGAGTATTAACTCAACTTATAAAGGAAAATATAGATATAAGAAAAGTTACAAAGCCACTATTTAACATAGATTATTCAGACTTCTTTAATGAAAAAGAAAACTTAGAATTTGTATATTAAAAATATAATTTTACCTACTTATTTTTCCTTTTAGTAATTAAAATCATTATCATATGATATTAATGATAATAAATTAAAATAAGTACATATATGCTTCATAATCATATAATAGGATTATCAAATGATAATTGGAGGAGATTAGGGTGAATAGATATGATGAATCTAATAAGGTAACAATAATATCAATTTTACTTAATATAGGGTTGACTGTAATAAAAGTAATAGCAGGTATTTTAGGCAATTCTACAGCTATAATATCAGATGGATTACATTCAGCATCAGATATAATTACTTCCATTGGAATTCTTATAGGAAATAGGATTTCTAGAAAGCCTAGAGATGATGAGCATCAATATGGTCATGAAAAAGCAGAAAGTTTAGTTTCTTTTATTTTAGCATCAGTACTTATAATTGTAGCATTAAAATTAGGATATGATGGAGTTAAAAATTTAATTAATATAAATAAAATAATAAAGCCTACTATGCTTCCTTTAATAGTATCTTTGATTTCAATAGGAGTTAAGGAATATCAATATCAAATTACAATTAAGGTAGCTAAGAAGACTAATTCATCATCATTAAGAGCTGATGCATGGCATCATAGATCAGATGCATTTTCATCTATAGCAGCATTTATTGGAATTGGAGGGGCAATACTAGGATTTAAGAGATTAGATCCAATAGCATCAATTATAGTAGCATTAGTTGTTGTAAAAGTAGGTATTGATATTTTAAAGTCATCTTGTGATGAATTAATGGATAGTTCAATAAGTAAGGCTGATATTAATAAAATTAAATCCTTGGTTGAAAATGATGAAAAAATATGTGGAATAAAGGATTTTAAATCAAGAAAATATGGTTCTGTTGCTTATATTGATATGAGTATTTTTATTGATAATAATAAAACATTAGAGGAAGCACATAATATTGCAGATAACTTAGAAAATGATATAATATCAAAATTAAGTTATATTAAAGAAATTAATATTCACACTGAACCGTACAAAGGGTAAAAATATAAATAATTAAATTTTAAAATCAAATGAATTTTTATATTAATATAGAAGTTCATTTGATTTTTTTGTTTAATTTTATATTAAAATTTAATTTCCATAAAATTTATTTTTATGATTATTTTATAATTATTTTATAATAATATAAAAAATATAAAAATGTGGAAAAATCGATTTTTGTTTATAAAATCATTCAAAATAGTAAAAGAAAAATGTTATATGATGCAGAAAAAAAACGAATGAAAAGGTTTGACTAGGAAATATAAAGAAAATATAATTATAATGTGAATTTTAGGAATATATTACAAATTGTTAAATGAAGTATTATTTTACTTTATATATTAATTTGTTTATTGTTTTTTAGCTTAAATTCTCTTTTAAATAATTATTAAAATATAAGGAAAGTTTAGAGTAATCATAATGAAAATTAAAAATGTTTTTAAAAAGTTATGTAACTTTTTATGTATATTATTTTTCATAGCGTTATTTATTGGACTTGCTGGAAATATATCAAGTAAGTTTGATAAGGTTTATGATTTAATAAAATTTAAAAGTTATGTAATTTTATCAGATAGTATGAAGCCAGCAATGGATCCAGGTGATGTTATCTTTATTAAGAAAATTAATGTTGATAATTTAAAAGCTGGTGATATTATAACTTTTCAAAAAGAAGAGTTTATAGCTACTCATAGAATTATTAAATTTGAAGATAAAAGTATAATAACTCAAGGTGATAATAACAATTTAGCTGATGATCCATTAACTAAGGAAAATGTTATTGGAAAGTATATGTTTAAGGTACCTAAGATTGGTTACTTTTACTCATTTGTGGGGTCTCCAATTGGAATTATAGTGATATCTATAATTATAGTAATTATTATAATTTATGAAATTTGCTTTGTAGATGATAAGAAGGAAAAGAAAAATAATAAAAAATTAAGGTAAATAAGTTTATTGATAAAGTAATTTATTACATAAAAATTTAAAATATTAAAGGGAGAGATAATAATGAATAAAAAAAGAATAGGAGCTTTATTAATTGGAGCAACATTATTAGTGGGATCGTTAGGATCATTTGCTTACTTTACAGGAACAACAAGTGAAATTAAAGGTAATGGTGAAAATAATAAACTACAAAAATTAAATATTACAAATGGTAAGGTAGAAGTATCATCAGAGGTTATTAATAATGGAACTGGTAATTTAGATTGGTCTTATGATGTTGTTAAATATAGTTTAGAAGAACTTACTGTAAGAAATGAAGAATTTATAAATGCAAACAGAACGCCTGATATAGAAGGACCCAAAAAATCAAATGTAAATGGAATACAAAGAGTTGAGATTGGAGCAGCATTACCAACTAAAATTAATTATACTAGACCAGGAGATGCTATTGTTTTAGGTGTTCCTCAAGGAGATGGAACAACTGGATTAGTTGTAACTAATAAAAGTAATTTAACAGTTAAAATGCAATTAGTTGTAAAAACTGATGATAAAGCACAAGCAATGATACAAGCAATGAATGATGCTGGATGGGTAATGTATATAAATGGAGAAGAAGTTGCTCTTCAAGGTGGAAATGTAATAGGATTAGGAGTTGTACCAGGTAATACAATATTAGATAATGCTATTGATGTAAGATTTGAATTACCATTAATAACAGATAATAGCTATCAAAATGCAACAAATGTTAGCGGAACTATAGAAAATTTAGATTTATCACAAATTATTGAAATACAAGCAACTCAAGAAAATAATACTGGATGGAATGAAAATGGAACTGTAAATAGAATTGAAGATAGATTTAATGAGAAGTAATCTTTTATCTATTTAGTTTAATATCATTAAAATATAAATTTATAATATAACTATAAGTTTTCTTATGGTTCTATATTTATATAAGGAAGTGCTTATGTGTAAAAGAACAGCTAAGTTTACTACTTGCTTTTTCATAGTTTTTTTGTTGTTTTTTATAGTTAATAGTTATGATGTAAAGGCATATAAAAAATATAATGAAATATACAATTTTGAAAAAGATGGATATTGGAAACCTACTGATGATATAGTACATGACTTTTATATAGAAAATATATGGAATGAAGGATGTTATTTAGAAGGAATAGGGTTTCAAAGGGTTTCTATAAGTGATATACAAAGCAATAAAATTTATGAAACCAATGAAGCAATATCATCAGGAATAATGGATGATAAATATTATGTAACTATAAGTAAAGGAGATAAGTTATTATATTCAGGTAAAATGTCTCAATTAATGAAGCAAGAATATATAACTTTAGATGAACCTATATTTTTAGAAGTAGATACAAAAATAAAGTTTTCAATGGAAATATATTTTGATGCATTGGCAGGTAATGAATATCAAAACAAAAAATATGAATATGTAGTATATCCAAAAGTATTTAAGATTAAAGAAGAATTTAAACCAGAAATTAATTTACCTCAAACAGGTTCAATTATAAGTAGTAATTTAATAATTGTACTAAGTATATTATTGATAGTATTTGGTATTAATATTAAAGTTGCTAAAGGGAGGAATATAAATGAGAAATAAAAAAATAGTTTTAATAATTTCAATGTTATTAATATCTATATTTATTGGATTATATTCTTCAGTTTCTTTAGCTTATTTTAATAATAAGGAAAGCAAATCAATTAATACTTTGACAGTTCAATATAATAATTAATAACTACTGTAAAAATGAAATAATGAGGTGAGAAAATGAAAAAGAAGATTTACTTAACATTACTTTCTATATTTATTATAGTAATTACGGCATCTTCAAGTTATGCATATTTTAATAGTAAGCTAGATATAAAGGGTTCAAATGGAAATAATCTAAATGTATTGAATATACAAAATGGAAATGAAAAAATAACTATAGATACTAGTAGTAGTAAATGGGAATATAATAATGGTGAGGTAATAGATGATAAGATATCAAATCCAACTTCAGGAGCTATTGCTACTTATAGTGGAGTAAAAGTTTCGAATGAGTCTAACTTAACATCTAATGTAGAATTAGAGTTTGCATTTAAATCATTAAAGGATGGAGGAACAAAAGAAGATAATAATATAGTTCCTCCAGAAGATAGTGAAAAAGATGATAAAAGAGAACCAGCTAAAAATTTTGAAGTATGGGTTGGAGACATAGATAACTTAAATGTTGAGGGTGGATATGGCCAAGGAAGTGTAAAGCTAGATAAAGAATATATATTTTTAGGAAAATTACCTAATACAAATACTTTAGATGTTTATCCTTATATTAGTGAAAATGGATCAGATAGGAATGCTCCAGAGAAGTATGATGGTACTGATTCTAATGGAGTGAAGACAAGTGATGCTCCAGGTACTGATAGAAGGATGGTAACAAGTGGATTTTATAATTTTTATAAAAATTTATTAGGAGAAAGTAGCGAATTTAAAGAAAAGCAGATAAAGATATATTTTGAAACAGCTAATGGATATCCTAAAATTCATTATTGGAATGATTCAGGGTTTACTACAACGTGGCCTGGAAATGAGATGAAGTATGAAAAAGATAATTTATATAGTTATATTATAACTGGTAAAGAAAAAATAAAAGTTTTATTGACTTTAAATGGAATCAAACAATCATCAGAAATGGAATTGATAGAAGGTGAATGGTTATATAAATGGGGTAAATTATATAAAATAAGTAATATTGTAAAAAATACTGATAATATCAATTTTTATAGCTTTAGAAGAACAAATAATTATCAAAATAATAATAATCCACTGCAAAGGGAAGTACTGGCATTTAATGCTGCCGATTTTTATAGTTTTACTTATAATAAATATGAAGTAAATGACAATGGGTATTCAAGTGATAAAAGTTTATTTAAAAATAATTTAATAGGACCACTTTTTACAGATAATGGTGAAGTATTTTATGATGGTTATACAGATCGTGCAATAAGAAAAAAGATGCAAGATGGGGAACAAGATAATGAAAATAATTATATTCAAAATGGAGTTAATTGGTCTGAATTACAGCCAGCAGAACCTATAACTTTTATGTATCAAGGAAAGATAGGAGATTTTAATGGAACTTCTAAAAAGGTAAATAGTGCTACTATTCAAATAATGCTAAATGATATTCAGCCAGAACCATCAAAGCAAAAATGGAGTGAAAGATGGAATAATGGTGATTGGAACACAAGATTCCAAGAGTGGACTACAGGCAGTAAAAATATAGAATGGCAAACTTCATTTTCTGCAAAGTCAAATGTTAATTATCAAGTTACATTAAAGGTAAAAGGTAGTGATATGGAAGCAATAAGAGTTGCAGAATGGGAAAATATAATTAACAATTTAGACCAGCATGGGCCTAAAGCAAACTTAGTTACTCTTCAAGTTCCTCAAAGGTTATTATACTTAATTGAAGAAGGAGAAAAAGATGGTCTTGAATTATTGATTGATGATCCAAGAGATGGTTCTACAATTAATAAAGTGACAGGAAAGCCGGAGGTTGCTGGTGGAGATAGTTATTGTATAGATTTTGCTAGATTATTAGTTAATGATACAATACCAGATACAAAAACTATAAAAGGACAAGTTATAGATGCAACTACTAAAAATGGCATTCAAGGTGTTAAAGTAAATAGTGGAAATAATGAAAATATAGTAACAAATTCTAATGGTGAATTTACTATTAGTGTTATTCCAGGGCAAATAGTTTTAAACTTTTCGCATCCTAATTATGAAGAAAGAAATTATACTATTTATAATTTAGAAAAGGATGATAATAAAGATATAAATATAAAAGTATTTATGACATCTAAAAGTAATGCAGTAATAATTCCTAAGATTAAATTTGAAGGTACATTAGTTATAAGAAAATATAAAAAACATAGTCATACTAATGATTGTAATAAAGATTGCAATACAGAAGATACATTAATTAAAATAGATGGTGAAGATTATAAAGAATATAAATTTAATTTAGGAGAGGCTGGAGTGCAAGATGAAAAAACTGAAGTATTTACAGAATTAAAAATAGAGCCTGGGAATTATTATATTTTAGATTATAGTTTGAAATTATTTGATAGTGAACATATTGATGAATTAAATAGAAATTTTACATTAACATTTAAAAGTGACATTAAAGCTAAAATAACTCAAGAAAACAATCACGGGTGGGAAGAAAATTATAATTAAAAAAATACAATAATAGAAGAATATATATAAGAATTAATAAAGGCTAAATTTACTAACTTTGATTGTTTATAAAAAGCGATTTTTTTATTAATTAGGAATATATAAAATGTATAACTGGAAGGTTTATTTCCAGTTATATTTTTTTACTTATAAACAAGTTTTATTTAAAATTTTTTATAAATTAATAGGGTTGTTATTTATTTTTAGCATGATATTATTTTAGTATTAATGTAAAGAAGAGATAGGTCGTGTGGAGGAAAAAATAGTTATATGAGAATAAATAAACTTTTTAGCAATTATGGAATTTGCTCTAGAAAGGAAACTAACAAACTAATTGAAGATAAAAGAGTTATTGTTAATGGTGTTTTATGTAAGCCAGGACAATGGGTTGAAGAATATGATGAAATATTATTAGATGGAGAAAGAGTAAAACCTAGAGAAAAAATATATATTGCACTAAATAAGCCAGTAGGAATAACGTGTACTGCATCTGAAGAAGTAAAGGACAATATAATTGACTATATGAATTATGGACAATATATATTTCCAGTTGGAAGGCTTGATAAGGAATCACAAGGACTAATAATAATGACCAATGATGGTGTACTAGCAAATAAAATATTAGAATCAGATAATTTACATGAAAAGGAATATATAGTTACAGTCAATAAGGATTTTGATGATGAATTTATAAAAGGAATGGCTAGTGGAGTTGATATTGGAGATGCAGTTACAAGGCAATGTAAAGTAGAAAAAATAAATTCTAATACTTTTAAAATAATATTAACTCAAGGGTTAAATAAGCAAATAAGAAGAATGAGTAAATCATTTGGATATACAGTAATTAAGTTAGAAAGAGTTAGAATAATGAATATAAAACTAGATGATATTGGATATGGAAAGTGGAGAAATATAACTTTTGAAGAATTAAAGATATTAGAGAAACAGTCCAAAATAAATTAAATAAAATAAGGGATGTATTTAAAATAATAATGATACATCCCTTAAATATTATTGAAATTGAATTACTTCTCCATCATCAATTGGATAAGTAAATATATTTGTGGAACTTAATTTTCCACCACCACTAGTACGTTGAGTTACAACAATTGAAGATTCATTTTCTACTGTTGTATTATTTGCCATAATAGTATTTTGATCTATAAAAGTAGTTTTAGTATATTGATTATTTATATAAATTTTACTATATTTATTAAAGTTTTCACCTTTAACAATTAAATTGCCATCTTCTTCATAAACATTAGTTATAGTAATATCATAAGTTCCCATTTTTAAATCAGTAGCTATAAATGGATTTTCTCCACCATAAATATATTTTTGTCCATATAACATATCATATTGTAATAGTTTTAAATCATCTAAATAATCTTCAGAATCTTTAAATTGATTATGGAATTTATTTAAAACACCATTATCAATATTTAATCTATTTAATATGGATGATGTTAATTGGTAAGATGTTAAATCTTTATTATCTTTTTCAAGACTAAAGTTGTCCCAAATAACATATTCAGTTTGGAATATAGAACCATTATCTAAATCTTCATCTTTAAGTCCAAGAGTAGGTAAATGGTCACCAAATAAAACTAAGACTGTTTTTTCATCTCTTTCAGAAAGAGCCTGCACTAAATCTCCAATAAATTGATCTACTTCATATAATTGATTTATATAATAAGTGAAAGAATTAGTAGTCCCTTCATCAGATAGTCCATAAACAGATATTAATGGATTTTCTAATACCTTTTCTTTTGGATAATCACCATGAGATTGTACAGAAATTGTATAAATAAAATCACAATCATCTGTAGAATCTAATGATTTTAATATTTCATCAGTTAAATAATAATCTTTAGCCCAATCATTAGGATTAAATTCTTCAATATCCATGTATTCAAGTGAAGTAAAGGTATCAAATCCTAATTGAGAAAATACAAAGTTTCTATTATAGAAAGTTCCTTTATTATTATGAATTGCATGAGATGAATATCCTAATTCCTTTAAATTATAATTAACACTTTCAGCAGTGCTTTCTTGAAGAATAGTTTTATATGGATATTCTCCAGGGCCAAAGAATTTTAAGCTCATTCCACTTAAAACTTCAAATTCAGTATTTGCTGTACCAGCACCAACAGATGGTACAGTTAAATATCCAGAAGAGTAATTTTCCATAAGGTATCTAAAGTTAGGAACTGGATCTTGTGAAAAACTTAAGAAGTTTACTAATTCTGGATCGAAAAATGATTCTAATTGAACCATAATTATATTAGGTCTTTTTTCTTCTGTATTTTGATTTAAGCCATTTCCATTAGTGGCTAATAATATATTATTTTCTTCTATTTCATTATTAGCTGTTTCATTAGATGAAATTAAGCTTGATATAGATTTAATTTTTTCTAATGAATAATCACTTGGCTTATGAATTCCTGTATTTAATAATGTGTTTGAAAAGCAATATGGAAAACCATAATCTAAATAAGCAAAGGCAATATTACCAAAGTAAGATGATAAAACATTTGTATTTAAAGCTAGCTTAGTTGAACCAAATAAGGTTATCCATATAGAAGTTACAATTAAAATATTTCTTTTATAATTAATTTTTTCTTTTAGTTTTGGTCCTTTGAAAAATAAAAATACAAGTAATAATACCAAAATTATTAATAGACCACTTATTATGGTTGTTACAAATTTGGATAAGTATTTAGATATAATTCCTAGTCCAAATTCAGCAAGCGTTAAATCAGTAGCTGTAAAAGGAGTAACTCTATTGCTTAATATAATTCCATTAGTTACACCAAATCCTATCCAAATAGTTGTTATTAAAGTAAATAAAAATCTTCTTCTTTTAAATAATAATACTATAGATAAAGTTGATAAAATAATTAATGAATTATACAAAAATACTAATGGAGAGCCAAAGATATATCCTAATGTATTAATTAGGCTTCTTCTGCTAAAAAACTCAATTATAAAGTTAATAATTAATGGAGCAAATAAAAATTTCAAAAATGATCGATTCGATTGCTCGTTAAAAGAAAGTTTCATATACTAATCCTCCCATGATTATTTTTTTATTAAAAATATGTTAAAATAGTTAAATATTATTAAATCATAGATTATTATACAACTAATGATATTATTTTCCAATAATATGAAAACGGTAACAAGAAAATTTAAAAAAATTTTTATATTTATAAAAGGTGATAGGAGGGAATAAGTATATATAAGTAGAAGTATACATATTATTAATAATCCACTTAAGAGAATTTTAATGTAAAGAAGGTGATTATGAATGAATATAAATGTAATATTGGAGTATTTTTCGAAATATGGATTGATATTTTTATTTATCGTTGTCTTTATAGAACATTTAAACTGTCCTGGAGTACCTGCAACAATAGTATTACCTACTATTGGAGCTTTTGTAAGTGAAACAAAAAATAGCTTACTTTTAGTTATTTTAATTTCTATAGTGGCAGCTGTATTTGGAAGTATAGTTCTTTACATAATAGGTTATTATATTGGAACTCCAATATTAGATTGCTTAAATAAAAAGATACCTAAAACAGAAAAATATACAGAAAAAATTTTGATGTATTCAAATAAATATGGAAATAAAGCTATTTTTATTTGTAGGTTATTACCTGTTATAAGAACACTAATATCGTTAGTTTCTGGAGTTGTAAGAGCTGAGTTTGGTGGATTTGTATTATATTCAACAATGGGGATAAGTATTTGGAATATTGTCTTGTTATCATTTGGATATTTTGGGGTGAAAGTAATAATACATTAAATTAAGATATGTATTATAAAACATTATAATTATCACTTAAATAAAACATTTTGTATTAGGTTAAATGAATAATTTAGCTTAATATAAGATGTTTTTAATTTTTTTGTTTAAGTGAATTTAAGGATAAAAAAATAAAAAAGTAAATAATTAGTGATAAAAGGGAATATATTTATTACTAGAAAACTTAAGTTATAAGGGAGTGTTGCAATTTGAAAATAAGAAAAATTAATTCCTTATTAGGATTAAATATTATCATTGTAATACTAAATATTGTTGTTTTTTCACCAGGATTAATTGGAATTAATATAGATTTTATTGATGATTTTAAAACAGCTATAGGTATAACAGTAATAATAATGAGTATTATTATTTTTATTATTGGCAATTATAAAATACTTATAAATAGTAAAGAAGAAGTTGATATCTTTAAATTAGAAGATGATGAAGATTATATAAATGCATTAAGAGAAAATAGTTATAAAAAGGTTTTTTCAAAGGATATTGATATTTTGTTAAATCAAATAGAAAGAATAAGTAAAAAGCAAGAAAGAATAGATGATATTTTATTACAAAAGTTTAATGAAAATGAGATAAGTTATAAAAATTTTAAAAATATAATTTCAGAAGTTGTTAATGTATTTTATATAAATTTAAAAAGTGTAATTAATAAGATAAATATTTTTGATGAAGAAGAATATAGAAAAGTAAAAAAAGAAAATATTAATAATAAAATATCACAGGAAAAAATAGAGATGTTTCAGAAATACATAACATTTGTAAAAGAGTCTGTAGAGAATAATGAAGAAATTTTATTAAAGCTAGATAAGGTTTTATTAGAATTATCAAAATTTAATAGTTTAGAAGATGGGGAATTAGAAAATATGAATGCAGTTAAGGAAGTTGATGAATTAATAAATAAGATAAAGTTTTATAAATAATAAGTAATTTGTTAGAGATGAGCATAATTGATCTTTTAAAAAGTGAATATTAATTAGAGATGAAAAA
>UQFE01000037.1 GCA_900540255.1 uncultured Clostridium sp.
CAAACAGTATTGGATAGCTCTTTGTCTATCTCTACGTACATATTTCTATATACGCCTGACTATTTTGTTCGCCTAACTCATGATTTAAATCACAAGTATGCGGCTCACAATAATCAAAAAGCATTTTGCCAAATAGTCTATAGATGGTATAATATAGCTATTGTTTTTAACTATTTATAATTTGTATATATAAGAAAGGATGGAAATGAATGGTTGAATCAGCATGGTCGCTATTGCCTCCGATAATTACCATAGTATTGGCTTTGGCGACAAAAGAAGTATACATGTCGTTGATTGTGGGTATCTTTGTAGGGGCTTTAATGTTCACAGGCTTTGATTTATTAGCTGCTATTGATACATTTTTTGCAATTATGTCCGATAAAGTTGGCGGAAATGTATATATTTTAGTATTTTTGGTCTTATTAGGTATTATTGTAGCAGCTATTGCTCGCTCTGGTGCTTCTCGTGCTTATGGTGAATGGGCAGCAAGTGCAATCAGAGGAAAACGCAGTTCCTTACTCGTTACTTCTATCTTAGGGGTAGTTATCTTTATCGATGACTATTTTAACTGTTTGACTGTAGGTACAGTTATGCGTCCTGTTACTGATAAATTTAATGTAACTCGTGCAAAACTCGCTTATATCATTGATGCTACAGCAGCACCAATTTGTATTATCGCTCCAGTATCTAGCTGGGCAGCAGCAGTTAGTTCTTCACTTCCAGAAGACAGTGCTATTGATGGTTTCTCCTTATTCTTGCAGACAATTCCTTTTAATATGTATGCATGGTTTACTATTATCTTTATGTTGTTCTTGATTTGGACAGGTAAAGATTTTGCTGCTATGAAAACTTTAGAGAAAAAAAGTGGTGGCAAATTAATCATTCCTGAAGAATATAAAGAAGAAAAAATGGAAGCAGTAGGTAATGGTAAAATCTTAGATTTATTATTACCACTTATCGTTTTAATCGGTGGTTGTATCTTCGGCATGCTTTATACTGGTGGTATTTTAGAAGGTGCTAGTGTATCTGATGCTTTTGCAAATTGTGAATCTGCCAGAGGTCTAGTAATTGGTTCCTTTATCGCTTTAGTATTCACATTTTTACTCTATGTACCACGTGGGGTGCTTCGCTTTGGTAAATTCTGTGAATGTTTTAACCAAGGTTTTAGAGCTATGACTCCAGCTATCTTTATCTTATGTCTTGCTTGGAGCTTATCTGGTGTTTGTGGTGAAGATTATTTAAATATCGGCGGTTATGTTGGCGGTATTGTATCCAATAATGCTACTGTAGGTATGTTCATGCCAGCAGTATTCTTCCTTGTAGCTATCGGTCTTGCCTTTGCTACTGGTACTTCTTGGGGTACATTCGGTATCTTGATACCTATCGCTCTTGCTGTAGTATCTACTGATCCTCATCTTTTAGTAGTTACAGTAGCAGCAGTATTGGCTGGTGCTGTAGGTGGTGACCATGTATCACCAATATCTGATACAACTATCTTAGCTTCTGCGGGGGCTCAATGTAGTCATATCGACCATGTAAGTACACAGGTTCCATATGTAATCGTAGTAGCTAGTTGTGCATTTGTAGGTTATTTAGTAGCTGGTATTGCTGGTAATGGCTGGATTGGTGTAGTATCTGGTTTTGTTTTATTAGCTATAGCTATGACTTATATTTATAAAGTTTTAATGAAAGATTAATAAAGATTAATTAAGAAAACTCTAGGATTTATATTCTAGAGTTTTTTATATCTAAGTTTATATTTGATATTATTAGGAAAATTATATTTTTTTGTAAAATATAAATATAAAATAAGAAAATAATATAGTATTGGATTTTTACATATATATGATATAATATAAAATTAGTTAAGAATGGATTTATAAATTAATAATAAAATTTGTGGAGGATTTTATGGGAAGATTTTATAAAAAAGCGATAGTTACAGCTTTATTAGTATCAGCATTATCAACTACTGCTTTTGCAGCGCCAGAAGATGTATATACAAATATTGCTGATAGTGCAGTAATCATGGATGCAGCAGATACTTCAGTGTTTAAACCAGCATCAATAAAATCATTGGATGATTATGATGAACATTATCGTTTATATAAATATGATACGATATCAATTAGAATTATAGGCTACAAAGATGCTCAGGGATTGGATAGCATTATGATCGGTACAGATGGCTATGTAAATTTACCTTATGCTGGTAGCGTGAAATTAGCAGGTCTAACTATTGAAGAAGCAAAAGAAATATTGACAGCGAAATTTGGCAGATATATTAAAATACCAGATATGTCAATAATTGTTACTAATTATGGACCTAGAAAAGTACAGGTATTGGGAGAAGTAAATGCTCCAGGTACAGTGGAATTAGCTTCTGATGATATGAATGTATTAGCAGCTATTTCTAAAGCTGAGTGGGTGACTACATATGGTCGTATCAAAAAAGTACAAGTCATTCGCATAGATGATGGTGTTATGTATGTGAAAGAAGCCAATATTAAAGATTATATAGAAAAACATGATATCAGTCAGAATTTTGCCTTAGAAGATGGAGATATTATATATATTCCTAAATCTAATAAAATTGATTTCCATAAAGACGTGTTACCACTTATCAATGTATATAGTACGTATAGAGCATTGACTGATTAATTAGGAGTGAAATAATGGATATAAATAATGCAAAAGATAATGATACAATTGATTTAAGAAAATTGTTTTCTTTAATACTCGAAAAGAAAAAGATAGTTATAGCGATAGTAGTAATTTGCACTATTATTGCCACTATAGTGGCTTTTATTTTACCTAAATCTTATCAATCAACTACACTTGTGCGTGTAAAATCTAGTGGAAGTAGCTCAGCTATGGCTGGTTATGCAGCTATGGCTGCTGGTTTTGGTATAGATATAGGAGAATTAGGAAGTAGTTCTTCATCTCCAGAATCATATATAGAGCTTATGAAATCTCGTGAAGTTTTAAATCCAATTATAGAAAAAGTCGATTTAACTGATAAAGAACGACAGGAATTGGAAATAAAGGATTTTATTAAAAAATATTTAGTGATCACAAATACAAAGAAAACAGATTTAATAACTATAGTGGCTTATGGTAAAACACCAGAAGAGGCACAGATGATTTCGCAATCTGTAGCCGATAATTTCCTTACTTTGATGACAAAATTAAATAAAGAAGACAATTCTTCTACATTAAAATTCCTTGATGAACGTATGAAAATAGCTAAAGAAGAGATGGAGACAGCGGAAAATAAATTGCAAGCTTATCAGCAGGAACATAAGATCTATGCACCTGATGAACAAGCCAAAGCTATTATTGCTAATTTAAATAATTATGATACAACGATTGCTCAACTTCAAGCGCAAAGTGAAGGAGATAGTGCGAAACTCGCTGGTGTGACTAGTCAATTGGAACAGCAAAATGCTTCTTTATTAGAATATAATGTATCTGATAATACAAATATCGGCAATATTCGTGAGTCTATAGTCAATAAACGTGTAGAACTTGTAGGACTACAACAACAGTTCACTGATGAACATCCCGATGTGATTAAAGCCAAAGAAGAATTAAATAGTCTTGAAAGATCTTTATCTGATGAGATCACAAAGGCTGTAAATTCTCAATCAGTAACTTTAAGTCCAGTACAATCTAATCTTTTAAAAGATAAAATCAGTACAGAAGTGCAGATATCTGTAAATAATGCTTCTCTAGAAGCTTTGAAAGCAAAACAAGCAGAAGCCCAAGAAAGTATAGCTACATTATCTGCTGATAGTGTGGAATATATGCGTTTAGAACGTAATGCTAAAATTACAGGTCAAGTATATACTTCTCTTGTACAAAACTATGAACAAACTAGAATTCAAGAAGCAAAAGATTCCATGGATATCCAGATCATTGATGCAGCAGATTTACCAAAAGAAGATATGCCAGCGAAGCCAAATAAAAAATTAATCGTAGCTATTGGCTTTGTATTGAGTATAATGATCAGTTTTGGCTATATTTTATATAATTATAGTAGAAGATATGGTTTATAATAAAAGATGAAGATAAAAGGATAGGTAGAAATCTAAATGAAATAACTTCTCCTTTTATATTATAAATAAATGAAAATATATGCAATGTAGGTGAATTTATTGGCACAAAATTATAAAACTAAGCTAAAACAGAATATCCGCATAATTTGGTCCGGTATATCACTGATGGCAGATTATCTGGCAGTATTATTAGCAGAGATAATAGCGATATATTTTAGTGAGGAAAATCTTCGTCATATAGATTTATTTATCGTTATACCATTTATCTATATAGCTTTTATCGCTGCTGCAAGGACTTATCGACGCATTATTCCTTTTTGGCAGAGGGTGGAGTCGCTTTTTTATAGCAGTATCTATAGTATTATTGCTATCTTGCTATTCTTTTTTGTACGAGCAAGTTCTACTGAACATAGTATAGCTTTTTTTACTTTATTATGGCTAGCTAGTTTTATTTGTCTAGTGATAATGCGTTATATTTTAAAACGTATTTTGGATGAACGTGAGATGTTTAAGATACCCTTATTAATTATTGGTGCACAAGAAGAAGCATTAGCTTTTACAAGAAGTATAAATAGTGATATAGGGATGAGTTCTTATAAAATAGTAGGTTTAATCAGTGATAAAACTCCTGTAAAAGGATTAGAAAGTTATCCACTATTAGGTGATTTTAAGAACATAGAAAAGATAATCAAAACCACAGGGATAAATAATGTATTGATAGCTATTCCATATTTAGAACAAGCCAAAATGCAAAATATTATTCATCGTGTACAGCCGTTAGTAAAAAATATCGGTATCATTCCTAATCTTACAGCTATTCCTATGGGGGGAATAGATGTAGAAACATTTTTTACGGAAAAAATCATGCTTATTCGTGTGCGTAATAATTTAGAACGCAGATTTAATCGCATTATTAAATATTTATTTGATATGATATTGACTATAGTGGGAACAATTTGTATTTCTCCACTTTTAGTCATCATAGCTATATGGATATATAAAGATTCTCCTGGACCTGTGATATTTAAACATATGCGAGTGGGTAAAGATGGCAAAGAATTTCCTTGTTATAAATTTCGTTCTATGTGTGTAGATGCTAAGGAAAAATTAGAAGAATTATTAAAAAATGATCCTAAGGCAAGAGCTGAATGGGAACGAGATTTTAAATTAAAGCATGATCCTAGAATTACTAAATCTGGAGCTTTTTTGCGTAAGACTAGCCTTGATGAATTGCCACAGATCTTTAATGTATTAAAAGGTGAGATGAGTCTTGTAGGACCAAGACCAATAATAAAAGCTGAAATGGAACGTTATGGTAATTATATTGATGATTATTTAATGGTGCGACCGGGGATTGCAGGAATGTGGCAATGTAGTGGCCGTAATGATGTAGATTATACAGAACGTGTGCATATGGATAGTTGGTATGTGCGCAATTGGTCTGTATGGCTTGATATAATGATTTTATGGAGAACATTTAAAGCAGTATTTGCAAAAAAAGGAGCTTATTGATAGATGAAAATTATTATTTTAGCAGGTGGCGGGGGTACTAGATTATTTCCCCTATCTAGAAATTGTTATCCCAAACAATTTCTCCATGTAATCGGAGATAAATCTTTGCTTGCTCAAAGTATAGAAAGATTTTTAGGTTTAGTAGAAGCAAAAGATATTATTATTGTAACTAATGAACGATATATTTTTCATGTACAAGCAGAATTAAAAACTATAAATGCACAAGAAGCTCATATTATCACTGAACCTATGGGGAAAAATACAGCTCCTGCTATTGCTTTAGCACAGACTTATTGTCAAGATGTATTGCAATGTGATGATGATGAGATATTATTTGTTAGTCCATCGGATCATTTAATTAAACCGATAGATGCTTTTCAAGATTTAATTAGAAATGCTCAAGATGTAGCTAAAGATAATATAGTTACTTTAGGAATTAGACCTACAAAACCAGAAATTGGTTATGGTTATATTGAAGCAGAGAAAAATAATAACTTAGCTAAAAAAGTTATTTCTTTTAAAGAAAAACCAGATTTAGCTACAGCTAAAAAATATATTTCTTCTGGTAATTATTATTGGAATGGTGGTATGTTTATGTTTAGCATAGCTACTATGCAGGCTGAACTCATTAAATATATGCCAGCAATAATAGATATTACCCAGAATGGTTATCGATATACAGTAGATAATTTTGTAAATATGCCAGATATATCTATTGACTATGCAGTAGCAGAAAAATCACAAAAAATGATGATGATACCAATGGAAAATATTTATTGGAATGATATTGGTAGTTTTGATGCTATTGCAGAAGTACTTTCTGATAAGGATAAAAATGTGTTTAAAGGTGATATTTTAGCTGAAAATTGTACAGATACCATGATTATTGGTGATAATCGTCTAATAGCTGGTATTGATTTAGAAAATTTGATGATCATTGATACACCAGATGCACTGCTTGTAGCAAAAAAAGGTGAAAGTCAAAAAGTAAAAAATATAGTGAATAAGCTTAAACAAAGTAAAAGAAAAGAAGCAAAAGAAAATGTCACTATGTATCGCTCATGGGGAAAATATACTTTACTTACTGAAAGTGAAGGTTATAGAGTGCGTAAGATAGAGATGGATCCAGGAGCTTCACTTACTATGCAAATGCATTATCATCGTAGTGAGCATTGGACTGTTATCTCAGGTACAGGTAAGATTATTATCAATAATAAAGAAAGTATTTTTACGGAAAATCAAAGTACTTATATCCCTATGGGAGTAAAACATAAATTATTTAATCCAGGGAAAATACCTTTGATTATTATAGAGGTACAATCAGGTAAATATATTAATGATGATGATATTGTAGTTTTTGAATAAAGGATTTTATTATCAATGATAAAAATTGCATTTATAATTTTAACGTGGAATTCTGAAAAATATATAAATAATTGTATAAAATCAATTTTGGATTTAAATTTTTCAAAAATATATATATCAATAGTAGATAATGGTTCCACAGATAGTACATTAGAAATATTAGAAAATTTAAGGAGCGATAAAAAAAATGTATATTTAAATTTAATAAAATTAAAAAATAATTTAGGGACAACAATTAGTAGGAATTTAGCAATAAAAGAAGTAAAAGATAAAGTAGATTATATATGTATATTAGATTCAGATACAATAATAAATCAAAATGCTATTGAGCATATGATAATATTATTAAATAAAAGTAAAAAAAATGGAATAGTTGGTCCAATGATGAAAAGTTTAGACGGGACAATACAACCATCAGGAAGAAATATTCCAACTTTAACAGTAAAGGTTTTAAAAGTATTACCTTTTAGTTTTATAAAAAAAATAGGAGAAGATTTAGAGAAAATAGATATTAAGTATGATAATAATATATTAAAGGTAGGATATTTAATGTCTGCATGTTGGTTAATAAAAGTAGAAGTAATAGAAAAAATAGGATTATTAGATGAAAAAATTTTTTATGCACCAGAAGATGTAGAATTTTGTTTGAGAGCTTGGATAAATGGATATAATGTTTTATATGATAAAAATATAGAAATAATACATGAATGGCAAAGAATATCAAGAAAAAAATTAATTAGCAAACATAATTGGGAACATATTAAAGGATTAATATATTTATTTTTCAAGTATAAATATATGTTTAGTACAAAAAAATTTGAAAAAATAATATTAGAAAATAGATAAGAGAGGTTTAACATGAAAGTATTTTTTATAAATCCACCATTTAAATCAGAATATGGAAAATTTTCTAGGGAAAATCGTAGTCCAGCATTAACTAGAAGTGGGACACTATATTATCCATTATGGTTAATATATGCAGCAGCAGTTGCTCAAAAAGATGGATTTACTGTAGAATTTTTGGATGCACCAGCAACGCCTTTAAATGAAAAAAAATCGTTAGAAATGATAAGAAAACATGGAGAAGGTACGGAATTATTTGTAATAGAAACAAGTACACCATCTTTATTTAGTGATATAAAGTTTTTAGAAGAAGTAAAAAAAATGTATCCAAAAGCTTTTTTCGTGATGGTAGGAACACATCCATCCGCATTACCAGAAGAAACTTTAGGTTTTAGTGAAGCGATAGATGCAATTGCTCGTAGAGAGTATGATTATATAGTAAGGGATATAGCAAGAGCGATAAGAGATAATAAAAATGTATATGATGTAAAAGGTATAACTTATAGATTAAATTGTGAAATAAAAAGTAATCCAGATATGGAATATATTGAAGATATTGATGAAATACCGTTTGCATCAAAATTTATAAAGGAATATCTAAATTATAAGGATTATTTTTTTGCGGCTTCATCTTATCCAGAAATTCAAATATTTACAGGACGTGGATGTATGGCACATTGTAATTTCTGTGTATATCCACAAACTTTACATGGGCATAAATATAGATTAAGAAGTCCAGAAAATGTAGTAGAAGAATTCGAATATATAGCTAAGACATTTCCTGATGTTAAAGAAATAGTAATAGAAGATGACACATTTACAGCTAAAAAGCAAAGAGTTTTGGATATTTGCAAATTATTAATAGATAAAGGTCTTAATAAACGTTTAAGTTGGCTATGTAATGCAAGGGTTAACTTAGATTTAGAAACTATGCAAATGATGAAAAAAGCTGGTTGTAGATTAATTATTCCTGGCATAGAAAGTGGTAATGAACAAATTTTAAAAAATATAAAGAAGGGTTCAAATTTAAAACTCATAAGAGAATATATGAAAAATGCTAAAAAAGCAGGATTATTAGTACATGCTTGTTATATGGTTGGTAATGAGGGAGAAACTAAAGAAACGATGGAGCAAACTTTGAAGTTAGCATTAGAATTAAATGCAGATACAGCGCAATTTTATCCATTATTACCATTTCCAGGAACAGAAGCTTATTTTTGGGCGAAGAATAACGGATATATAACAGGAAAATATGATGAATATTGTAAAGAAGATGGAACAATAAATTGTGTATTAAACTTACCAGGATTATCATCGGAGGAAATGGTAACTTTTTGTGATAATGCTAGAAAAAAATACTATTTAAGACCAAGTTATATTTTGCATAGAATTTGGTTAGGTTTAAGAAATCCAGAGGATTTAAAACGTTCTTTAAAAGCTTTTATAAGAATAAAACAATTTTTATTTAAATAAGAAGGATAAAATAATGCAAAAAATATATATAAATGGACGTTTTTTTACCCAAAAAATAACAGGAGAACAAAGATATGCTATTGAAATGATAAATGCGTTAGATGAACTTTTATATAAAAGTTCATCTAATATATTTACATGGATTATATTAATTCCTAAAAACATGGAATTATTTCAAGAGATAAAAAAATATAAAATTATAAAGATAAAAAAAGTAGGAATACTTAAAGGGCATTTATGGGAACAGATTGAGTTGCCATTTTTTTCAAGAAATGGTATGTTGTTAAATTTTTGTGATATGGCACCTATATTAAAAAAGAATCAACTTGTTACTATTCATGATATGGCGATTATGGCACATCCAGAGTATTATACAAGAAGTTTTAGATATTGGCATTTGTTTGTATATAAATGTGTAGTAAAAAGAATAAAGAAAATATGTACAGTATCAAATTTTTCTAAGAGTGAATTAGAAAAATATTTAAAGATAGATGGAAATAAAATAGAAGTAATAAATTGTGCATGTGCAACTCATTTAAATAATCAAAAAGTATATAATAGAGATTTTATAGAAAAAAATAAGATTGATTTAAATAAGCATGTAGTATTGGCGGTTAGTAGTTTAAGTCCAAATAAAAACTTTAAAACAATTATTGAATCCTTAAAATATATTAAAGACAAAGATTTAGAATTAGTAATTGCTGGTGGTGTTAATAGTAAAGAATTTATTACTAGTGACAATGAACATTTAAAAAAGGCAAAATATGTAGGATATGTATCAGATGAAGAATTAATTACATTATATAAAATAGCCAATTGTTTTGTATATCCATCTTTTTATGAGGGTTTTGGATTGCCACCAATAGAAGCAATGTCTTATGGATGTCCGGTAATAGTATCTAATCAAACTGCTTTACCAGAAGTTTGCGGAGAGGCTGTAGAATATTGCGATCCCAATGACCCGGTTAATTTGGCAAAAATAATAGATAAAGTTTTATCAAATAAAAATTTACAAGAAAAATTAAAAGAGAAGTCTTTAATTTGTGTAAGTAAATATTCATGGGAGAAGAGTATAAGAGAATATTTTAATTTAATTATGAGGATATTAAAAGATGAGGAATAATATTATTGACATAGCAAAAGGAATAGGTATTATTTTAGTAGTAGCAGGTCATTCTATGGAATGGCCTAAAAACTTTATATATTTATTTCATATGCCATTATTCTTTTTTTTATCAGGATATTGTTATAATAGAGAATATAGTAATAACATTTATAGTATAAAAATATTATTTATAAAAAGAATAAAAAGTTTATATTTTCCTTTTATAAAATATGGATTAATATTTTGGGCTTTGCATAATTTTTTTTATAAAATAAATATATATTCATATCCAGAGGTATGGTCACATAATAAAATGACATATTTTTATACTTATCAAGATTGGATTAGAAGTTTTGTAGGAATAATAACTTTTTCTAGATTAGAACAATTATTAAATACTTTTTGGTTTTTACCAGCTTTATTCTGTACGACTATATTATTTGCTATTATTGTTTTATTTTTAAAAAATGAGTTAATAAGATGCAATGTTATATTTATGTTATTTTTTTTATGTTGTAATATAGGAATATCAGAAAATAAATTTTTAAGAATATTAACAATTGTATCTTTAGCATTAATCAGTTTTTATATGGGATTTTTAATGAGAATGTATGTAAAAAATATAATTTATAATAAATATATTTTTTTATTATCATTAATACTATTATGTGCTAATTCTTTATATGGATATATAAATGTTTCTAATTTTGATTTTTCATCTCCAGGATTTTATATTGTTTCTTCAGTGTCAGGTATATATTTTATTTTATATTTATCTAATAATATAAAAAACTCTAAGTGTAATAAGATTTTTATATTATTAGGTAAAAATACAATATCTATAATGGCTTTACAATATTTGGCTTTTAAAATAGTTTCAGCTGTTATTATATTCATATATGATATGCCATGGACTTATTTATCTTATCCAACATTATTTTATGGTACGTTATGGGATATTATTTATTGTATAATAGGAGTAATAATTCCAATATTAATAAGTATAATATCAACGATTTTATTAAATTATGTAAAGAGGATTTTAAAATGTTTTTCGATTTAGATAAAATAGAAATATTTGCTGGGTTGATAAAATTTTCAGAAATTTTTTTTCTAGTAAATATAATATTATTATTGCATTTTTTTATTTCATGGAGATATGAATATAAAAAATCAGGTGTTATTTTTGATTATTGGACATTTTTTTGTATATTATATATAGTAATTCCGATATTTTTATTATATCCATTTGCCTCATCTGATTTAAATGTAATTTCTACAAGAGATGAAATTAAGTATATTGAACAATATGTAGACCAAGCATATTTTATATCTATTTTAGGATATTTTTTTATGTGTGTTGGGAAAAAGATGTGTGGTTCTCAATATTCACTTCGATTAAATGTTTTGGAGAGGTTGGTTTACAAAAATTTAAAAGCCCCAAATTTTTATAAAATAATATGTATTTTTTTAATAATAAGTTATGTTTTTTTAATAATATTGAATATAAAATATCCAGAATATAGTTTAAACTTAAGATTAATAAGATTTGATAATCCACTTATAGGTTCTGTTATTAATATAATAACATCTTTAATATATTTTTTTATTATTGTATGTGGTTTGAAATGTATAGAAAAAAAATCAACATATAGAGTAGTTATTTTTATATTAGCATCAAGTTTAACCATAATAATAGGTGTACGAAGTATATTAATATTACCGATAGCATTGTTATCAATAATATATTTTATTTTAAATCGAGAAAAAATAAAGAAAAGAAATTATATGTATACAATATTATTAGGAATAGTATTATTATTGGGAACTTCTTTAATTAGAGATGCTAGTTTTAATGAATTTAATTTGTTTGAGAGTATAATATTAGTGCTATTTCAAATCTTTTTTGGAAATACTTTTTCTGATTTAAGGGACTTTTCATGGGTTTTAACTGGTTTTAATGATGATTTTTTATTGGGAAAAACATATTTATCAGCTATAATATCTTTCATACCAAGTAGTATTTTAGAATTTAGAGAAAGTTATAAATATGGTATAGTAACTAATAATTTTGCTGGTATAGGAAATTGGTCTAATCATTTAGGATTAAGAATGACTGTTTTTGGGGAAATATATTTAAATTTTGGATATATAGGAATAATTATATTTAGTACTATAATGGGATATATTTTGTCGTATACAAATAATAGTTTTATAAAAGCTATTGATAATAAAAAAGATATTTTTTTAGGATATGTAAAAACTTTAGTTTTTTGGATTATTGGTCAATCATTTATTTTTAATTCATCATCATTTTTTGTAATATATGTTTTTTTACTAATAAATTTAATAGGTTATATTATTAGAAAAAAATTTTTTATAAAATGGAGATAAAAATGTCAAATAAATTATTAAATAAAAATATAAAATTTGCATTAAGTACTCATATTACTACTATTTTAAATAGTATGATAGTTGGTTTATTCTTGCCAAAAGTGTTGAGTGTAATATCTTTTGGTTATTGGCAATATTTTATGTTTTTTGCTAGTTGCTTGGAATTATTATTATTGGGGGCAGCAACAGGAATATATTTAAAGTATGGAGGAAAAAATTATAAAAATATAGATTATGATTTAGTAAAAACAGTTTTTATTATATCTTTTTTATTTGAGATAATAATAAGTGTAATTTTATATTATCTTTTTTATCTTAAAGAAGTTGATTATAATAAAATGTATATTTGGGGGTTTCTATTAATAGGTGTATTTGTAATAAATACAGGTACATTTTTTAGTTATTTATTGCAAGCAACAAATCGTATTAAAGAAAATTGTATATCTATTTTTTTATTGAATATAATAATAATATCTTTATTTATTTTTATGATTATTATACAGATAAGTATGTATTATTATTATATAGCAGTATTTTTATTTGCACATTTTATTAGAATGATAGTATTAATAATATATAATATAGATGTTTTTAAAGGAAAAATAAAGAAAATAGAAATTAAAAGGTATATTAATATATTAAAATCAGGTTTATATTTATTATTAGCAGATTATTCTATTATATTATTATTTGGTATTGGTAGGTTATTTATAGAGCAAAGTTGGGGAATTGAAGAGTTTAGTAAATTTTCTTTCTCAATGTCGTTAGTTTTATTGGGTGTTAATTTTGTAAATCAGATAGGATTGGTTTTATTTCCAGTTTTAAAAAAAGATTATTCATCTAATTTTGTAAATATGTATAATAAATTAAATTTAAATGTAAACATCTTATTATTACTTTTACCATTAGGTTATTTTATAATTGTTTGGATTTTATCAAAATGGTTGCCACAATATAAAATAAGCTTATTTTATTTAGGAATATTAATGCCATTAGCCATATTTGAGGCAAAAATGGTATTAATAATAAATCCATTTTATAAGGCAACTAGAAAAGAAAGAATATTATTGTTAATAAATTTAACATTTTGTATATTAGGGTGTATATCATTTTTTTTGTTAAGAATATATTCATTTAATATATTATATTATTTATATGATTTTCTTTTATTGTCTTTTTTTAGAAATTTTTTGGGCGAATTTTGTTTATCTAAAATATTAAATATTAGGTTTGATAAAGTTTTTTGGTTATTAAGAATAGGTATGATATTGTTTTTCTTATATTTGTTAAACTTTAATATAATAGAAGGTATATTAATATATATTTTTGTATGTATTATATTAATTTTTAGTATAAGAAAAATAAAATATAATTTTTAGATATCTATTATAAATAGATAAATAATTAATGAAGATAAAAGTTTAGAATTTAAATGATATTTTAAATGGCGATAGGTAGATTTTTATTTGCTTATCTTTTTTTATGTATCTTAGTTAGTTGAGGCTCAATTGGATGTGAAAGAGTATTCATTTTATAAGTGATTAATAAATTTTTATAGAAAATTTTATGATGGATTGTATAATGAAGTAAACATCTAAAAAAATGAAAAATATATTATGAATTTTCGTGTGAAATAAAGTTATCATACAAAATCTATACGAAAAGAAAATTCATAATGAGCTATCAGTTATAATTAGATTTATATTGGTAAAATAAAAGGTTTTTCGATTAAAAATTTATGACATAAAAGAAATTGTAGAAAAAAGGAAACTCGTGGTAAATTTTTAATAGGAAACAGTATTATAATTAGACTAAAAGAAGTAAGAAGTAGAAAAATTTTTAGACACTGGGAGTTAGATACTATAATATCTAATAGAGGAAAATCTAAAGCTTGTTTAGCAACATTTGTAGAAGGAAAACAAGATTTTATGTGGTAATAAAATAAAGAATAGCATCTTTAATGCTAAAAGCAATAAAAAAGTTAGTGAAAGTGCTACCCAAAAAGGCATTAAAAACATTTATGACAGATAGAGGAAAAGCGTTTGTATGTTACAAATAAGTAGAGAAATTAAATATAAAAGTATATTTTGGAGATGCTTATGCAGCGTGGTAAAGAGGTAGCAATGAAAATTCAAATGGATTATTAAGAAAATATTATCTAAAGAAAACAGATTTAGGATAAATATCTAATGATGATTTAATAAAAAAATTAATATTATTAAATAATAGACCAAGAAAATGTTTAAATTGGGATAATCCATCTTGGATTGACAATTTATTATATATTTTAGACTTTGTTAAAAAATAAATAGGTAAGGATTAAATATGGAGAAGATAAATAATGAAGATATTAGTAACAGGTGGAGCAGGATTTATTGGTAGTAATTTTGTATATTATGAATTAGATAATTATTCAAATGATGAAGTAATTTGTTTAGATAAACTGACTTATGCAGGTAATTTAGAAACATTAGAAGTAGCAATGAAAAATCCTAAATTTAAATTTGTTAAAGGAGATATTGCTGATAGAGCTTTTGTTGATGAATTATTTGCAAGTGAAAAGCCTGATGTTGTAGTAAATTTTGCAGCAGAATCTCATGTGGATAGATCTATTGAAAATCCAGAAATCTTTTTACAGACAAATGTAATTGGTACAAGTGTACTGATGGATGCTTGTCGTAAGTATGGTAATATTCGCTATCATCAAGTATCTACTGATGAAGTTTATGGAGATTTACCACTTGATAGACCAGATTTATTCTTTACAGAAATAACACCACTGCATACTTCTAGTCCATATTCAGCTTCAAAAGCTTCAGCAGATTTATTAGTGCAGGCATATTATCGTACTTATAAATTACCTGTGACTATTTCTCGCTGTTCAAATAATTATGGACCATATCACTTCCCTGAAAAATTAATTCCACTCATGATAGCAAATGCTTTAAATGATAAAAAATTACCAGTGTATGGTAAAGGCGAAAATGTACGTGATTGGCTCTATGTAGAAGACCATTGTTCTGCTATAGATTTAATCATTCGTAAAGGAAAAATTGGCGAAGTATATAATATTGGTGGTCATAATGAACACACTAATTTAGAAGTTGTAAAAACAATTATTAAAGAGCTTGGTAAAAGTGAAGATTTAATTGAATTTGTAACAGATAGACCAGGTCATGACCGTAGATATGCTATAGATCCTACAAAAATTCATAATGAACTTGGTTGGCTTCCTGCTACTAAATTTGATGATGGTATTAAGAAAACTATTGATTGGTATTTAACACATAAATCTTGGTGGGAAAAAATCATAAGTGGTGAATACAAAGATTATTATTTTAGAATGTACAATAATAGATAGAAATAAATAGAAAAAAACCTCAAAGAAGATATTTTCTTTGAGGTTTTCTTTTAGTATGGTTTATGCATAATAAATATTACAGTCAAGTATCATATCATCTATTTGCTTATGATCTGTGTATTGCCATATCTTGCAAATGCGATTAGGATATTCTAGTTTAAAGCTGTTTTCATAATAATATTGAGCAGACCAGATGGGAATATAATCTGCAAGTAGATTTAAGTCGATGATATTGGTGAGCCAATTATAGGAACTATATAGACCTACATAATTATAATCTAGTTCATTTAGTCGATTGATGAAATTACCAATCATATAAGCTACATTGATATTGTTTTTGAGCATAGATTTATCTTCTGCATCATACCAGATGCCAAGTGGCGGATTTTGTCCATTGAGATATGTTTTGATTTGTTTATCTACCCAATTAGCTTCTGCTATAGCTTCATCAATTGTTGAAGCATGAGCATAATAATATATGCCATAGGGCAGATTATAAGTTACAGCATTATTTACATGTGAGATAAACATTTCATCTAGATAATTGTACTCACCTATTTTGATGATAACACCTTGAATATTATTTGCGTTTAGTTTTTGCCAATTGAGTTTTTCTTGCCAAGCTGAGATATCTACTACTTGAAAATTTTGCATAAGTAATCACTCCTTTAATGATTTACTTGCAGTTTAAAGGAAGAAATTAAACCTTTTAAGCCAATTTTGGAAAATTTTTTGTTATTTTTATAAAAATTTACGACATGTCGAATACATTTTATTTTTATAAGAGTATAATATAGTTAATCTTTGAAAGAAAAGGGTTGATTATAATGCTACTTATAAAGGCAGTAGATTATAGGATTTTGGAATTATGTAAAGCTTATAATTTGAGCATAAATGGCTTGGCAAATAAAGCAGGAATGCCACCTTCAACTGTGGCTAGCTTATTAAGTGAAAAAAGTCGTAATCCTACAGAAGATACTATTTTTAAAATTTGTATTGGTTTTGGTATGAGAATGGATAAATTTTACGCCTCGAATTTATTTGACATTAAAAATATAAGTTTAGAAAATACTTCGCAGAAAATATATAAAGTTTAAATTCATAACTGCACATATAGCGAAAGGCAAACTATTATGTAATTTTGGATAATAGTTTGTCTTTTTTTATTTGCTAAGAAAAAATTTTTGATTTAGGGGTTGATTTTTGCCATCTAAGTTGCAAGTAAATAAGTGTAAGGAGTTGATAAGATGAATAAGAAACGGCGGCAAAAGATGTTATCAATCAAAGCTATGATGTATTTTTAAATTTTAAAATTAAGGAGTGATTTTTAATGGCAGATACACGCAAATTAACAATGGTATTTACTTTAGATAATGGAGACGATTTTAAATATAATTTGGCAGACCCGAAAGATGAATTGACAAAGAGTGAAGTCGATGTAGTCATGCAGAAAATGATTGATACACAGGCTATTATCAAAGATAATCATAAAGTAACAGCGATTAAAGAAGCATATATCACAACTACTACACAAGATGTTTTAGCTTAAGTTTAATTTATAATTTTATAGTTTATTAGGAGGAATATATTATGGCAGTTAAGAAAAATGCAGAATGTGAAATCATCATTAAAGTGGAAACAGGTACTACTTCTACAGGTAAAGCTAGCTATAGTAGCCGTAGTTTCGGTTATATTAATCCTTCTTTAGCAGAAGATGATATTTTAGATATTGGTCAAAAAATAGCGGGCTTACAAAAATATAATTTAGGTAGTGTAAATCGTCAGGACACAGCAGAAATCGCTGCGGAATAAGGAAAAGGGGGTGCGTGTCACCCCTTTTTTTTAAAAATTATTCTCTTGATGATAGAAAGAAGACGATTAGATGGAAAGACTATTAATAAAAGCTAAAGCTGGAGATAATTATGCTATACAGTTATTATTAAATAAGTATAAGAATTTATTAAATAGTGCTTCTAGACAACATCATTTAATATCTATTCAAGAAGAGGTATATGAAGAAGCCGTGATTAGTTTTTATCAGGCAATTAAAGATTTTAATGAGTCTTTAGGTGTGCCGTTTGCCGGTTATGCTAAAGTAAAAGTATATCAAGGTGTGCATACTTTATTTCGTAGATATTTGCGTATTTGGCAAAATGAAGTGTCATTATCTGCTCAAATGAATACAGATGATGAAGATGAAATAAAAGAATTTGGGGATTTATTAGCAGTAGATGAGGATTTAGCTGATAGTATTTCTTCTAGATTAGATATAATAAAACTTATGCATCAATTGCCACCTAAACAGTATGAAGTCTTTATTTTGGTAGTATTTAAAGGATTAAAATATAAACAAGTAGCAAAACTATTGCATATATCTGTACAAGCTGTAAGTAAAAATTATCGTAAAGCATTAGCTTTTATTAATAAATCTCTAGAGAAATAAAGAATTAAGGTGATAATATGGAATATATTTTTACGTATATAGCGAATTATGGTTTTCCTATGGTAGTAGCAAGTTTTTTGTTATTTCGCATGGATAAACACTTGGCTAATTTAGAAGAAGGTATAAGACATATGAATGAAACTTTAGCTAAACAGGTCAATCATTAATAAAAATATAAGTTTTCTTCATCATAAATATAATAAACTGCATTTTTAAAAGTTGTTTTATATTTGACTTTTGAAAGTGCAGTTTAATTTTTTTTATGATATTTTTCTGTGCTATAATATAAATGATGGAGGAATATTATCATGAAAAATATTTATATTTGATAAATTATTTTGTTAATGAAAATGATAAAAATAATATTTATGTTGAAATTGAATTTGTAAATAAAGAGCCACCAAAAGGCATCATTATAGCTTTTGGTGACTTAATAAATATAAGGAGTGATATATATGTCTGAAAAAATGTCAGATCAATTTGGTGGATTGGATATGAGTTCACTAATTGGTGGACCATTAAAAGCAACATGTGATGCTCAAGTAATGTTAGCAAAATCTACAGCAGATTTTATTAATAATGCATGTATGACAGAGATAACACCAGATTCAAATGAACCAGATAAAAAGGTAATAACTGCTAGAACAGTAAATTTTAGTTTTAATCGATCTGTTAATGATGAAAATAGTGAGGAGGGAACTCATAGAATGGAAAATGTGGATTTAACTGTTCCATTACCAGCTATAGTAAAGGTACCTGCATTAGCTATTGATAGTGTAGATATAAGTTTTGATATGGAAGTAAAATCCTCTAAAAGCAGTAAAGAAGATAAGAAAAGTTGAGAGCTAAGCGGTTCAGTAGGCTTAAAGATTGAACCATTTCATATGGATGTAAATATTAAGGGATAATTCTTAGTCCTAAAGAAAATAATCATTTAAGTGATAATTCAGCTAAATATCATGTGGAAGTTCATGTAAGTAAAGGAGATTTACATGGATAATTATATAGGATATTCAAATATTGTTCTAATTAGTAGAAAAGATGATTCAAAAGATAAATTAGATCGAGCAAATATAAATAGTAAATTAAAAAAGGTTTTCTTCATGATAGATCGAATAAATAATTTCATGAAGAAAATCTTTTTTTATGCTATAATAAATTTTGATTGTATAAAATTGTCATAATTTAAAGTATTTTATTTATTTGAGTAGATTATAGGGAGTAGATTGTTATGAAACGTATTCGCAAAGCTGTTATACCTGCTGCTGGTTTTGGTACTCGTTTTTTGCCAGCGACAAAAGCAACACCTAAAGAAATGTTACCAATAGTAGATAAACCTACAATTCAGTACATAGTGGAAGAAGCTATTGCTAGCGGTATTGAAGATATTTTGATCATCAGTGGTCATGCTAAACGTGCAATTGAAGACCATTTTGATAGCGCGCCAATTTTAGAAGCTGAATTAAAAGCTAAAGGTAAAACTAAATTATTGGAAATGGTACAGGAAACATCAGAAATCAATGTGCATTACATTCGCCAAAAACATATGCGCGGTTTAGGTGATGCCATTTTATGTGCTAGAGCATTCATTGATAATGAACCATTTGCTGTATTATTAGGTGACGATATAGTTTATAATCCTGAAATGCCAGCATTAAAACAATTGATGGATATGTACACACAAACAGGTGCTACTATTTTAGGTTGCCAACAAGTGCCAAAAGAAAAAGTTTCTTCTTATGGTATTGTAGCAGGCGTACCAACTATCAATGAACAATTGATGAAAGTCAATGATATGATTGAAAAACCAAGTATTGAAGAAGCTCCAAGTCAAATGGCAGTGCTTGGCAGATATATCATAACTCCAGATGTATTTGAAGTATTACAAAATACTAAACCCGGTAAAGGTGGAGAAATACAGTTAACAGATGCACTCAAAGTTATGGCAAAACGTGAAAATGTTTATGCTTATAATTTCACTGGCAAACGCTATGATGTAGGCGATAAATTAGGCTTTTTGAAAGCTACAGTAGAATTTGCTCTCCGTCGTGATGATTTATCTGGTGACTTTGCGGAATATCTCAAAACAATTGTAAAAGATTTATAATAATTATTATAATAAAAAAGGTGATACTTTTAGTATCACCTTTTATTTTATCTATATATTATATTTGTGATTAATTTTCTGGAATAGTTAGATTATCTTTAATTTGCGATACTTCGCTATTAATATCTAACATTATAGGAGCTTCAATAGCATAAATGCGATTTAAATTATTTACAATATCTTTATGTTCAATTTGATTGTAAGTTCCTTCATTGATGATTACGATACTTTGACGAACAGTTTCATTTAATTTATAACTATAAACACGAGTTTTTTCCAAAATATTATAAACTAATGTATAATTATTTTGTGATAATTCACTTGGCGGTAAAGCATCTTGCAGTGAATTATTAAAAGCATTTGTTTCATCATATAATCTTTGCAATTGACTTAAAGCTTCAGTTGCAGATATGGATTGATTTTCATAATTAGAAATGATTTTGTGATAAACTGTAGCAAATCTATCTAGCTGATTGATATCTTCTTTATAATCATTGTACCATGTTATAAAATAAGGTTGTTCGTTTAAAATAGCCAAACGTTGCTCAGTGGAAATAGAATTTGAAGAAGATGGTATCACTAAAGAACTATAGACAGCTACAAAACAAAGTAAAATAATACCACAAGGAATAATAAATATTCTCTTTGTAGGGTATTTTCTATCAGCTAAATAACTAGCAATAATGATAATAATCATAACAGCAATAGCTAGTAAAATATTCATAAAAAATTTTTCCTCCTTATATTATATGTTCATTTCTTTGGTGGCAAAGAAACGAACCAAAGAAAGCCACCGCAGATAAAA
>UQFE01000038.1 GCA_900540255.1 uncultured Clostridium sp.
GGTATTATCTTGAGGTAGGAACTACCTTGTAAGCTTGGGTAAACTTGTACCGTTATGTATATTGACCAAGAAGCTCCCAATTTTATAAGTGGAGAGTAGTTCACGACCTTTAGCAGTTGAAGCTGGTTTTGGTAAATGGGGAAATAGTGGTATTATAGAAAATGAAAAGTATGGCACTAATTTTATGATTACAGCTGTATTTTATAGATAAGAGATATATGAGCACTTCAATTAGGAGTGTTCATTTTTTTAGAAATATAAATTACAGATTTTATTATGTTATTTGGAAGTATTTCTTTTATATTTGAGATAAAAAATTCTTTCATTTATTTATTATATTAAAGTAAGGGAGTTAAAAGCTATTTTTTAATTTTTGATTTTTATAATAATATGCTATAATTATCATAGAGTAAAGTATAGTTAATTGAAAATACTTGAGGTGATTATATATGAAAAAACTTATGCTTAAAAATTGCAAAATAGATGCCACCAAGTTGAAAGATGTAATAGCATTATGTGTTTTTGGTAGCTATCATGAAAAGGTTTTTGATAAAGATAGAAGTGATATAGATATAATGATTCTTTCTAAATATCAGCTAGAATTATATGATGAAATAGAAATTGAAGATTATCTGCAAAAAATATTATCAAAATATTTTTCATATGACAATCTTCATTTTACTTTTATTAGTGAGTTTAATTATCCTTTTAGTGAAATCTTACTAATAAGTGATGATAAAATAATTTTTCAAGAAGAAGAATATCTAGATTATGTTTTAGGATATTCAGCTTTTAAGAGGGATAGAGAAGCGTTGGAAGTTATGAGAGAGGAAAATCTAAAGGATTTGGAGAGTTTTAGGAATGGTTTATTATAAGTATAAGAAAGAAAAGTTAGAAGAGAAATTTTTAGAAAGCAAAGTATTTTTAGTTAAAATACGAGAATGTATAAAACGTAATATAGATGGTGAAGATGACATAATTAATGAGGCTATGATTTCATATTTTAATTCATTTTGTGAGTTTATAATAGATATGTGTGAAACTTATTTAGTATCAACAGATAATTATATACCAAATAAATCTGGAAGTGAAATAATAGAGTTAGCTAGTAGTTTTGGGTTTATTTCAGCTAAGGATTCTAAAAGACTTCAAGCTATAATAAAGCTAAGAAATAGGTATACTCATGATTATTATCAAAGAAAGCTTTCAAGAGAAAGAATAATTAAAATGTGTAGAGGAGATTTAGCTACACTAGAATTATTTTTAGAGATATCACAGGAAAAAATTAAATTAGTGATAAATGATGGAAATTAATTTTATCAAATGGGGATGTAGAAAGATTTTGAGGGACAGTATATAGATTTGCACAATATAAGCATAGATGAAAGTCACTTTAGTGATAGAAATCTATGCTTATTTTTGTGTAAAAATAAATCCACCTATAGTATTCATTTATGATATATTCCCCTAATCAAGGTTAGGATTTATGTCTTTTACCTTAAAAGGGGAATAGGCTTATGCACTAATATAAATTATTCAACTACAATTTTATTAATATCTTTTTCAGATTTTTCTTTCTTAGGCAAATGAACATTTAAAACACCATTATCAAATTTTGCCTTAATTAAATCCTTATTTACATTATTCAAATAGAAGCCTCTAGAAACTGAACCATATCTTCTTTCACGTCTTAAATAATTTTCTTTCTTTTCCTTAGAATCAGTATTTTTTGTAGCAGAAATAGTTAAATAGTTGTTATCATAGTCAATATTGATATCTTCCTTTTTAACTCCTGGTAATTCTGCGTGAAGAACATATTCTTCTGGAGTTTCCTTGATATCAGTTTTAAATCCTCCATTAGCAGAAAGATCTGATAACATGCTTTCATTAAAGAAGTCATTAAATACATCATTTAATGTTAATCCTTTGTTATTTTCTCCATTGTTAAATTTAAAAGGTACTAAACCAAACATACAAAGACCTCCTTTATAAATAAATTTTTCAAAATAATTTGGTGTGAAATTTACTTTTTATAAATTTAAAAAATAAATTTCCTTTGATTTTGTTTCTTTGTACAGATAACATTATAAAAGATAATAATCTAAAATAGCAAATTAAGGAAATTAAGTAAAGTAAAGAAATAATGAGTTATTTTAAGAGTCGCACACTACAATAATTAAATTTAATTTAATATTTAAAAATATGGTAAAAAATGGATTAAACAAAGAAAAATTCAATTTGAAAAAATTAAGTTTTATTGGTATTTGCCATATTATTTGTTTTTTAAACATTGAAAGGAAAAAATAATAATATAATATAAAAGACAATAGATTTGACATAATATTTGTTTTTAAACATATTAATATTATTTATAAAAAAGTAGTATCAATTAAATCATAGTTCTCCTTAAGGTGATAATAGTTTTTATTAGCTTAACTATTTATTAAAAAGGAAATAATATGAATGAGATACTACTTAAAATTTATATAGAATTTTTAATAATATTCAATTTGCTTATAAGATATTGAGAAGTTAAACCAGTAAACATGCCTGCTATAATTCCAGATAACAAAAGCACAGGAAGATAAAAAGCTAAGGATGTTGTTTTAGTAATAAAAATTGCCATTAATACTTGGCCAATATTATGAGCAATAGCACCAATAATACTACAAATCCAAATGTTTTCTAAGCTTAAAAACTTTTTACTTATAATCATTGCAAGGTAACATAAGATTCCACCACTTAAGCTATATAAAAGGATAGACATATTACCAGAAAAAATGCTTCCAAGAAATATTCTACATAATAATATAATTAAAGTATCAAGTGGGGAAAGAATAAATATAGCATAAACTGTAATTATATTTGCCAAGCCAAGCTTTACTCCAGGAATTGGTGTAAGTGATGGCAATTGTGCTTCTATAATAAATATTATAAGTGATATACTAAGTAATAAAGCCAGGGATGTCAATTTTCTTGTATTCATAATATTAGTGAAGTAATTTTTAAATTACCACCAAAATTCACCTCCAATTATTGTAATATATTATTAATTTTTCATTTTATTATTGTGATATGCCATCAATTTCACTTATTTTAGGACTTTCCTCTATTTTTATTATAATTTTATGAGGAAGACATACTATAGGTGCAATTGTATTTGATATATATCCTTGATTAATACAAATTTTATCATTGCAATTAGCATCAATTACAGCAATTTTATTTTTTTCAACAGAAATTATATTAACTTCATCATCATATGTTAAGTTTATTTCATAAGGAGAAGTAACTTTAGATAAGTCTATTGATTTTATGCATACTCCATCTTTATATATGTTTGCTATTGTGCCCTTAGAAGGCATTTTAATCAATATAAAACTTATAAAGGAAAGTATTAAACAAATAATTAATAAAATAAATATATGAGTTTTTTTAATTTTCATTTTTTATTATATTAGGAGAGATATTACTAAAATCATCTAAAAGGGTAATATCATCTTCAATCCCTTCTGTAATATAAATATGACCATCTTTTGTTATAAAAACAGCATCAAAGTCATTATTTTTTTTCCAATATTCAATAGATTTTTCTAGTCCCATAACAAAAAGGGAAGTGGAAAGTGCATCACATAATACTGCATCTTTGCCAATTATACTTACAGAAAGAAGTTCATTATTTATTGGCATTCCAGTATTAGGATCAATAATATGTCCATATTTTACTCCATTATCATCAATGAAATATCTTTCATAAGCACCAGAAGTAATTACTGCTTTATTAACAATGGAAATAACTGCTGCATTACTATTGGTTAATGGATTTTTAATTGCAATTTTCCATGGGGTACCATCAGGCTTAGAACCTAAGGCATGGACATTCCCACCTAAGTTTAAAAGAGCAGATTTTACATTATGTTCTTTTAAAATATTAATTAATGTATTACTTGTATATCCCTTAGCAGTACTTCCTAAATCTATTGCCATATTATTATTTAATTTTATTGTGTTATTATTTTTTGAAAGAGTTATATTTTTATAATTTACATATTGTAATAAATAATTTATTTCTTCAAGTGATGGAACATTAGGAGTTTCAGTAGTAAATCCCCAAGACTTAACTATGGGATAAACTGAAATATCTAATGCACCATTTGTTAAATTACATATTTTTAAGGATTCTTCAATTAAATTAAAGGTATCTTGAGATAATGTATTTTCACCTTTTTGATTTAAAATTGAAATTTCACTATTATCATTAGTTGTTGAAAATAAGTTTTCTAATTCAATTATTTTTTCTTCACATAAGTTTAAGACATCATTTGCAGAAGTATAAGCAGTTAAGCTCATTATTGTATCCATTGCAAAAATTTCTTTAGTTAGCTTAGTTGTGTCATTTAAATCAGTTTCTTTTTTTAATATTGCAATGTTTTTAATTAATATTGCTGATGAAAATGCCGCTAATAAAATAATTAAGCTTAGAAAAAATTTTTTATTGTTAATTTTTTGCATTTTTTAAGGCAGCCTTTACTGCAGAAATAAGTCCCTTAGAACTAAAAGTAGCACCACTTACAGTATCAACATCTGGACTTTGAGAGTTAAGTATAGCATCAAATATTCCTGAAATTGCAGTATCAACAAAAGGTGAATTATCAACTGTGTCAATAACAACTAAGTTTGTAATAACATCATTTTTAATTGTAACTTTAACTGTAATGTTTCCATTATATCCAGAGCCTGTTCCTTTATAAACACCATCTTTATAAATAGAACTAGTGCTTCCAGTAGGTTCATTTGAAGGAGTGTCATTTGGAGCTGAAGGCGGATTACTTGGAGTTGAAGGAGCATTATCAGAGCTTGGAGGAGTATTATTTATATTTGACTCATTTCCAGCGTTTGACTCATTTCCAACATTTGAAGAAGTATTGTTATCTTTTAAATTGTCTTGAGGCGTTAAAGACTTATTATCTTTATTTAAATTTTCTTCAATATTTAAAGAAGCAACATCTTTTGTTTCAGCTTCATTATCAGCTTCATTATTTGAATCTGAATTTTCATCTTTTATCTCATTTTCATCATTTGAAGAATCATCATTTGAAAAATCAGCATTTTCATTTAATGAAATTTCAGCTTTATTAGTATTATTAGAAGCAGAATCAGTATTATTAGAAGCAGTATTTTTTTGAGCTAATGATGGCATAAGAGCATATGCAGTTATGCAGGCAAAAGCTACAACTGCTATACAATAAGATGTTACAGTTCTAGATTTATTAAACACCTTTTTATTTAATGCTTTATTAACACGCATTGTAGCATATATTAAAAATACTAAACTATAAATTAATACATTTAATATGTATTGTAAGTTTCCACATTTAGCTATTGGAAGCATTATAAGCATTACATGAATATAAATTAATCCATAAAAAGCATAAGCAGATCTTTGAAGCATTTTCCAAGATTTATATTTCATTTTTTTTCTTATCATTGGGAATGAAGTAATCATAAGTGGAATCATAATAGCAATTAAAATAATACTTATTATTGCAGCTAAAATCATATTTAGTGACATTGATTTTGGGTTTGTAAATAAGGTTACAAAATGATATCTTCCAAAGCTAATGTTATGAGCAAGAGTAAGTATACTTGCTATAATAGATAATTCTGCTCTAATTGGCATTAATATTTTCATTAATTTACTTCCATTTTTTAATGCACCAGTATACATAACTACAACAAAAATAGAAGTTGCAAATGTGCTTTTTGTAAATAGTGGCATTATATTGTTTTTAATAAATGGTGGGAAGCTTGAAATAGCACCACTATATGAAGCAATAATTATAAGTAATGATATAATTCCAGTTACTATATAGCAAAGTATTGAATGTTTTTTTATAAATTTGCGCCCTATAAAAATTAAAAGAGCAGTTAAAATAATAGAAATTAAAAAATTCATGTTTCCTCCTAAAACTAACATTGGGGCTGTAGCACTAAAACTTTTAGACACAATATATTCTTTAATATATTGTACTATTTACTCTTAATGCAACATCCCTAAGTATTTTTATTATTGTGCTGTTAATTTGAATTTTAATGGCTGATAATCATAAAGTGTAATTTCAATAGCATATTCCCCATAAATAAAATTAAAGTTTTTTAGGTTTAATTTATTTTTACAAAAAATTCAAAATGCAATAATAAAAGTATAAATGAAAAAATATATGAAATCAATAATCATTATCAATTAAGTAAATATAGTTAAAAATATAATTAAATATTTTAATATGTATGTAATTAGTTGTTAAAATATGGAGTTTAAAATTATGTTGAAATAAATATCACAAAAATGTATAATATTAGAGAAGTGAATAAAATCTAGTAAGATTTACTAGGAGAGGTTCGTATGACCATCCCTCTATAAAAAACTAGGCTTAGTTATAAATTATTTTTGTATTTTATAACTTTAAAATTATAAGTTTTTTAATAGAACCTCTAAGTTTAATGCTTAGAGGTTTGTTTTTTTTGGAGTGACCATCTAATCTCCCTTACACTTACTAAATTAAGAGTAGGAGTGAAAAAATGAAAAGAAACAACACAAAAAAGTTAGTGCTTATATCATTATGTATAGGTATAAATGTAATAGGCGCACTAATAGCAGTGACATTAAAACTGCCAATATTCCTTGATACAATTGGAACATTTTTAATTGCATTTTTATTTGGACCAATAGCAGGAATTATCACAGGGATATTAAGTTATTTAATAACAACAATGACTTTTGACCCATATGCATTATATTTTATACCTTCACAAATAACAGTTGGGCTTTTAGCAGGTATAATTTATAAAAAAGGTGGTTTTAAAAAGAAAGCTATTATGCCATTTAGTACATTATTAATTGCTATATGTTCAGCTCTTGTTGCAGCAATTGCATCTGCAGTTGTGTTTGGAGGAATTACTTCATCAGGAAATTCAATTATTATAATTTATTTAAAAAATATGGGTTTAGGATTAGTTCCAAGTATATTTATAACTCAAATATTAACTGAATTTATTGATAAAATGATGATTGTATTATTAGTAATTAATATTATTAAAGCAATGCCTAATAATTTTAAGTTAGAATCTAATGTTTAAAAAAGGGAGATTTATGGATAGATATAGTAAGATAATTAATAAAAATAGTAGAGAAATTGTTTTGTTAAAAGCTTTTCCATGTGTTTGGGGAAAATGTAGTTTTTGTGATTACATTGATGATAATGGAAAAGATGAAGAAGAATTAAATAAGCTAAATAAAGGGGTTTTAGATAATATAACAGGTGAATTTGGAGTTCTTGAGGTAATTAATTCAGGAAGTTGTTTTGAAATACCAAAGGAAACTTTGAATTACATAAAAAAGATAGTAGATGAAAAGAAAATCAAACTTTTATTTTTTGAAAGTCATTGGTGTTATAGAAATAGATTAGATGAAATGAGGGAGTTTTTTAATATTCCTATAGTATTTAAAATTGGAGTTGAAACTTTTGATTTTGACTTTAGAAATAATTTTTTAAATAAAAATGCTAGGTTTAGAGACCCAAGGGAAGTTGCAGAAAAGTTCCAATCTGTATGTTTGATGGTTGGAATAAAGGGACAAACTAGGGAAATGATTAAAAGAGATATTGAAATTGTTTTAGAACACTTTAAGTATGCAACTATTAATGTTTTTGTTAATAATACTACTGAAATTAAAAGAGATGAGGAATTAGTTCAGTGGTTTAAAGATGAATATGAATTTTTAAATACTCACCCAAAGGTTGAAGTTTTATATCATAATACTGATTTTGGTGTTGGTGATTAAGTTTAAGGGTAGTGCTTATTTTTATAGGCACTATTTTTTTGTACAAATCGATTTTATGGTGTTTATAAAAAATTTTAGCCTCTGAGGAAAGTTACCCCAGAGGTATTTTTCTGTAATAAAAAACTTAATTATAAATGAGTAGAATTAAATTTGATAAATGTAGTATAATAGAAAAAACTATTAAAATAATAAAAAGGAGAAAGAAATGGTAGATGTAAGAGATATAAGCACTGGAAATTTTCAAGGAAATATTGTTCTTGTTTATGAAGACAAGCCAACAAACAATAAAATAGTAGAAGTTCTAAAATCTAAAAAAGTATTTGAAGGAAAAAGTGGTCAGATATTTTACAAAACTACTGAAGATTTAAATTATGAAATTTTTGTGGGACTTGGAAGATTTGATGAATTAGAAAAAGTAGATTTAATAAATGCTGTAGCAAAGGGAATTAAGCAAGCTGAAAAATTAAAAATTAATGATTTAAGTATTAATTTTGTAAAGGCTAATGGATTATGTACAGGGGGAATTACTACTGCAATAGTTCATGGAATAAAATTAGCAGGATATAAGTTTGATAAATATAAGAATAATGAAAAATTTTATTTGCCAAATGTAACAATTTTAGGGGCTCCAAAAGAAAAAGTTGATAAAATGAGAAAAAAAATACAAGAAGCTATTAATGTTGCAGATGGTATAATTTTAGCTCGTGATCTTGTAAATGAACCTTCAAATGTATTATATCCTGAAACTTTAGCACAAAGGGCAGTAAAAGCAGGAAAAGAAAGTGGATTTGAAGTAGAAGTATTTAATGAAGAGAAAATTGAGGAGTTAGGAATGAAGGCCTTTTTAGAGGTAGGAAAGGGTTCAGTTCATAAGCCAAGATTAATAGTAATGAGATACAATGGCAATGGAAATAGTAATGAAAGAGTTGGTCTTGTAGGAAAAGGCCTTACTTTTGATACTGGTGGATATTCTCTTAAACCATCATCATCTATGGATACAATGAAAAGTGATATGGGTGGAGCAGCAGCTGTTATTGGAACAATGCAAGCACTTGCAAAAAATAAAGTTGAAAAAAATGTAGTTGCAGTAGTTGCAGCTTGTGAAAATGCTGTTTCTGGTGGAAGCTATAAGCCTGGAGATATTATTGGCTCAATGGCAGGAAAGACTATTGAAGTATTAAATACTGATGCAGAAGGAAGATTAACTTTAATAGATGCTGTTACTTACATTATTGAAAAGGAAAATGTAAATAAGATAGTTGATGTTGCAACTCTTACAGGTGCTGCTTTAGTTGCACTTGGAACTGAAATAACTGGAGTTATAAGTAATAATGATGAATTCTATGATGAATTAATTACTGCTTCAAAGAGAAGTGGAGAAAAGTTCTGGAGATTACCTAATGATAAATGCTATAAGAAGCTTTATAAGGGTGATTTTACAGATTTTAAGAATATTGGTGGACGTTATGGAGGTTGTATTACAGCAGGGATGTTTATTGGAGAATTTGTGCAAGATAAGCCTTGGCTTCATTTAGATATAGCAGGGACATCTTGGGTTGAATCTTCAAGTGATACTACACCAAAGGGCGGCACAGGAGCACCAGTTGCAACTTTATATGAGTTAGTTGTTAAGCATAAATGTAAACATAAATAAATTCAAAAAGAAGTCAAATTAATTTTGGCTTCTTTTTTGTATATTATGGGAAAATTAATTGATAGTTAAAAGTATTGTTAAGATTGAAAAAAAAGTATAATATTTGTTGTTTATTATACTTTTTTAGTATAATATGTTATAATAAAGCAAAAATATGATGGGGAAATGTAAATTTTATGTGGGGGTGGAATTAAATAATGAGTATAAATAAAATAGATAAAAGAAATTATACAATAGAAGATTTAGAAGAACTATTAGATAAAATTCCATATGAAATTTTTATTAAAGATACAAATGGAATATATCAATATGTTAATTTAGCAACAGAAAAGAAATTGGGGATTAAAAAAGAGGAAATAATAGGGAAAAATGATTATGATATAAGACCTAAAACACTTGCTCATATTTGTGATGAAAGTGATAAAAGTGTTTTAGAAAATGGTGATAAAGAATTTGTAGAAGATAAAATAATAAATGATAATATAGAAACAAGATATGAAATATTTAAGGCATTATTGAATAATGATAAAGATAAAGTAAAAATAGGTGGAATTGCAAAGTTTATAAGTGAAGATAAGTCTTTGCAAATAAGCATTAATGAAAATTCAAATAAAATAATGAACAATCCTAAGATATTAAATTCTTCTTCAGTTTATTATGGAATTTTAAAAGATTTGAAATCAGCAGTTAAATGTAATGAGGTTGGATTATATTTATATGATAAAAATAAAAATGCAATGATATTAAATAATCATTTTGGGGAAGATGAAGCATTTTTTGAAGAAAGCTATAATATAACAATGAATATTGAAAAAAATTATTTTTACAATTATGAGTGTAAAATTGAAGAAAAGTTAAATTTTAATAGTGTTAAATACATATATTTATTAAAAATAAATAATAATCTTTTAGGGTGTATACATATTTATTATGAAAATAAACCAAAGAAAATAAATGAAGAGTTTATAAAATATATATGTATAATATTATCATTTATTAAAGATAAAAAAAATCTTAAACATGCTGTAGAAATTGAAAGTTTAAAATCAGAATTTTTTGCAAATTTATCTCATGAATTTAAGACACCTTTAAATATAATACTATCTACAGTTCAGTTAGTAATGAATTATATTGAAGTTAATAATGAATATCCTGATTATAATATGTTTAATAAATGTCTTAGTAATATAAAACAAAATTCATATAGGATTTTAAAGATTGCAAATAACTTAATTGATATGAGCAAAATAGATGGTAACTTTTATTCTATTAATATGGGAAATTATAATATAGTTGAAGTTGTAGAAAATATAGTTCAATCACTTGCAGAGTATATGAAAGATAATAAAAGAAATATTATATTTGATACAATGGAAGAGGAAATAATAACTGCATGTGATCCAGATCAAATAGAAAGAATAATATTAAATCTACTTTCTAATGCAATGAAATTTACATCTCATGGTGGCAATATTTATGTTGATATGGAAGTTAATGATAGATGTAATAAAGTTATTATTAAGATTTCCAATGATGGAGAAAAGATAAATTTTGAAGATAGACTTAGAATTTTTGAAAGATTCACTCAATCTGAAAGTCTTTTAACAAGAAGAGCAGAAGGTACTGGAATTGGTCTTACATTAGTTAAATCATTAGTTAAACTTCACAATGGTGAAGTGTATGTAAATACTGAATTTGAAGAAGGAACTCAATTTTGTATTGAATTGCCAATAAGAAAAATTAAAAATTTTAAAAATAATAATGTTAGAGAAAAAAGCATAGTTTCAAAAGTAGAAAAATTTAATATAGAATTTTCAGATATATATAATTAAAAGAAAGTATCTCTTATCAAAAATGAAAGATAAGAGGTACTTTTTTTATTTGGGAAATATTGCTAAAAATTATATACACAGTTAAAATATTAATATATAAGTAAAGTTCTATGTAATATAAAAGAATAACAAAATAGGGGCTTGCGTAAAAAAGAAAAATGAGTATTCAATTAATTGTAAAATCAAGCCTTATAATAAGGTGGGAAAAGGAGATAATCCGAGTTATCTAATATATTAGAAAAGGAGTATAGACTTTTTACAATAATAAAGTAGAGTTCGAATTTAATAAATAATTTAATAATATATATAAGGGGAGTTACTTAAAACTAGTTCCTTTTATTTTTTTAATAGATAAATATTTATATAAGGGTTGGTGGTGAAATAAAATGGAATATATTAATGAAATAGTAAAAAAAGTAAAGCCTTTTGCAAATATATTAATTTTCTTTTGCTTATTTACAATTGCTTTTATTATTATAGCAGGAACAATAAAATATACTATACCATTTATTATTGGGTTAATTGCAGCTTCAATTTTGCAAAAGCCAACAGAATTTATTATAAAAAGGTTTAATATAAGGGGGGAAATAGCAGCAATTATTTCAACATTAATTTTTTATGTTATTACAGTTTCGGTATTAGTTGTTGGTGTGGTTTATTTTTCTTCTGAAATTAAAGATTTAGCAACAGAAGGATATGATTATATTTATAATAATGGTTCAGAAATAAGTGATATGTTACAAAAATCTTTATCAGGATTTGAAAACATAGATGAATCAATTTTAGATACATTAAAAACAAACATAACAAAGTTTATTTCTGATATGTCAAATTATGCATTAGATTTTAGTAAGGGGATAGTTAATGGAATAATAAATGTAGTTTCCGCTCTTCCATATATAATATCAGTAATAATATTTGCCATATTATCAAGTTTTGTATTTTTAAAAAAGTTTATAAAAAGAAAATATTCACCAAATGAAGAAAATAAGTTTAATGAAAATGATCAGTATGAAAAATATATAAAAATAATATTAGAAATTAAAGATATTGTATTTAAATATGTTGGAACATATTCATTTTTAGTTTTTTGTACATTTGTAATAACTTTCATAGGTTTTAATATTTTAAAAATACCATATTCATTATTATTGAGCTTTACATGTATGATTTTAGATTTATTGCCTATTGTGGGTATGATTTTAGTATTTTTACCTTTAGTAGTTATTTATTTTTTTAGTGGAAAGTTTGTAATAGTTGTGTTTTTAATTATTTTATTTTCTGTAATAATGATAACAAGAAATATATTAGAACCTAAGTTATTATCAGCATCATTGGAATTATCACAATTAAGTGTATTAATTGCAATATTTGTTGGATTAAATGCTGGTGGATTTAAAGGGATGATATATTTAATTTCATTGTTTATTGCTTTTAATTTTTATAAAAAATATATTATTTATGAAGAAAAAGATTTAAATTGTAATAGTAAAATAAAAAAAGAAAGTAATAAATTAAAATAAGTTATGTAAAAGTAAAATTATTAAAATAAAGTTAAATACTTGTAATAATAATTAAATAAATATACTTATGTAGTATATTCTTTAAGTTAGCTTATTATATATAGTATATAGGCTAAGGTATAGTAAATGTAGTTTAAATATATTTTGTATTTTTAAATTAACAATAATAAATTTAATTTTGATAATTGAAATATTAATTAAAGCGTTTATTTAGAATTTTATACTTTGAACTTTAGGTTAATTTAATAATATGACTATGCTATAAAGCTAAGAATGTATTGTTGAAAATGGTATAACAGGGAGGAAATTGCTTTGGTTAAAATTTTAGTTGCTGAGGATGATAATAAAAAAGTCAATAATTTTCAATGGAATGTTGAAAAGGAAAAGTTCTTAAGAAAATGGATATTGGGAAAAGTAAAAAGTTATAATTTAGCAGATGAAATGAAAAAATTTGATGTAGTTTATAGTAAGACAATGGCACTTGTTGTTGTTAAGCCTCTTGTAAAGGGTGAAAACAGTTATGAAATAGATTGGGAGGCTGAAAATTTAAGTTTTGCAATTAGTAATATTGCAAAGGAAATAATGAGTGATTTTAAGTACTTAAATGTTATTGTTGATTCTAAGGGACAAGTTGTGATTTTATGTGATGTTAATCCAATAAAAAGATGGCATCATGCAGTAAACAATTTAGAAGATAACATTAATGAAAAATTAAAGGTTAATGTTGTTATTTGTGCATCATTTTTAAGAGAGGATCCTGTTCAAATAAATATAGTATATAACTCTTTATGCAATAGGATAATTGATAAAAGTAAAAAATCTGATATGTTAATTGAAGTTCAAAAATATATTAATAGGAATTATTTTAATGAAAACTTAAGTATTGCTGAAGTGGCTAATGTAATGAAAGTTAGTCAAGCATATTTAATTAGAGTTTTTAAAAGAGATTTGAAAATGAATTTTGCAGATTATTTAACTAATGTGAGAATAAAAAATGCAATAATTTTAATGAGGGATAATGAATTAAAGCTAAATGATATTTCTAAAATGGTGGGATATAATACTCAACATTATTTTAGTAATGTATTTAGAAAACATGTAGGAATATCTCCACAAGATTATAGAATAGGAATGAGTAGTTAGTGGCAATTGGAAAGTAGCAAGTGGCAAGTGACAAGTGACAAGTGGCAAGTGGCAAGTGACAAGTGGCAAGTGGTAAGTGACAAGTGGCAAGTGGAGAGTGGCAAGTGGCAAGTGACAAGTGGTAAGTGGCAAGTGAGGTAGTAGTTTGGAGTTAGTAGTGAAGGGGAAAATTCAGCATTAGCTCAATTTGTGCTCTAGTTTGTCACTTGAAACTATTCCAAGCTTGCTACTTGAATTGACTAATAATTTCCATGAAATATGTAAATACTAAATTTACTATATTTTTAGAGGTGAAATCATGTTTAAGTGGAGAGACTTTTATTTAATGAAAATATATGATTCAAAAAATAAGTATATTGGAGTTGTAGAAGATATTTCAATAGATTTTTATAAGGGGGTTGTGAGGGGATTTACAATTTCTCCTACATCAATATTTAAAAAACAAATGTATGTTTCAGTAGATTCAATTATTTCTATTGATGAAGATATGAAAATTAAAGGTACTTCAAATTTTGAGGGATTAAAGTTTAAGGAAATTAGATATGTGGATATAATTAATAAAGAGAAAAAACTTATAGGTGTTCTTGAAGACTTAATAATAGATAAGCAAAATTTTGAGATAAAAGGTATTATTATGAGTTCTGGAATATTTGACAAAATGCTTAAAGGTAAAGAAGTAATAACATTAAAGCATTGTACTCTTTGTGATGAATATATCTTATATAATGGAAACTCAAGGGTTAAGCTAAAAACTTTACCTCATAATTTAGGGGGCAATAGTGATGTTCAAAAAGTATAAAAATTTAATTATAAAATTATTGATTTTTATAATAGTATTAATTAGTTTAATAATGATATATTGTTTTGTAGCTCCAATAAGATCAGTTGTAAACTTATTGATAATTTCAATAATAATTGCATACACATTAAAGCCTTTAAGAAATTATTTAAGCAAAAAATTTAATTTATCTTCTAAAAAAAGTTCATTATTAATTATAGTAATGTTTTTAATTATATTTATAGGGCTTTTATATAGCATAATTCCAACCATATTAAATGAAAGTGGAAATTTTGGAATCATGCTAGATAATATTGAAGAATACATATTAAATTTGGCAATAAGTCTTAAATTAGATAAATTGCCATGGTTTGAAACTCTTTATATACAAGTTGGAGAAAAGATTAATAGGTTTTTAAGTAGTTTATCTGTTAATTTAATTGATAATTTACTTAGTATGGCTGAAAATATGGTTAGTCTTGCAATCGTGCCAATTACAACTTATTATTTTTTAGCTGACTCAAAGCTTATTTATAATAAACTTTTATTACTTTTACCAACAGATAAGAGGATAATAGTTAAAAATATAAATAAAAATATAGATAAAATATTAAGTAGATATATATTTAGCCAATTATTATTATCATTAATAATAGGAGTTTTATCCTTTATTTTACTTTTAATACTTAGGGTAAAATTTCCTTTGGTTTTAGCAATAATAAATGGAGTTGCCAATATAATTCCTTATTTTGGACCCATAATAGGAGGTATACCTATTATATTTATGGCTCTTACTAGTTCAGTTAGTAAGGGAGTAATTTCAGCAATTGGTGTTTTTTTAATTCAACAATTTGAAGGTAATTTTTTAGCTCCTAAAATTACAGGGGATAGTACTAATATGCATCCTATTGTTATTATTATTTTATTAGTATTAGGTGATAAAATAGGTGGGGTAATTGGAATGGTATTAATTGTTCCAATTGCAGTAATAATAAAAGTTATTTATGATGATATAGATTATTATTTATTTTGAAATATTGGTTAAAATAATTAATAAATGTATTAAATTTATTCAAAATGAACTGTTTATTGACAGAAATGAGTAAATGAAATATAATTTTGTCATAAATAAATAGCAAAAAGCAATGAAGAGAATGAGTAAATATGATTTAAATATTAAGAGAGGAAGTGGCTGGTGAAAACTTCTTATTTGACATATTGAAGCTATCTTGGAGCTTATTTTTACTTTAAGTGATGTATAAGTTTTATACATAATTAGGGTGGTACCGCGGAAATTATAAGTTTTCGTCCCTTGGTCTTTAGGGATGAAGACTTTTTTTGTTAGTTGAATTTCCAAAGAAAAAGGGGCTGTTGCACTAAAATTTTTATACACAATATATTGTTTTAAAAAATAAAAATTAATATAATACATTGTAGTATTTATTCTTAATGCGACATCCCAATTAAGTTATAAAAAGTTGGAGGTTGAAAAAAATGAAATTCATGGGAGCAAATGAATTAAGAGAAAGTTTTATAAGCTTTTTTGAATCTAAGGAACATTTAAGAATGGAAAGTTTTCCATTAGTACCTAAAAATGATAAGAGTTTATTATTAATAAATGCAGGTATGGCACCACTTAAGCCATATTTCACAGGAATACAAAAACCACCAAAGAGTAGAGTTACTACTTGTCAAAAGTGTATAAGAACTGGTGATATAGAAAATGTAGGAAAGACTTCAAGACATGGTACTTTCTTTGAAATGTTAGGAAATTTCTCATTTGGAGATTATTTTAAAAATGAAATTATTCCATGGTCATGGGAATATGTAACAGAAGTTTTAAAGTTACCTAAAGATAAGTTATATGTAACTATATACTTAGAAGATGATGAAGCTTATGAAATTTGGACTACTAAAACAGATATAGATCCAAGCAGAATATTTAGATTAGGTAAGGATGATAACTTCTGGGAAGTTGGAACAGTTGGTCCATGTGGTCCATGTACAGAAATTCACTATGATAGAGGTGAAAATGTAGCACCTGTAACAAATGTAGAAGATTTTGTTGCTGCATCTGATGCTGATAGAATAGTTGAGTTTTGGAATTTAGTATTTATTCAATTTGATAAGCAAGAAGATGGTAGCTATGCTCCATTAAAGAATAAAAATATTGATACAGGTATGGGACTTGAAAGAATTGCAACGATAATGCAAGGTGTTGATAACATATTTGAAATTGATACAGTAAAGAATATCTTAAATAAGGTATCTGCTTTATCAGGTGTAGAATATGGAAAAGATGCAAATAGTGATATTTCATTAAGAATAGTAACAGACCATGTTAAGGCAGTAACAATGCTTATATCTGATGGAGTTCAACCAAGTAATGAAGGAAGAGGATATGTTTTAAGAAGACTTTTAAGAAGAGCTGCAAGACATGGAAGATTACTTGGAATTAAGGGATTATTCTTAAAGGAAGTTGTAGATGCAGTTGTTGAAAACTATGGTGGAAATTATCCAGTATTAGTTGAAAACAAGGATTATATAACTAAGATAATAACTTTAGAAGAAGAAAGATTCAATGAAACTATTGATGGTGGAATGAATATCTTAAATGGTTATATTAAAGAATTAGAAGAAGCTAAATCTACAGTACTTTCTGGAGAAAAAGCATTTAAATTATATGATACTTATGGATTCCCATTAGAATTAACAGAAGAAATTCTTGAAGAAAAGAATATGACTGTTGATCATGAAGAGTTTAAAAAGGAAATGGAAGCTCAAAGAGAAAGAGCTAGAAGTGCAAGAGGAGAAACTTCTTACATGGGAGCTGATGAAAATCCAATAAACAAAGTTAAGGCTGATGTTGAAACAGAATTTGTTGGATATACATCTACTACAGCAAATGGAAAAGTTGTAGTTATTGCAACTGATGAAGATTTTGTTGATGAATTAACTACTGGAACTAAGGGTTATATTTTAACTGACAAGACTCCTTTCTATGCTGAAATGGGTGGTCAAATTGGTGATACTGGTATGATAACTGGAGCAAATGGTTCTGCTTATGTTTACAACACTAAGAAAAATGTTGGTGGTAAAACAGTTCATTATGTTGAAGTTAAAGAAGGAAGTATTAAATTAAATGAAGAAGTTACTTTAACTGTAGATAAAGCTATAAGAGCAAATATTTGTAAAAATCACACAGCAACTCATATGTTACAAGCTGCATTAAAAGAAGTTGTTGGGTCTCATGTTCATCAAGCTGGTTCATTTGTTGATAATGAAAGATTAAGATTTGACTTTACTCATTTCCAAGCTATGACACCAGAAGAAATTCAAAAAGTTGAAGATTTAGTTAATGATAAAATAATGGAAGTTGATACTGTTGAAACTAAGCTTATGACTATTGAAGAAGCTAAGGAATCTGGAGCAACTGCACTTTTTGATGAAAAGTATGGTGATAAGGTAAGAGTAGTTGTAGCTGGAGAGTTCTCTAAAGAGCTTTGTGGTGGTACTCACGTATCTAATGTTGGAGAAATTGGATTATTTAAAATAGTTTCTGAAACAGGTGTTGCTGCAGGAATTAGAAGAATAGAAGCTTTAACAGGAAGAGCTGCTATAAAATACATGGAAGAAAAACAAAGATTATTAAAAGAAGCTTGTTCAGCACTTAAGTGTACTGAAAAGGATGTTTTAAAGAAAATATCATCTCAAGGTGCAGAACTTAAGGAAAAGGATAAGGAAATTGCAGAACTTAAATCAAAGCTTACTAGTGGGGCTTTAGATGATATATTAAATAGTGCAAAAGACATTAATGGTGTTAAAACTATAGCTTATGCTTTAGAAGGTGTTGATGGAAATGCATTAAGAGATTTAGCTGATAAAATTAGAAGTAAGATGGGTTCAGGTGTAGTTGTTTTAGTAAGTAATTTAGGTGATAAAGTTAACTTAATAACCATGGCAACTAAAGATGTATTAGATAAGGGAATACATTGTGGAAAGATAATTAAAGAAGTTGCAACAGTTGTAGGAGGAGGCGGTGGTGGAAGACCAGATATGGCTCAAGCAGGTGGTAAGAAACCAGAAAATATCGAAATAGCAATTGAAACTGCTTTCCAAACAATAGAAAAATTAGTAAAATAATTAATTTGTATAGTATACAATTATGTAAAATTAGGGTATAATATAATTAATAAATTAATTATTCGATTCTCAAATGATTAAAATTAAAAATACTTTCGTAAGGAGGTGAAGCTGCAAGTAAGCAGCTACAATATGGAAAATAATCTTGATAAAACAATGCAATTTGACCTAAACATTAACAAAGAGGATTTGACTAAATCAATTTTAAATGATGTGTATACAGCATTGAAAGAAAAGGGATATAACCCAATAAACCAATTGGTAGGATATCTGATTTCAGGGGACCCTTCTTACATTACTAGTTATAACGGAGCAAGAGCTTTACTTAGAAAACTTGAAAGAGATGAAATACTTGAAGAGGTAATAAAATCTTATCTAGATATTAAATAAAAGGTGCCCGTTTACCGGGTGCCTTTATTTTATTATTTTTTTACAAAATTAAGTGCATAAATATTTAAAAAAGATTTTTAAAATAAAAAACAAAGGAGGAATATATAGTCAATTAAAATACTGATGAATGTGTTTAAAAGTGTTAATATGTGCCCAAGGAGTGATATTAATGAACAGTAAACACATAACAAATTACAAACCAAAAGATTTTGCTGAATTACTTGGAGTGAGTGTAAAAACCTTGCAACGTTGGGATAGAGAAAACATATTAAAGGCAAAAAGAATACCAACAGATAGAAGATATTATACTTACGAACAGTATTTAGAGTTTGAAGGCATCAATGGTTCTGATAATGATAGAAAGACAGTTATTTATACTAGAGTTTC
>UQFE01000039.1 GCA_900540255.1 uncultured Clostridium sp.
AGTTACAAGTAATAAGTGACAAGTTTAGGTTGAAACTCCTTTATTAGAAACTCCTAAAGGAGTTTCTAATAATATATTTTCAAAAATTTAGCATAAGCTAAATTTTTTCCTTAACTTGTCACTTGCCACTTGTCACTATGAACTTCTAACTCCTAACTAACCAACTGGGATAGCAATAAAGCAACTGCAAAACCTATTTTTAAGTTTGCAGTTGCTTTTTTATCTCAAAAGATCTATATTCTAATATTTACTATTATAGCATTATATTTAATAAGATATTTTAAGACTATAAGATTAATATGCATAAAAAAGTCAAAAATGCTTTTAATTTACTATTTATAATGTATAATAAATATAATGATTTATGAACAATCGTATTAAGATACGATTTATAAAAGAGGGGGAATTAAAAATGGATGTTAATAACTTAACAGTAATTATTGCTTTGATAAATTTGGTTATTTTTATTGCAATTCCAATTGGTATAGTTATATTTATAATAAATATAGTCAAGAATCAAAAGAAAATGAAATCAGATATAGACTTATTAAATAAAAGATTAAGTGAATTAGAAAATAAATAATTTGTGAACAATCTTATTTTAATCTATGACGAGTTAATGTATTATAATGCGAATTAAAAATATTTATATTTATTTATTATTGACAGTTAGTATTAGTATAAAGTAGTGGATACATTAAAACGAACTAAGTAAAATAATATTTAGTTAATAAATGACCATATTGTAAAAAATAAAATTTATAATATCTAAATAGTATTTTGATAAGAAAGGTTTGATATAGTATGAAAAAATATCTGTTAGATAGTAATATAATAATTAATCTTTGGAAAAAAGATGAAAAAACATTAAATAAATTAATTAAGCAAAATAAACTTTTAATATTAGAAGAAGTACTAAAGGAATTATCAGTAAAAGAAGCTAAGATATATAGGAGTAAAGAAGTTTTAAGTGAAAGGTTTTGTGAATTATTACCTTTTGCTCTTAAAATTAATAAACAAGATATAAGTGGATTTTACTTTATTTTAGATTACACAATAAAAGAAAAATTTAAAAATAATAATTTATCAGAAAATGATTTTTTGCAACTATTTGCATGTTATATTAATAAAAATTTAATTTTAGTAACAGAAGATAAAGCATTATTGGAAATTGGAGGATGTATTGTTAAAAAAGAAAGAGTAATATCATTAAGTGATTTATATAATATTGAAAATGATTAAAAGATAAAATATTAAAGAAAAGATAAAATAAGATCATTTTCTAATTTATATATTGAAGTGCAGTTATGGATATATTATAATTTATAGGTATTTCGTTGATAAATTTGGGAGATACTGTTTAAATATAGAGCCGAAGGGGAAAGTGCGGCAAACTCTCAGGCAAAAGGACCAAATTTTGAGAAAACTCTGGAAAGACTATTAAAAGCACCGACGAAGCAATCTTAAGTATAGTAGGAGAATCTTTCAGGTAAAAAGACAGAGACGCAATTGTTTTAATAATTAGTCTATTTAGAAGTAAAGAAGGGGGATTTTTTTGGACTATATTACAATTTTAGAGTATATCGGTGTTTTTGCTTTTGCCGTATCAGGAGCAATAGTAGCTATTGAAGAGGAATTTGATGTTTTTGGAGTTTATATAATTGCAATAATTACTGCAATGGGTGGAGGAGTACTTAGAGATATAGTTTCAGATGTAGGAATTCCAGTATTTTTTACAAGTTATATGACAATTCCATTTATTATTGCAGGAACTTTATTAGCTATATTTTTAAAAGGAAATTTAAAATATAAGAATTTATTTGTATTTATAGATGCAATTGGACTAGCTGCCTTTTTTGTATCAGCAGCTGTTAAAGCAATCAATAGTAATTATAATTTTATGTTATTTATATTTGCAGCTAGTATAACTGGAGTTGGTGGAGGAGTTCTAAGGGATATAATAACTAATAGAAAACCGCAAATTTTTAAAAATGATATTTATTGTATTGCAGGAGTTATAGGTGTAACTATACTTTGGTTTATATATCCTATAATTGGGATGGAATCAGCACAATTTATAACTTTGATAATTATAGTACTTATTAGAATGATAAGTTATTATAAGACCATAAATTTACCAGTAATATGTAAAGAAAGAGTATAAAATTTAAGAAAAAGACTAAATATTAAAATGATGTACGGTATGAGAAAAACTCTCATATCTTTTTTGTTTTAGTATTTAACAATAAAAGGGTTATAAGTTAAATATAGAGATTATTTTTATAAAAGAATAACTTGATATAAAATTTAATATAAATTATATAGGAGTATAAGCTGGGGGTATAACATGGATAGTATAAAAGCAATGGAACATGTTCATAAAAGTGATAATGGTAAGAGATTTATTCATACTCATAAAAATGAAGAGGGACACACACATACACATTCTCACGAAAGTACAAAAGTTATATTGAATCGTTTATCTCGTGCAGCTGGACATTTAGAAGCTGTAAAACGTATGGTTGAAGATGAGAGGGATTGTAGTGAAGTATTAATTCAGTTAGCTGCAGTTATATCAGCATTAAATGGAGTAAGTAAAATAATATTGCAGGAACATATAGAAGGGTGCATAGTAGAAGCTATAGAATGTGGCGATAAAAGGCCTATAGAAGATTTAAATAAAGCAATAGCTCAGTTCATTAAATAAATAGTTAATGATACCACGTTAAAAAAGAGAATTCGAATTGGAATTCTCTTTTTTATATAATATTTTTTATGAAAACTAAAATTTATTTATTATAAAAAAATATAAAACTAATCCCCCTACCCAGGTTGTTGATAGTTGGTAAAAATGATAAAATCATGGTATAAAATGGTAAGAGGGTAGGGGAAGTTTATGAAAAAAAAATCGTTGATAGTATCTCTAATAGTAAGTATGTCATTACTCATTGTAGGATGTAATAATGGAAAAAGTACAAGTGTGAAAAATAACTCTAAGGATGATAATAGTATTTCAACATCTGCTAATAATGAGAATAATGATAGTAAGGACAGCATTACAGCATATGTTGGAAATAATATTTTTGAAAGTAGCTTAGATCCAATTAAAGGAGCAATGAGTTATGGATATTCGTTTACAAATAATGCGTTAACACGAGTAAATCCAAATTCAGAATATGAAGGTGATTTAGCAGAAAGTTGGAGTATAAGCGAAGATTCATTAATTTATACTTTTAATTTAAAAAAAGATATTAAGTTTCAAGATGGATCAGATTTTACTGCTGAGGATGTAGTGTTCACTTATGAAACAGTAAAAAATAATCAAGCAGATAATGAAAGTGTTGATCTTACAAGATTAAAAAGTGTAGAGGCTATAGATGATTATACAGTTAAATTTACATTATCAGAGCCATATTCACCATTTTTTGATTCCATTGCATTGTTAGGAATTGTTCCAAGTGATGCATATGATAGTAAAGTTTTTGATAAATCACCAATAGGAACAGGACCATGGAAAGTAATTCAATATAATACAGATCAACAAATTATAGTACAAGCTTATGAAGAATATTACGAGGGAACTCCAGAAATTAAACAAGTAACATTTGTAAAAATGGATAGTAAATCAGCTTTTTCTAATGCTAAGTCTGGCCAATTAGATATAGTTATGGTAGATCCAAACTATTCTAAAGAAATAATAAATGGAATGCATTTAGAAAATCTTGAGACTATGGATGTACGTAATATTAGTTTACCATACTTACAAGAGCAAACAATGACAGATAAAGATGGTAATGAAATATTAGTAGGTAATAATGTTACATCTGATATAGCTGTACGTAAAGCTTTAAGTATAGGAATAAATCGTGAACAAATAATTGAAAATGCATTAAATGGTGTAGGTAAAAAAGCTACTGGTTTTACAACTAATTTAGTTTGGGGAAATCCTTTAGTTTATGATGATAATCAAAAAGAGGAAGCAAAAAAAATACTTGAAAAATCTGGATGGATAGATAGTAATGGTGATGGAATTTGTGAAAAAGATGGGATAGTTTGTGAATTTGATGTTTATGCACCATCTAATGATGAGCAACGATATTTATTAGGAAGTGCTGTTGCAGAAGATGCAAAAGAGTTGGGAATAAAAATAAATGTTAAACAAGGAACATGGGATGAACTTACAGTTAAAGCTAAAACATGTGGTATTATATGGGGTTGGGGACAATATAGTCCTACAGTATTAAAGTCATTATTTTATTCTGATTTATTTTTAAGTGGTGATTACGATAATACAATTGGATATTCAAATAAAGAGGTAGATAAATTAATAGATGAAGCTATAGATTCTAATAATCAAGAAGAGGCAGTAGAAAAGTGGAAAGAAGTACAAACAGTTTCAAGTGAAGATTATCCATATTTATATATTGTAAATATTGAGCATAGCTACTTTGTAAATGACTATCTTGATATTTCTATAAACACACAAATACCACATCCACACGGACATGGTGCACCAATTATTTGTAATATGAAGGATTGGAAGATTAATGAATAGAGTAAAATATATAAGTTCAGTATTTTTAAGAATGTTATCATTATTAATAGGAGTTAGTATTATTTCTTTTATTTTAGTTACAAATTCGCCTATAGATCCATTAACATCATATATTGGAGCAGAATCTACACTTTCAGTAGAGGCAAAGGAGGAAATTGCAGAGCATTGGGGGTTAAATGATCCACCATTAGAAAGGTTTGCATCTTGGGGTAAAAATGTTTTAAAAGGTGATTTTGGAACATCAATAACATATAAGCAGCAAGTTAGTACAGTTATATTAGAGAGATTTAAATATTCAATAGTATTAATGTTAGTAGCTTGGTGTTTTTCAGGAATAGTTGGATTTTTAATTGGCATTTTAGCAGGTATATATAAAGGAAGTTTATTTGATAAAATTATAAAAATATTTTGTCTTGCATTGCAATCAGCACCAACATTTTGGATAGGTTTATTAATTTTAAGCTTATTTTCAGTATATTTAGGGTGGTTTCCTATAGGATTTGCAGTACCCATGGGTAAGTTATCTTTGAAAATTACAATTTGGGATAGAATATATCATCTTATATTACCAGCATTAACACTTAGCATATTAGGTATTAGTAGAGTAACATTATTTACAAGACAAAAGTTAATAGAAATATTAAATAGTGACTTTATACTTTTTGCAAAAGCGAGAGGGGAAAATACGAGACAACTAGTAATTAGACATGGGTTAAGAAATATAGCATTACCAGCTATAACAGAACAATTTGCTTCATTTAGTGAACTTTTTGGAGGGATAGCATTAGCTGAAACAGTTTTTTCTTATCCAGGATTAGGTACAGCAACAACAGCAGCAGGATTAAATGGTGATGTTCCTTTATTACTAGGGATTGCAATATTTAGTGCTATATTTGTATTTGTAGGTAATTTTATTGCAAACATATTATATGGAGTATTGGATCCAAGATTAAAGGAGGGAAAATACAATGGTTAATAGCCACTTAAGAGTGTCAAGAAAAGGTAGGTTTAATATTTTTCCTAATACAAGGGCTAAGATAATATTTTATGTAGCAATTTCTACTGTATATTTATTAGTAGTATTTATTTTAGGAATTACAATGAATTCAAATAAATATGCAGTAGATTATTCAGCAAAATTTATAAGTCCGTGTTTACAGCATTTGTTTGGAACAGATTTTATGGGAAGAGATATGTTTTGGAGATGTATAAAGGGATTATCTAATAGTATTTTAATAGGAATACTTGCATCTATAGTAAGTTCTTTTATTGCTCTTGTATTTGGAGTTTCTTGCGCTATTATTGGTGGGAAATATGATAAATTAATTAATTGGTGTGTTGATCTTTGTATGGGGATTCCACATTTGATTTTACTAATTTTAATATCATTTATGCTTGGAAGAGGGACAGTGGGAGTTACAGTAGCAGTAGCAGTTACACACTGGCCTGCACTTACAAGGCTTGTTCGTGCAGAAGTACTTCAGGTTCGATCATCTCAATATGTCCAAGCAGCCTATAAAATGGGGAAAAATAAATTTGAAGTTGCAGTTAATCACATTATTCCACATGTATTACCAGTATATTTAATTGGAGTTGTACTGTTATTTCCACATGCTATTATGCATGAAGCATCAATAACATTTTTAGGATTTGGAATTCCAGCAGAGGTTCCTGCAATTGGAGTTATCTTATCAGAAGCAATGAATCACATTACAACAGGAAAATGGTGGCTTGCAGTTTTCCCAGGATTAATGCTTTTAAGTGTTGTAATCTTATTTGATGTAATTGGAGAGAATCTTAAGATTTTAATTAATCCCAATAGCGGAAATCAATAAATGAGGAGAATGTCTATGAATGAAAAAGTATCAGTATTACAAGTAGATAATTTATCAGTATCTTTTAGTATGTATAATAAGGGATTAAGTAAAAGAGATTTAGAAGTTATACATGAACTTAGTATTGATGTAAAGAAAGGTGAAATTGTAGCTGTAGTTGGATCAAGTGGATCAGGTAAGAGTCTTTTAGCTCATGCAATTATGGGAATATTACCTGAAAATTCAAAAACAAAAGGTAGTATAAAATATTATAATGATGAATTAAATGAGAAGTATTTAAGAAAAGTAAGAGGAAAAGATATAGCATTTATACCACAATCAGTAGATTTTTTAGATCCATTAATGAAGGTAGGAAAGCAAGTTGTTGGAATTAATGGTAATAAGGAAAGACAAAAAGAAGTTTTTAAAAAATATAATTTAGATGATAAAGTTGCAGAAATGTATCCTTTTCAATTATCTGGTGGAATGGCAAGACGAGTTTTAATAGCAACAGCTGTAATGAATGAAGCAAAATTAATTATAGCTGATGAGCCTACACCAGGATTAAATTTAGAGCTTGCAATGGAAACTTTAAATAATTTTAGAGAAATTGCAGATAGTGGATGTGGAGTATTATTAATTACTCATGATGTAGATTTAGCTTTAAATGTTGCTGATAGAATTGCAGTTTTTTATTCTGGTACTATAGTTGAAATTGCACAAGTTGAGGATTTTATAAAAGGAAAAGATGCATTAAGACATCCTTATAGTAAAGCTTTTATAGATGCTTTGCCACAAAATAAATTTAAGGAGTTGCCAGGGTATCAACCTTATGCAGGCAATCTTCCAAAGGGATGTTTGTTTAGAGATAGATGTTCATTAAAAACAGATGAGTGTTGTATGGAGATTAAAATGAGAAAAGTAAGAGATGGTGAGGTGAGGTGTATTAATGCTACTTGAGGTTAAAAATATAAGCTATAGGTATAGTAAAAGTTCTAAATGGATACTTAAAGATGTTAGTTTCACAGTTGATTCTAAAGAAAGAGTAGCATTAGTTGGACCATCAGGTTATGGAAAAAGTACATTATCAAAAATAATATCAGGATACATAAAGCCTGATAAGGGAGAAGTTTTATGGGATGGAAAGCCAACTCCTGAAAAATGTTATTGTCCAATTCAAATGATTTATCAGCATCCAGAACAATCTGTTAATCCAAGATGGAAGATGGATAAGATACTAAATGAAGGTTGGAATGTAGATGATAATTTATTAGAGCAGATGGGAATAGAAAAATCATGGTTAAATAGATGGCCTAATGAACTATCTGGGGGAGAATTACAAAGGTTCTGTATAGCAAGGGTATTAGGTCCAGAAACTAAGTTTTTAGTTTGTGATGAAATAAGTACCATGCTTGATGTTATTACTCAAGCACAAATTTGGAACTTATTATTGAAAATATCTCATAAAAATAATATAGGAATGTTAGTAGTTACTCATAATATGGATTTGGCTAGGAAAGTATGTAATAGAATTATAGAATTACCTAAAATAAATAATAAATTAGGAATTTAATAAAATTAAAATGAATAAGAGTATTAAAGTTAAAGAGTTTTTTATTTAAATTTAAGTAAGATATTAGTTTTAGAAGGTTTATTTATGGTGATAAAAAATATATTAAATTAAAATATAGAAAGAGAGTTGATGATAGTGGATTTTTATTCACTAATAGGTTAGCTCTCTTTTTAAATATGAATTATAACATAATAAAAAATATATTTAGAAAATAGAAGAAAAATAGAGGATATATTCTTCTAAAGAGAATAAATGAGGAAATTAAGAAATATATAATTAAAAATAAAGAAAATCAAGTTTGATAAAGGGTAATTAATACTATATAATATAATTAATTAAAGTGCTTAATGGCATTTAGAATAATATATATTGGAGGATATAAATGGAATATAATATTTTTGGAGGAAATTTACCAGCGGTAACAATAAAGCTTAACCAAGGAGAAAGTATTTATACACAATCAGGTGGAATGACTTGGATGAGTGAAAATATGGAGATGAGCACAAATATGAAAGGGGGATTATTTAAGGGGGTAGGGCGTATGTTATCAGGTGATTCTATATTTATGGCAACATATACAGCAAAAAAATATCCAGGTGAAATAACAATATCAGCAACATTTCCAGGTGAGATAATAGTTTTAGATTTATCTGATGGAAGAGAATATGTATGTCAAAAAAGTGCATTTTTATGTGCAGAACCAAGTGTAAATCTTTCAGTTACCACTAATAAGAGTATAAAGGGTGGGTTCTTTGGTGGAGAAGGCTTTATAATGCAAGAAGTAAAAGGAAGAGGTAAAGTATTTCTTGAAATTGATGGAAGTGTAGTTGTAAAGGAGTTAAATCATGGAGAAAAGCTAATAGTTGATACGGGACATATAGCTGCTTATGAGAGAAGTGTAAAATATGATGCAAAAATGGTAAAGGGATTTAAAAATATGCTATTTGGTGGAGAAGGACTATTTTTAACAACATTAACAGGTCCAGGAAAAGTTTACCTTCAAACAATGACAATGCCAAGTTTTGCAGAAAGAATAATGCCATACATGCCATTATCAAATAATAAATAAGATAAAAGAAAGATAAAAAAGAAACTGTCGCAAAATAAAAATTTTGCGACAGTTTCTTTTTTGAAATTATATTTACAAATTGCATATCTTTAGCTTGCTTTTTTATGGGCAGCTCTTGCAGCTTCTTCTCTGTGTCTTCTAGCATACCATTCTTCACAAATATCATCAAATTTCTTTTCTGTTAAATCAGGTTTAGACATCATAGAAGTAAATGGTGCATATTTACGTGTCTTAGTGTAGAATTTTTTTACTAAAATATGATCTTTCTTATATTCAAATTTGTAGTCTTGATATTTGTCATAATTATAAATTACCATAAAATCACTCTCTTTCATTTCTTTTAATTTTTAACATTGACAATATTAAATAAGACTTATTTAAAATATTTGATAATCATGATTTCTTTGTACATATCTTATCTCTTTGTACAAGTACATTATAAGCCTAAAATCAGTAAAATTCAAAAACGTATTAGTGATAATAAGATAGTGGTAGTGAGAAAATAAAAATCCTAAATATGTAATAATTAAATTTAAAGGAATTTTATTAAATTTAAAGTTGTGTAACTTTATTTGGAAAAAATTTATAATTTAATTAAAATATTTAAAATTAATATTATAAAAATTATATGATATAAATAAATTTTTTACTTGCAATAAATATAAAAAAATATATAAGTGTCTTTTAATTTAGATAATCATAAAATAGTATAAAGTTATATAATTTGGAGGAGAGTTTGTGGGTAAAAAGAAAAGATATAAAAGTTGTAATTTTAATAAATTTAGCAATTTTACTATTCCTCCATGTGCAGAATTTTTAGGAAGTAATAATCCATTTGTTAAAGATGGAAAATTTATTTATAAGAATTTGAATAGGGTATATTTCTTTTTAACATTTAATTATTCAATGCTTAATAATGTAGATTATGATACATTAAATCCAAGTACTTTTAATTTTATAACAAATGGTAATCTTCAAATAGAATTATATTGTTTTTTAATTGGATTATATATTAATGAAATTGAAAAAGGAAATATAAAATATGATTCAAAAGTAAGTATACATGATGACAAAAATGCTGATAAATTTATAAAGGAAGTTATGGAAAGTAATTATGATTTAAACGAATCATTTGTTCCTGCATTAACATATACAATTTCAAATTCTAATGCAATACTTGCATTTTATACAGGAGTTATTAATATAAGTATGACTAATTTTTATATTATGCTTATGTTAAGTAGATTTTATAGTGACTATGGATTATTATTTTCTGATAATTCATATGTAACTAATGATTTCATAAATAGAACGCTTGCTAATATTTATTTTGAATTTAATCAATATAGATAAATCAATTTCATAGAACACTTGATACTATAATTAATAAATATTAAAATGAATTTTATGAAAGATTTAAAAGGCAATAAACATCAGATGTGAGGTAAAAAATGAAAATACGAGTACCAAATTATTTTAAGGATTTTAAATGCATAGCTTCAAAGTGTGAAGATACATGTTGTGCTGGATGGGGAATAGTAATTGATGATGAAGCACTTGAAAAATATCAAAAAGTTCAAGGGGATTTTGGTGATAGATTAAGAAGGGAAATAGTACATGAAGGTGGAGAAAATATATTTATATTAAAAGATAATAATTGTCCATTTTTGAATGAAAATAAATTATGTGATATATATAAAGAAGTTGGAGAAGATGCTCTTTGTTATACTTGCAAGCAATATCCAAGGTATATAGAAGAATTTGGTGGAGTAAGAGAAATTGGAATTTCTTTATCATGTCCAGAAGCTGCAAGAATAATTTTAGGAAATTCAAAAAAGACAACTTTTGAATTAAGTGAAAATAATGAAGAAATAAGCAATTATAATGATATTAATGCTAATTTATATTTACAGTTATTACAAAGTAGAAAGATTGTATTAGATATTATCCAAGACAGAAACATAGATTTAAATGTTAGGGCTGTAATTACACTTAAATTTATTGATGAAGTTCAAGAGAAAATTGATGAAAATGAAATAACAGCAATAAAAGATGTTAGAGAAAAATTTTCAAATGAAGATTTTATAAATGAATTTATTAAAGAATTAGATAAATATAAAAATAATAAAAATAAGAAATATATTAATATCAAAGAGTTTTTTGAAGTATTTAAGAACTTAAAGCATATAACACCAAATGATCCATTAGGATTAAATGATGCAATAAGATATTTTTGGCAAAGTGAAGAAGATAAAGAAATATATTTATCAAAGCATGAATCTTTTAACAATTATTATGAAGAATGTATATATAAATTTGAAAATATATTAGTTTATTTTATATTTAGATACTTTATGAAAGCTGTATTTGATTATGATGTATTAGCAAAGATAAAAACAACAATAGTAAGTTATTTAATGATTAAGGAATTGTGTGTTGTAAAGTTTACTGAAGAAGGTAGATTAACAGATAGTGATATAGTAGATATAAGTCATATGTATTCAAAGGATATTGAACATTTAGAAGAAAATATCGAAAAATTAGCAGAAATATTTGAAATAAATGATGTTTTTAAAGTTGAAGAAATAATAAATGTATTAATTAATTAAAAATAAAATAACTATGTAAGGGAAGATAATATATGGAAAATTTAAGTTTTATTTATAATAGAAAAAGTGTTAGAAAATTTAAAAATATAGAAGTAAAAGAAGAGGATATTATTAAAATGTTAGATGCAGCTATACATGCTCCATCACCAAAAAATCAGCAAACTTGGCATTTTACTGTGATTCAAAATAATGAATTAATTAATAAAATAGCTGATATAGTAACTAAAAATCATATAAACTTAGCTGAAATGGCAAAAGAAGAAAAGCAAAGAAAAATTATGATGAGTTTACTTTCTTATTATACATGTTTTAAAAATGCTCCAGTATTAATTATTGTATATTCAAAGGAATATTATATGATAGAAGAAAAAATACTTAGCGATAATAATGCAAGTGAGGAAGTTATTAATGAATTAAGATTTCCTAATTCAGCAGCACAAGGAATAGGAGCTGCAATAGAAAATTTCTTGTTAGCTGCAACAGAACTTGGATATGGAACATGTTATATGACTGGACCTACTCATTCAAAAAAGGAAATTGAAAATCTTATTAATTTTGAAAAAGAAGAATATAATTTAATGGCTATGATAGCACTTGGAGTATCAGAAGATGATGTTCCTAATTCACCACCACGTAAAGACTTAAAAGAAGTGGTTACATTTATAAAATAGTCTTTAAGCATAAAAAAATCTGATAAAAATATTCAGATTTTTTTATTATATAGAAATAAGTAGAAGTAAAGTGACAAGATATTAATAATAATACAATAAAATCTATAAAAATAAATATTATTAAAAATTAAAAAATATAAGATGTTTATGAAAAAAATGTAATATTTTATGGAAAAAGGTTGATGAATTAACAATTTTATAGTAGAATGACAATAAATTAACTAATTAAAATAGTTAAATGAAATATGGGGGGATAAAATGGAACAGAGAGTAGAAGAAAAAAATATTAAGTTACAAGATAAGAAAAAAGTATCTATAATTGAAAAGATAGGTAAAAAAATACCTGATCCAGTTATAATATTTGCTATATTTTATGTAGTAGTATTATTTTCAACACTTTTTTTAGGTGGAAAAACTTTTGAAGTTATGAGTGGTGATGGAAGTTATACAACTCATACTATTGAAAATATGTTTAAAGCAGAAAATATTCAATGGATATTTTCAAATGCATTACTTAATAACTGGTTAGCATATGGTGGAGGAGTATTAGGGACAATTCTTGTTGTTATGCTTGGGGTTGGATTAGCAGAAGAATCAGGGCTTTTATCTACATTAATAAAAAAGGTTGGATTAAAAGTTTCAGATAAGATGCTTCCAATAGTATTAGTGTTTTTAGGTATAATGAGTAGTATTGCTACAGATGCAGGTTATGTAATTTTAATACCTTTAGCAGGGCTTTTATATGCAGGATTAAAGAAAAATCCAATTATAGGTATGGCTGCAGCTTTTGCTGGAGTATCTGCTGGATTTAGTGCTAATTTAATTCCAGCAACACCAATAGATATAATAATTGGTAATAATGCTAAGATATTTGCAGAGGGACAAGGTGTTCCTTTTGTTAGTGCAGCAGGAAAGACATTAAACCCAGCCACTATGCATTATTATTTTGTAGTTGCTTCTACTTTTATGTTAGCTACTATAGGTGCTTTTGTAACTATTAAAGTAATTAAGCCAAGACTTGAAAAAGAAAGCTATACAATTACAGAAGATATGAACTTAAATGATTTTACAGTTAAGCCTATTGAAAATAAGGCACTTAAGTTTTCTGGATTAGGATTCATAATTGCAGCTGCTTGTGTAATAGGATTATATTTTGGACCATTAAAAACATTTGTAAATGCAGAAACAGGTGCAAAAGTAACTCCATTTATGGATAATATTATATTAATAATAACATTCCTATTCTTTTTACCAGGTGTATTTTATGGTTTTAAGGTTGGAAAGTTTAAATCAGCTAATGATGTAGTTAAAGGTATGTCTAAGCAAATGGGATCTATGGGATCAGTACTTGTACTTACATTTTTCTCATACAACTTCTTAGCATTATTAACTAAAAGTGGACTTGGAACTTATATAACATATTTAGGTGGTAATTTATTAAAAGCTATGAACTTATCAGAATTCCCAATTCTTTTAATAATAGGTTTTATAATTATAACTGCTATAATAAATCTTTTTGTAGGTGGATTAACTTCAAAGTGGATGTTACTTGGTCCAATATTTGTACCAATGTTATATCAAGTAAATTCAAATATGACACCAGAAGTTGTTGCAGCTGCTTATAGAGTTGCTGATTCATCAACTAATATAATAACTCCATTAATGTCATATGCAGGAATCATATTAGTGTATATGAGAAAGTATAAACCAGAATATACAGTTGGTGATATGATAAGATTAATGATGCCTTATTCAATAAGCTTCTTAATTGGATGGACAATACTTTTACTAGGATTCTTTGCATTTGGAATTCCATTTGGATTCTAGTATTAATAATATAAAAGATAAAGGGGCTGTCGCACTAAAAATTTTATACACAATATATTGTTTTAAAAATAAAAATCAACAAAATATATTGTAGTATTTATTCTTAATGCGATATCCCCTTTTTATTGCTTATTATGAAAGTTAGGCATTTTTTAATTTTTCAAAGACATTAGATTTTTCAAGTATATTAGCTAATACCATAGCAATGACAATTCCAGTAATAGATTGAATAATATTACTTGGAATAGAAGCAATTGCTCCGGTAAATCCATATAATAGGCTTTCAAATAAAGCATAACCTAACACTTGAAAAGTACATCCTACAATAGAACCTATAATCCAAGCAAGTTTAGTTTTATTAATTAGTTTTTCTACTGTTGTACAAATAATAATAACCATAATAGCTTTTATAAAAAATGTAGCAATTATATATTGCGTATATCCACTTAATAAATCACATAATGAAGCTCCTAATCCAGCTGCTAATGCACCTTTTTTCTTTCCTAAAATTAAAGCGGATATAATTATCATTGAATCGCCAATATGAGTATATCCATTTAAAGAAGGAATTTTAATTAAATAAGTTGCAATAAACACTAAAGCAGACATTATAGCTATTTTTGTTATATCTTTAGTAGTGGCATGATTAGTTGACAAAATAACACCTCCATAAAAGATTTCTTTATTAATAAGATAAATCAAAAAATAACAATAATCTAATGTATGGGTACAATATATAAAAGTTAATTAAAAGTTTAAATTTATAAAGCTGAGGTTATGCGCAATTTAGAAGAAAAAATGCTAGAAGAAGTAATTAATGCAAAATATTTAGTTCCTATAAAATTAGAAAATAATGATTTAAAAATTGATAGTAATGGGATGAATATTGTTAATAAAGGAAATGAAGTTAGGTTTTCTATAATTAAGGATAAAAATGGTATAAGTTGGATTCCAGCATTTACTGATTGGTATGAATTTGATAAAGCATTTGATAAGAAAAGTTGGAAAAGTAGTATTTGTAATTTTCAAGATATATTATTATTGTCAGAAAACTTAGAAGGAGCAGTAATTAATTGTTCAGGACTTTCACTTAAAATAGATGATACTAACAAAGATATAATAAAAGAATTTATAATGAAAAAAAGTAAATTAAAATAAATTTTAAATAAATGGATGTGTAAGATTATGCACATCCATTTGTTTTAGGAACAATTAAAATGGAGTAAAAAAATAATATTGACATAAAATAATATTATATATAAAATTAAAATTCTTGGTGCACTAAAATAAGGAAACTAAGGAAGGATAAAGAGGAGGTATATAAATGAAATTAATATTAAGATATTTAAAAAAATATAAGGCGCTTGTTTTATTAAATTTAGTTGGTGTACTAGGATTTGCTTTAGTTGAACTAGGTATACCTACAATAATGGCAAAGGTAATAGATACAGGTATAGCTTATAATGATATAAGTTATATAAAGAAAATGGGGATAGTGATTGTAGGAATTTCTATATTAGGGGCTATGGGAAGTGTACTTTTAGCATATACTTCAGCTAGTATTTCAACAAAAGTTGTTAGAGATATAAGAAATGATATATTTAAAAAATCACAAGAATTTTCTCATAGTGAATATGACAAGTTTGGAATTTCATCAATGATAACAAGAACTACTAATGATGCATTTCAAGTTATGCAATTTACTAATACAATATTAAGAATGGCAATGATATGCCCTGTAATGTTTGTATTAAGTTTATTTATGATATTAAAGACAAATGCAAAACTATCTTTAATATTGGTAGTTACATTGCCACTTATAGTTTTAGGTGTATTTTTAATTGCTAAGACATCTCATCCATGGTCTCAAACTCAACAAAAAAATCTAGATACATTAAATAGAATATCAAGAGAAAACTTAACTGGAATAAGAGTTATAAGAGCTTTTGGAAATGATGATTATGAAAATAAAAGATTTAATAAAATAAATAATCAATATGCAGGTATTTCAAAGAAATTATTTAAATTAATGTCAGTTGCTCAACCAACATTTTTCTTATTACTTAATTTAGCAATAATAGTATTGTTTTGGATAGCAAGTAAAATGATTAATGTAGGAAGTTTACAAGTTGGACAATTAGTAGCTTTTATAGAATACTTATTCCATGCAATGTTTTCATTAATGCTATTTTCTAATGTATTTGTAATGTATCCAAAAGCACAAGTTTCTGCAGAAAGAATTGAAGAAATATTAACTACAGAGCCATTAATTAAAAATCCTAAAAATGGAGTTACAAAAACAAATAATGAAGGTACACTAGAGTTTAATGATGTTACTTTTATTTATCCAGATGGAGAAGAAGCTGTAATAAAAAATGTTTCATTTAAAGCTAAAAAAGGTGAAACTATAGCATTTATAGGAAGTACAGGAAGTGGAAAATCTACATTAATAAATCTTATACCAAGATTTTATGATGTTACTTCAGGTTCCATAAAGATAGATGGAATAGATGTTAGAGATTTTAATATTAAAACATTAAGAAGTAAGATAGGGTTTATAAGACAAAAAACATTACTATTTACAGGAAGCATAAAAAGTAATATTAAATTTGGTAAACGTAAAGCTAGTCATGAAGAAATGGTGCATAGTGCAAAGGTAGCACAAGCATATGATTTTATAAATAAAAAGGAAAAGAAGTTTGATGAACCTATTGGTGAAGGTGGATCAAATGTATCTGGTGGACAAAAACAAAGATTATCTATAGCAAGAGCATTAGTTAGAAAACCAGAAATTTATATATTTGATGATAGTTTTTCTGCATTAGATTTTAAAACAGATGCTATTTTAAGAGCTGAATTAAAAAAAGAAACAACTCATGCAATAGTTTTAATTGTAGCTCAAAGAATAGGTTCAATTATGGATGCAGATAAAATTATAGTTTTAGATGAAGGAAATGTAGTTGGAATAGGAAAACATAAAGAACTATTAAAAACTTGTTCAGTATATAAAGAAATAGCTTTATCACAACTTACAGAGGAGGAATTAGCATAATGTCAAAGATAAAAGATTCGGTGAAAAAAATTACTCCTTTTGTTAAACCATATAAATTTGGATTTTTAACTGCTATTTTACTTATAGTAATAGCAGCTGTATTTTCAGCAATTGCCCCTAGAACTGAAGGATTAGTTATTACTCAGCTTACAAATGATTCTTTTGATTTAATTAAAGGAGTAAATGGGGCAAGTGTAAATTTTAAATATATCACTAAAATATTAATTGTATTATTAGGAGTTTATCTTGGAAATGTATTAGCAACATATGGAGCAAGTTTTTTATTAACAAATGCTATTCAAAATAGTATGAGAGATTTAAGAAGTGCAGTTCAAGATAAAATAAAAAGATTACCAGTAAGTTATTTTGATAGAAATAGTTATGGAGATGTATTAAGCAGAATTACTAATGATATAGATACTATTTCAAATGCACTTCAACAAAGTTTAAGCCAAGTTGTAAATTCAATATTAGCAGTTACTTTAGCACTTATTATGATGTTTTCTATAAATGTTAAAATGGCATTGATAGCAACGCTTATAATTCCACTTAGTTATATGGTTTCAAAAGTGGTAGTAAGTAAGTCCCAAGGATATTTTAAAACTCAACAAGATGCTTTAGGAAAATTAAATGGTACAGTGCAAGAAATGTATACTGGTTTTAATGAAATAAAGCTTTATGGTAAGGAAGAGGAAGCAATAGATGAATTTATTGCTATAAATGGAAAACTTCAAGCAGCTGGATTTAAAGCTCAATTTATATCAAGTACTATGGGACCTTTAGTTTCATTAGTTTGTTATTTAGGTATAGCAGCAATGGGGATTTTTGGAGCTATTATATCAATTGCAGGTGGAATTACAGTTGGTAATCTTCAAGCTTTTATAAGATATATATGGCAAATAAATCAACCATTATCACAAGTGACTCAATTATCATCAGCAATTCAATCAGCATTTGCAGCTGTTGATAGAGTATTTGAATTTTTAAATGAAGAAGAGCAGTTAGAAGATAAGAAAACTTCAGTTAAATTAGAGCGACCAAGAGGTAATGTTTCTTTTGAACATGTTAAATTTGGATATAGTGATGATAAAATTTTAATACATGATTTAAATGCAGAAATTAAGGCTGGACAAATGGTGGCTATAGTTGGTCCTACTGGAGCTGGTAAAACTACATTAATTAATTTACTTATGAGGTTTTATGAATTAAAAGGTGGTTCAATTAAAATAGATGGAGTAGATACAAGAGATATGAAGCGTGAGGACTTACGTAGTATGTTTGGTATGGTACTCCAAGATACATGGTTATTTAATGGAACTATAGAGGATAATATAAAATATGGTAGATTTAATGCTACAAAAGATGATGTTATTTTAGCCGCTAAAATAGCTAATGTGCACCATTTTATAAAAACATTACCTGATGGATATAATATGTTTTTAAATGAAGAAGCATCTAATATATCACAAGGAGAAAAGCAATTACTTACTATAGCAAGAGCAATAATTTCTGATCCAAAGATTCTTATATTAGATGAAGCTACAAGTTCTGTTGATACTAGGGTAGAGTTAATGCTTCAACAAGCAATGCAAAATGTAATGAAAGGAAGAACAAGCTTTGTTATAGCACATAGATTATCTACTATAAAAAGTGCAGATTTAATATTAGTTATTAAAGATGGAAATATAATAGAACAAGGAAATCACGAAGAATTAATGGCTAAGGGTGGTTTCTATGAAGAATTATATAATAGTCAATTTGTAGATTCTGCAGAATAATTAAATAAAAAATAAGGTGATGGGGATGTCGCATTAAAACTTTTATACACAATATATTGTTTTAAAAAATAAAAATTAATACAATATAT
>UQFE01000040.1 GCA_900540255.1 uncultured Clostridium sp.
AAAATAAAAATCAACACAATATATTGTAGTATTTATTCTTAATGCAACATCCCCTCTTTTAAACACTAATTCCAATTTACATTCTTTGCAACTTAAATAACTTACTTTTATATGGAGGATATAAATTATTATTTAACATAAAAATTAGTGAGCGGCCTTAATTTTTCTTATTAAAATTATTATTTATAATATAATATATGTAAATAACAAATTATAGTTACATATTTTTAAAATTAATTTTTATCATCTTTTTGAATGGCCTTTGTAATAGCTTGTGGAGGTGTACTCTTCGTCATTGCTTCACTTAATATTAAAAATACAGTATCTCCTTTTTCAATATTAAATTCCTTTATATTAACCCTTTTTATATTTGGCTCTTCACCTTCTTTAGGGCATTCATTAGGTATTATTAATGTGTCTTCACTTACTATTGCTACTAATTCTTGATTTATAACTTTTATTCCCTTTAAATATCCCTTAACCTTTATATTTATAGTATTTTCACCTGTATTTTTTTGTACTTCCTCTACAATCCCCATAAATATAGCATTAGATTCTGGCTTATTTTCTTCAGCAAAAGATTTAGTACTAAATATTAATAAAAATATTAATCCAATTGCAATTATTCTTTTGTTTTTCATAAATATCTCCTTTTATAATTATAATTTTTATATATAATTATTATCTTTCTAATATAAATAAATATTCATAGTAAGTTATTGATACTTATACTTTATTATAAATTTAAATAAAATAAATATATGCCATTAAATTTGCTCACTATTTATAGGGTAAACTTAATGGCATTACTGATTTTTTATAATTACTTTTATAGTTACAACTAATTATATAGTATTTTAATTAAATTAATATTTTTAATTCAATATAGTATTTTGTTAAATTTTTCAAACCACACCTAAATTGTATCTTTTATATATTTCTTTTTGTTCCTCAACAACTAACAAATCTAATCTTTCGCTTATACTTATAGTTTCCAAGCTACCAATTCCACTTCTTTCTATAGATTCATTTAACAATATCTTGAAAGTATACATTAAAATTTTAGCTATATTCATGTTTCCTCCACTGGCAACATTTCAACCATTATAATTTAAATTTTATATTATTATAATATTAACTTTAAATTAAATAGTTAAATTTACCGTTAGTCTTATTTCGTCATTATAAATCGTCTTATTTCATTTTTTATATAAACCTTAGCAAGATAATGATTTCATGACCAAATCCACAACACTATTACATGAATTTTAAAGTAACTATTAAAAATTTATTATTTACTATTTATACTCTTCTATTTTAAATTTTTCTAAATCTACCTCAGTAAACTTAGCTCTCTTAAATTTATCTTTTAATTCATAAGGTACTGTACAATCAAATATAGTTTTGCACATTATTCCCTTATCTCTAATATTCCAACTATATTCAGGACTTTGTGAAGGATCTAAAGGATGGCATCTTACACCTGGAATAAATATTGTATCCACATCTCCTTGATATCTAGTATTTAACGCCCTTAAAACATCATTACTATCAAATTGATCTACATCTTCATCAGCTAATATTACAGTTTTTAATTCTGAAAAAGCTAGCTATTATAAGAATATATAAAGTAAATAAAGGTATATAAGGAGCACCTATGATTCATTATATACTTTGTAAAGAAGGCTTTAATGTATCTTTAAAGAGAGTTCAAAGAAATATGAGTGAACTTTCTCTTTACTCAATAACTGTAAAAAAAATATAGACCTCATTCAACTAAAAAAGTAGCAGAAGATTTAGAAAACGTTTTATAAAGAGATTTTACAACCACTTCTATTAATGAAAAATGGGTAGGAGATATTACATATATTTACACTACTATAGATGGTTGGTTCTATTTATCTTCAGTTCTTGATTTACATTCTAAAAAAATAATTGGCTATGCTTTCGGTAAAAGAATGACTAATAATTTAGTTATTAAAGCTTTAAAATTTAAAAGAGTTTAGAATTGCACTAATAGTCAATTCTAATAATATATAATAGATTTCTCTCAAAAGGAGGATTTTGATTTCTATAAAAAATTTTTAATACAACTATAACTTCTTTCATCTTTATGTTGTTATCAATACTCAATTAATACAAAAAGGATAATTTCCTTTTCATCAGAAATTATCCTCTATACATTTCTATTTTTATAATTATTTTATTGCCCCTTTTGTTACACCATTTATAATCCATTTTTGAGCAAATAAATAGAATACTAATAATGGTAATAAAGCTAAAAGATATGAAGCAAATGCTACATTATAGTTTGTCCCAAATTTTGATTGGAATATATATTGTGCTAATGGTAATGTTGATGAACTTTGCTCACTTAGTATTACAAGTGGCATCATTACATCATTCCATGCCCAAAGAGCTGTCATTATTCCAACTGTTGCATGCATCGGCTTTAACAAAGGGAATATAATCTTCCAAAATACAGTCCATTGTTTAGCACCATCAACATAAGCCGCTTCTTCTAATTCAAGAGGAATGTTCTTCAAATATCCAACATAAAGCAATGTATTCATTGATATACCAAATACCATATAAAGAATTATCATACCAACTTTATTATCTAAATTAAAGAAACTTACTTGCTTAACAAGTGGTAACATTAACATTGAAAATGGTACAAACATTGCACTTACAAAATAAAAATATACAAATTTATAAAACTTTTTATGCATATTTCTTGCAATAGCATATGCAACTAATGAATTTGTAACAATAGTTACCACTACAGCTCCCGCTGTTATAAATAAACTATTCATTATTGTATGAAAGAAATTAGTCATCTCAATAGCTTGCTTAAAATTACTAAAACTCCATGACTTCGGAAGTGATAATATATTCCCAATCATTTCTGATGGTTGCTTAAATGCAATAACAATGGTTATATAAAGTGGAAATAATATTGTTAATGAACAAATAATAAGTAATATAGTAATTGGCAAATTAACTTTTCCATCTTCCTTCTTTATAAAAGATATTTTTTTTACTTTACTTCTATTATTAGATTTTAAACCTACCTCAGCCATTATAATTGAACCTCCCTCTTCTCTAATACTTTAATTTGGAATAATGATATAACTACAATAACTATAAAATATACAACTGAATTTGCTGATTGATATCCAAATTGACTTCCACCAAATCCTGCTTTATATATAAGCATAGAAATTGATTCTGTCGATTGAGCAGGTCCCCCACCAGTTAAGGACATTATTTGATCAAATACCATTAAGAAGTTTTTCATGCATAAAACCATATTTATTGTAAAGAATGGTGCTATTAAAGGGAATGTAATCTTTCTAAATTGTAGCCATTTCCCTGCTCCATCAATTCCACTTGCTTCATAAACATCATCTGGAATTGTTTGAAGCCCTGAAATGTAAATTATAGTATTAAACGCTATCGATTGCCACGAAACTACAATTACAACAGCTATCCAGGCTAAGCTTGTACTACCAAGTATGCTTTTACTAAGAACTTCACTCCCCATAACTTCACCTAACTTTGGAAGTATAAATGTAAAAATATAATTAAATATATATCCTACAATTAATCCACCTAAAATATTAGGTAAAAAATATAATCCTCTTAATGTAGTTTTAAATTTTATTTTTGAATTTAACGCTAATGCTAATGTTAAACTTATTAAATTTACTATTATTGTTGTAACTATAGCAAATTTAAAGGTAAACATATATGAATTTATCACCCTTGAATCAGTAAATAAATCTTTAAAATTCATTAATCCAATAAAATCAAAATCTCCAAATCCTCTAAAATTAGTAAAACTATACATTCCCCCTTTTAATAACGGGAATGTGTGAAATAAGAAAAATACAACTATCATTGGTATTATTGTACACAAGAAAAATCTATCTCTTTTTTTCATTTCTATTCACCCCTTCATACTATTCTTTAATATACTGTCTATTTGCCTTTAACCATTCCTTTTGAAAATTATTTAAGAACTTGTTCTTATCCCCATCTAAAAGATATGTTTGTATCATATCAGATGCTGGTAATTCTGCTGGATAATAATGATCTTGGAAGTCAACAACCCTTGAATTTTCAAAGAATTCATCAAACCCTTCAAATTTTGAATCTTCTTGCACTACCCCCTTAACTGCTGAGAATGCACTTTGTTCATCTATATAAGTTTTCGCATTTTCTTCTTCTAATAAAAAGTTTATAAACCTTATACTTTCCTCTTTATTCTTAGAATCTTTAGTAATAGCAAAATATACATCTACACCAGAAACTAATTTATTTTCCTCTTCATTATTAGATGCAGGTAACGGAAACATTCCTAGATTTAAATCTGGATTTACAGTTAAAATTGCAGGAATTGCATAACTACCTTGTAAATACATTGCAGACTCCCCGTTAGCAAATGCTGTATTACCATCATTATAACCAACACCAAAGTTGTCAGAATGTCCATATTTCATTAACTTCATAATCTTATCTGTTGTTTCAGAATAAATTTCATTAAATGTAGTTTCCTTGCTATTTACCTTCTTAAAAGAATCACTACTAACTAAAGTACTTGCTATAGTATTCCATGCAGGTAAAGAAGTCCATGACTCCTTTAATGTAAAGTAAAACGGTGTTATACCATTATCTTGTACAGCTTGAGCTAGCCCTAAAAATTCATCCCATGTTTTAGGAATTGATAACCCTAATTCCTCAAATATATCTTTATTATATATAACTCCACTTGCATTTAATGCATATGGCACACCGTAAATTCCATCTATACTTTCAATTTCCAACGCCTTTAGCATTTGATTATAAATCGGATCAATAACACTAAAATCTATTTTCCCACTTAAATCTTCTAATATATTAGCATCTACAAAATCTGCAAAACTTCTATCTGCTGATAGTGAAATAATATCTGGTGCATCACCTTTTACTAATCTAGTCTTTAATACAGTTGTTGCATCTGGTGGTGCACTAACAACTACATCTATATCTGGATTTTCGGCTTCAAATTTTTCTACAAGTTTATTATAGGTATCTACAGCTTCTATCTTATTACTAAAGAACACTATCTGCTTTTTACTATTATTATCAATCCCAATACTACTTGTACAACCTGTTAATAATGTTGTTGCCATTGATATTGATACTAAAATTGTTGCTATCACCTTTTTCTTTCCCATTATCTCATCCCTCTCTTATTACATCGTTTACATAATTATATTTTAAAACTTTTTATAATAATTCTAAATAGATTAATGTAATTAAAACATGTCTAAATGTTAGTTTTATTATTTGAAGTATATCTTTTAATTAATATATATTGAAATATATATCCTTCTAATTTAAAATTTATATATAGCTTTAATAAGACCATATCTAAATGTTAGATTTAGGAGGATTTATGTTAGATATATACTTTTTAGAAAATACTAATCGAAGTTTTAATGATTTATATCTCTGTTACTGCGGATTAGAAAAATGTGTTCCTTTATATTCATTTGGTCCAGCTGTTCGCCCAAATTATTTAATTCATTATGTATTGGATGGAGAAGGCTATTATTATGTAAATGACAATAAATATAAAGTTAGAAAAAATCAAGGTTTCTTAATCGAACCTAATGTTGTTACATTTTATCAAGCTGATAAAGATAATCCTTGGACATATCTTTGGATTGGTATCGATGGTGATAAAGCTAAACTTTATCTCAATTCTGTTGGATTAGATTCTGAACATTTAATTTTTACTCATGAAAAAGATGATGCTTTAAAAGAATATGTATTAGAAATGTTAAAACATCATACAATGTCTGATTCTGATGCTTTTAAAATTGAAGGATTATTATACCTATTCTTCTCAAAACTGTGTGAAGATCATAAAGAAACCTCATCATTAACAAGGGAGGAAAATACTAATAATTACATAAATAAAGCAATTGAATTTATTCAAAATAATTATCATAATTCTATAAAGGTAACAGACATTGCTAATTATATTTGTTTAAATAGAAGTTATTTGACTTCCATTTTTCAAAGCAATTTAAATATGTCTCCTCAAAAATTCTTAATGAAATTTAGAATAACTAAAGCTGCTGAATTATTATATAATACTGACCTTCCAATTGCTAATATAGCATACTCCTGTGGCTATAGTGACCCTCTAGCCTTTTCTAAAACATTTAAAAAAATTAAAGGAGTTAGTCCTAAACAATATAGAGATACAAAAAAAGAAACAACTAAAAAATTTCTTTTATCTCAATAAAACAAAACTGGTTTGTATTTTTTTATTACAAACCAGTTTTTATTTGTATTTACATTTTTATGAATTATGTTGTTTCTAAATGCTCATCTTTATTTAAATCTTCAAGTATAGCTTCATATTCTTTTTCAGTTAAATTATATCTTCTTAAAGATATAATACTACATACCGCAATTATTCCTGGTATTATTGAATACATTATATGTATTCCATTTAATGTATTTACGGTTTGTGCTACATTTGCCTCATATCCAAAAAATGCTAATGCATATCCACATAAAGCCCCACCTATTGCACTTGCAAGTTTTGTTTTAAATATATTTGAAGAGAATATCATTCCCTCTGATCTTTTACCTGTTTTCCATTCCCCATATTCAACACAATCTGCAACCATTGATGCTAAAGATATATTGGCTGCCCCTTCAGCAAGCCCCATAAAAGCATTTATCACTAACATCATTTTTAAGCTTGAATATTTTAATAAAAATATTGATAAAAAGCCAATAGCATTAATTGCTATTCCAAATAAAGCTGTTTTTCTTTTTCCCAGTATTTTTGTTATACTAGGTGTACAAATTCCACCAAGCATTCCTGTTGTTATACTAATTCCAGTTACTAAAGGAATATATAATTCTGCATTGAAATTATACTTTATATAATATATTGAAAACCCATTTCTTAGAGCATAAGTTATTTCTAACATTAACATAGATATTAATACAATTCTTAAAGGTCTATTTGTTTTAAAAAGTTCTTTTAATTGCTTAATTCCTTGTTTTTGTGGCTTTCTATTTGTATTTATTTCTCTAACTCCCCATACAGTAACCCAAGTACAAATTGCAGCTGTTATAGAATATACTATTGCTACTATCGTCCAATTTCCAAACTTAGCTACTAATGGGAGAGTAAATACTGAAACAACTAAACTCCCTCCAAAGGCAATGGTTCTAGCTGATGTTATAATTTTAGTTCTTCCTTGTGCTGATTGAGTTATATTAGCAGATAATGACCAATAAGGTGTATCCATAGCGGTAAAACATATCCCCCATAGTATATAAGATATATATACCCAAACTATTTTTCCTGTATCACTTAAATTTGGTGATGAAAAACACATTATCGTCGCTATTCCCATAAATATTGGAACAAATAAAAGATATGGTCTACTCTTCCCCATCTTAGACTTTGTATTATCAACAATCATTCCCATAATAGGATCTGTAATTGCATCGATTATTCTTGCAACCAAAAACAATGTACCTACAGCAGCTGCACTTATCCCAAAGCTATCCGTTAAATAAATTGTTAAATATGTACCTATCATTGCACATATAATATTATTTCCTAAACTCCCCATTCCAAAAGAAATTAACGTTTTCATAGAAACGTCACTTTCATTCCTATTTACTTTCTCTAATACTTCCATATTTAATACCTCTCTTATTATTACTTTTTTTGCTATAATTGTTTCATTATCACTATTATGTTTGTTTCTACATTTTAATTATAATCATCACTATTGCTCTCGAAAACGTATTAATGTTTTTAAAATATGGTTAAATGTTAGATATATTATTAAAACTCTAAAAAAGATAGCATAAAACTACTATTTAAATTTATGCTATCTTAATATTTATATTATAAATTTTTAATCAACTTTTCTTAAAGTCCAGTTCTTAGCTTGATAGTCTCCCATAAGTTCTCCAATTTCAAGCCCTATATACATAAGTTCATCTCCACCAAATACTTCTCCAGTTTCAATTACTTCATATAATGAATTTTCATCTAAAGCCTTAACTTTTAATCGTCTTGGTATTACATTAGCTTCAGCATACTTCTTAACATAACTTACTACTACTTCTTTGCCATCTTTAGATAAATTCATCCAAGCTGCTTCATTACTATCAAATGAGCTTTTCAATCTATACAAATCTCCAAATTGAACAGTACTTCTAATATTTTTATAAAACTCAACTTGCTTTTTAACTTCTTCTTTTTCTTCTTCATTCATTTTAGTTACATCTAATTCATAACCAAAGCTTCCTGCCATTGCTACTACTCCCCTTGTATTAAGTGGTGTAATTCTATGAACTTGATGATTTGGTACAGCGGATACATGGCTTCCCATCGAACTGGTTGGATATACTAATGATGTTCCCTCTTGAATCATTAATCTTTCTATTGCATCTGTATCATCACTTGTCCAAGTTTGTGGCATATAGTATAACATTCCACCATCAAATCTTCCACCGCCACCAGAGCAACTTTCGAACAGTATATTAGGAAAATTAGAAGTTATATTTTCTAATATTTTATATAAACCTAACATGTATCTATGAGCAATTTCCTTTTGTTTTTTTGCAGGCCATGCTGTTGATCCTATTTCTGTCATATTTCTATTCATATCCCATTTAACATATGATATAGGTGCTGATTTCAACACATCTGTAATCATTTTTATTACAGCTTCACAAACTTCATCTCTAGATAAATCTAATATAAGCTGTTTTCTTGCTTCGGATCTTATTCTTCCATCAATATGAATACACCAATCTGGATGTTCTTCATATAACTTACTTTTTGGTGAAATCATTTCTGGTTCAAACCATAAACCAAATTGCATTCCCATTTTATTAATATCTGTAGCTAAAGAATTTAATCCTCCTTTAAGCTTTTCCTCGTTTACAAACCAATCTCCAAGTGAGCAATCATCATTATTTCTTTCTCCAAACCAACCATCATCTAAAACAAATAATTCTATCCCAAGCTTACTAGATTCCTTAGCAATCTCTTTAATTTTTTCATTATTAAAATCAAAATATGTTGCTTCCCAATTATTTATAAGTATTGGTCTTTCCTTATCTCTATGAGTTCCTCTACATAATCTTTCTCTATATAAATCATGATAAATATGAGACATTCCTGTTAATCCATTAGGTGAATATACCATAACAACTTCTGGTGTTTGGAATGATTGTCCTGATTCTAAATTCCAAGTAAAATCAAATGGATTTATACCAATTTGTGTTCTTGCATTACTATGCATATCTACTTCAACACTAGCTAAAAAGTTTCCACTATAAATTAAATTAAATCCATAAACCTCTCCTTTATCTTCTGTTGCATCTTTACTTACTAATGCTATAAATGGATTTTGAGCATGACTACTTGCTCCTCTTCTACTTTCAATACATTGTCCACCACTTCTTAAAGCTGTTCTTACTATATGTCTTTCCCTAGCCCAAGAACCTGATAATTGAATTAAATCAAACTCACTATGTGTAAAATCAACATTCGCACTTAAAGCTCTTAATATATCAACTTCATCATTACTATCATTTATAACTTTACAACTTCTTGTTATTGAATCATAATTTTCAAATACAGTATAGGATAGTATAACTCTTAAGTTAGCTACTTCATCTTTTAATGTTATTTCTAAACTCTCTACTTCATCTTCTTTTTCGGCATAAGTTGCAGGTAATCCTTCAAGTTTTTTCTTTCCTCTGTAAATTTCATGACTCTCATACCTAAAATCTGTTACTGTAGTTCCATTTGCTAGCTTTACTTGAATTGCAGGTGAACGCAAATCCGGACTTCCATAGCTTGGATATTCTTGTGCTATAACTTCTAAGTGCAATGCCTCTATATTATCTAAATCCGCTAAAAAGCTTCCACAAGCCCTCTTTTTAACTACATAATTTATTTTATTAGAATTAATTTTTCTTCCCCAATATAGATTAATTAAATGTCCTGTTTCTAAAACACTTAAAATATAACTAGTCCTTTTTGATTGAATGTGAAATAATTTATTATCTTCATTAAATATAATCCCCATATTATCCTCCTACTTATATATATTTCCACCTCTGTACAACATTTTCATGATATATTTATATTGTACTTTTATATATAATTTAAAACTATGACCATATGTCATTAATATATGTCTAAATGTTGTATAATAAAAATATAGTATGATGAGAATACTTAGTGATAGTTAATAAAGATATAATTGTAGATATTTATTTTAGCAAAAGTTTATTTAGAAAAATATAAAAATACCTTTTTCCAGTATAGAATTAGCCTGTATGCTCAATTCACAAAAAATGGTTTCTATAATCACTTATTGCTACTTCAATAGAAGCAAAAGGCTTATGTGCAACTAGTCTCATTCCATAAGAATTATATATTAATGTATATAAAGCAATTCCAGTTTCCCCATATAAGCCTTAGAAACCAAACTATCTATGACCACAAATCACTTTCAAGGTCAAGTTAAATATTTAATTGCCACTAAAGGTAACTACACTTTTCTTATCTTTTTTAAAATGGTAATTTTCCTTTCCCCATAAATTTAATGACTACTTTATCAATATCTAACCCACTAGCTCCAAAGTATAATTTAATATAATGATTCACACCAAAAATAAATCCTAACTCCCTACTTTCAGTAACCCATTCACCTTCTGTTCCTCTAATAGTAATAGTTGATTTTAGTGCGTTGTCGTAATAAATAGAAAGTGGTAATTGAGATAATGATCCTTGCTCTGATTTCATTGTTATCTCGATATTATAAAGTCCAAGTTCATTTAAAGATATTCCAAAAACCTCTGAATCACCTTTTTTATTATTAAAATTGCTTGCATCTATAATAATATCATTGCTATCCTTATCTGCATAATAATAAACAATATCCTCTAGTGAAATATTCCCGTCATCATCTTGTCCATTAATTTCTTCTAAATCTTCTTTACTTATTAAATTTAGCTCATGTAACATTGCTTGTGATTTCATAATAAATTTTAATATATTTTTAGCATTTCTTTGCAAATCACTTCTTGTAACTTCTCCAGCTTCAAACCTTTCCTTAATATTGTCATTTTCAGGATTTTCTAATGAATTTGATACACACATATATAAATCATTTTGTGCTAGCACCATAGGAGCTTTATTTTCTCTTGTAGACTTTTCACCTTCAGTATTTGCTTCTGCCCACCAATCTGTCATTACTATACCATCAAATCCCCATTCTTTTCGTAAAATAGTAGTACATAAATCATAACTTCCTGCTGTCCATATCCCATTTACAGGGTTATAAGTAGTCATAACAGAGCGTGCTTTACCTTCTTTAACTGCAATTTCAAATCCTTTTAAATAAATTTCACGAAGTGCTCTTTCTGATACTATTGAATCTACAAAACGCCTTGAAGCCTCTTGATTATTGGCACAAACATGTTTAATTGTTGCTGTAGATCCAGCTTCTTGAATACCAATAACTTGAGCTGCACCTATCTTTCCAGTTAGTATTGGATCTTCTGATACGTACTCAAAGTTTCTTCCGTTTAATGGATTTCTATGAATATTCATTCCAGGTCCTAAAAGAGAATCTATCTTATTTCTACATAACTCTATTCCAGTCATTTTATAAAGTTTTTTAACTAAATCAACATTAAACGTACATCCTAATGCTGTCCCATTTGGCAGTGAAAATGCATTTGTTCCACAATCCATTCTTATACCTGATGGACCATCAGCACAACATGCAACAGGTATTCCAAAATTTCTTAATGATTCAGTAATTCCACCAAATGCAGCTGCTGTTCCTGGAGTAACCTTAGGACTACACATTCCCTCTCCTCTAAACATACAAATTAAATCATTGTAACTTAACTGTGCTACAAAATCATCTAACTTTACTTTATTTTCAAATACATCAGCAAGCTTATACCCTCTATCCCCTGTATAAATTATTTCTTCATCACGATTTTTAAACATTCTCTCTTTAGGATTTATTCTTCTCATAGGAACTTCTTCATTTCCTATATTAAATTTATTATTTTCATCTAATATAGGCTTAATTCTTTTAAAATTAACTATTGGTGCACAAGCCTCTTCTAAACTTTCTACTATTGTAAATTTTTCATCGTATTGCCCTGATTCTTCAGCATTTCTAACATCTGATCCTATATAAATCTTATATAAACCTTCTTCTAAGATATAACAAGATTTATATCCGGCTACACCACTATCATCATAAGAAGCTATATAACTTTTAGGTATATTTATTATTAACTTTTCACATTCACCGGGTTTAATAATACCTGTCTTCTTAAATCCAACAAGAGCTCTTACTGGCTTTCCAAGTTTACCTTGTGGCGCTTCTATATAAACTTGTACAACTTCTTTCCCTGACATATTGCCATTGTTAGTTACATTTGCTTCAACAACTATTTCCTCATATGTTGATTCAACTAATTTCCCCTTAATATCAAAACTCGTATATGATAATCCATATCCAAAAGGATACATAACCTTTTCTTTTGCAAAACTTTCAAAATATCTATACCCTACATAAATATCCTCTTCATAATAATTTCTCTCTGGATCTCCGAAATTTTTAGTAGATGGATAATCTTCTATATTTTTTGCAATAGTATCAGTTAACTTTCCACATGGATTTACTCTTCCAGTTAAAACATCAATAACTCCATTTCCCCCTTCTTGCCCACCTTGCCAAGCATAAAGCACTGCTGATGGATTATACTCATCTACCCATTTCATATCTATAATATTACCAACATTTAAAACTACTACAGTTCTCCTAAATGATTTGCTCACTTTTTTTATCATATCTTTTTCAACATCTGTTAAAAGATAACTTCCAGCCTCATTTTTACTATCTTGATCCTCACCTGCAGTACGGCCTATCATAACTAATGCAATATCATTTTCCTTAGCTACTCTTAATATATAATCTTCTACTTTCATTTCTTTTTGCGACCACGGTACAGTTCCCCATCCATGCCCTTCATCATATGGATTTTCTTTAATCCACTCACTATATATTTCTAATAAGTCTTCATCTAAAACAATATCCTTTTCATTCCTTAAAGCATCTAGTATACTTACCACATATTTTGTATTTACAAGTCCTCCAGAACCTAATCCACTTTTATAATAATTAAAAGCACTTCGACCAAAAACTGCTACCTTATCTCCTTTTTTTAGTGGAAGTGTATTATTATCATTTTTTAATAATACACAGCTTTCAGCTGCAACTTCTCTAGCAAGCCTTGCATATTCCTTTAAATCTAAACTATATTTTCCCATAATATCCTCCTTAAATTATTCTCACCCTTTATCATTCATATATATTTTTATTATCTCATTATATTATACCATCTATATTTTTGTAAAATTATTCATATTTTTAAACTTTAAAAAAAAATTAATTTTATATGTCAAGCGATTGACATATTATTAAATAATATCTATACTCTAGTTATAGAAAACAATTTGGAGGTAATAATGTTTAATTTTAGTAATACTATACAATTCCAAGATAAAATAAATGACGTATTTACAATTGGGGAAATTTTAGTAGATATGATTTCTGATGATTATGATACTAATTTCAACTCCAATAAATATTCAAGATTTTTCGGTGGTTCACCGGCTAATATAACTATGAATATAAAAAGACTTGGCGGTAATCCTATTATAACAGCTTGCGTTGGAAATGACGGATTAGGTAAGTTTTTAATTAATCACTTAAAAAACAATAACATTGACACAAAATTAATTAACTCAGTAAATCATTCTACAAGTATGGTACTTGTAACTAAGAGCAAAGAAACTCCACTACCAATTTTCTATCGTAGTGCAGATTACAACTTAGAATATAATTCAGACATAGATTCAACATTAAAAAATAGTAAAATAGTTCATTTTTCTTGTTGGCCTATTTCTCAATCAAAATCAAGAAAAATGATTGAAATAGTTATTGAAGAAGCTAGAAAAAATAATGTTCTTATAGGATTTGATCCAAATTATCACGAAATGATTTGGGAAGAAGGACATGATGGAATAGAATATATAAAAAATCTTATAGGTAAAATAGATATTATAAAGCCTTCTGAAGTTGATGCTGAAAGAATTTTTGGACCGGATACTCCTGAAAATCATGTAAACAAATTTATAGAGTGTGGTGCAAAGCTTGTAATAATGACCTTAGGTAAATATGGTGCAATAGTTTCTGACGGAACTAAAACTATCAAATTCAATACTTTAGCTACTGAAGTTATTGATACAACTGGTGCTGGAGATGCTTTCTGGGGTGGATTCTACACAGCTATAACTAGCAATTACACTTTAAAAGAAGCTTTAAACATAGGTTTTGCAACAAGTGCCTTCAAACTTAAACATGTAGGAGCAATTGCTAAATTGCCTTCAATAGAAGAATTAAAAACAATTTATAATATATAATTAATTAAGAGGAGATATAAAAATGGCAGTTAAAAATAAAGTTCAACTTATAACTTATCCTGATTCTCTTGGTGGAGATTTAAAAACATTAAATAATGTTCTTACAAAATATTTTCCAAAAACATTTAAAGGTGGTATTCATATACTTCCTCCATTCCCATCATCAGGAGATAGGGGATTCGCGCCACTAACTTACTTAGAAATAGAACCTCAATTTGGTACTTGGGAAGATATTCGTAAATTAGCTGAAAACTATGATATCCTTCTTGATCTAATGGTTAATCATATTTCTAAAAACTCTGTATTTTTCCAAGACTTCTTAAAGAATGGGAGAGATTCAAAATATGCAAATTTATTTATAACATTAGATAAAATATGGTCCGATGGCAAACCAGTTCAGGAAGATATAAATAAAATGTTCTTACGTAGACAAGTTCCTTATTCAACATTTAATATAAAAGGTGAAGAAGTTTCTGTTTGGACTACTTTTGGTAAAGAAACACCTTCAGAACAAATTGATTTAGACATAAATTCTGAAGCTGTACGAGCCTTATTAAAGGAATTCTTTGAAAACTTCCACAAAAACAATGTTAAAATTGTAAGACTTGATGCTGTTGGATATGTAATAAAGAAACTTGGAACTAGTTGTTTCTTCGTTGAACCTGAAATATATAAGTTCTTAGACTGGGTATCTGATTTAGCTAAATCTTTAGATATTGATTTATTACCTGAAGTTCATTCCCACTATACTACTCAATATAAGTTAGCTAAATACGGTAACTATATATACGACTTTATATTACCATATACTATACTTAGCACATTAGTTAACAAATCAAGTTCATCACTTATTGACTACTTAAAAAACAGACCAACTAATCAATTTACAATGTTAGATTGCCATGATGGTATTCCTGTAAAACCTGATCTTGATGATTTAGTATCTACAGCTGATGCTAGAAAGATTGTTGATCATTGCTTAAATCATGGTGCAAATTTAAGCTTAGTTCATTCTGATACTCATAAGAGTCCAGATGGATTTGATGTTCATCAAATAAGATGTTCTTACTATTCAGTTTTAGGATGCAATGATGATGCATACTTAAGCGCAAGAGCAATTCAATTCTTCGCCCCTGGTATTCCACAAGTTTATTATGTTGGGTTATTAGCTGGCGAAAATGATGTTGAAAATGTTACTAGTACTGGAGAAGGTCGTGAAATTAATAGACATAACTTTACTTTAGAAGAAATTGATAAAGCATATAGTCAAGAGGTAGTTCAAAGATTACTTAAGCTAATTGACTTTAGAAATGATTATCCTGCATTTGATGGAGACTTCACTGTTGAGCCTTCAAGTGATACTGAAATCATCCTAACATGGAAAAAAGATAATAAATATTGTACCTTAAATGTTGATTTAACTATTAGCAAATCTACAATTAAATATATAAATGATGATGGTATTGTTGAAAGATACACTATTTAATGATATTATATTTTAACTTAATAATAATATATAATTCTATTCATTCTCTTAAGTTTAAATATATAAATAATGAACGATGCATCATAGCACACTTAAAACTACCCCTGGTAAATCCACCTGGGGTAGTTTTTTTATATTAAAATACTCCATAGATAATTTTATTTATTCACTGTACTCTCTCTAATAATTAACTTAATTGATAATATAGTTTTTTCATTTACCTCTATATTATTATACTTAGCATCAATTAATTCAATTGAAAGCCTTGCCATTTCTTTGATTGGCTGATGTACAGTAGTTATCCTCGGTGTTGTTAATTGTGATATATCAACATCATCAAAGCCAACTAATTTAATATCTTCCGGTATCCTAATTTTTATTTCATTACAAACTTGAATAACCTGTGCAGCTATTAAATCACTACTTGCAAATATTCCATCAACACCTTCTATTTCATTTAGTGCTGCTTTTATATAATCGTAATAATTCATTTGATTATATGTATCTATATCATATTTCTTTATAAAATACTCAATCTCATTTTTACTACATACATCTATAAAAGCTTTTTCTCTATTATCAGCAGGCATTTCTTCATCTATTACTCCACTAAGGTGTAATATTTTTTTGCATCCACATTCTATTAAATGCTCTGTTGCAATCTTTCCACCTTGATAATTATCACATTGAATTCCAAGCTTACCTTCTTCAAAATTTTTCTCTAATAATACTACTGGAATACCTCCTGTATTAATCTTATTAGATTCAACATTTCCACTACATATAATTATCCCTGCAACTCTATTACTTTTACACATATCTAAATATTGCTTTTCTTTTTCAGCTTTTTCTTTACTATTACATAATATTATCTTGTAATCTTTTTTAGCTGCTTCATTTTCTAAATTACTTATTAATTTGGCAAAGTATGGGTGAGATATATGAGGTACTATAACTCCAATTGTATTACTTTTTTGTTTTGTTAAGGAACGTGCTATTTCATTAGGCTGATATCCCAGTTCATCCATAACTTCATGAACCCTTTTCTTTGTTTTTTCACTAATATATCCTCTATTATTAATAACACGTGATACAGTGGTTGGAGTAACACCTGCTAACCTTGCAACATCTACTATCGTAGCCATCTATTTATTCACCTATCTCATTAAAATATTGTTTATAAATCATTTATTAAATCAACTTTAAGTATATCATATTTATAAACCATATATTAATAGTAAGCAAATATATTATTTATAATATCAACATAAATTACTTAAAAAATTAACTGTATTTAAACTATTTGTAATTTCTTTATTTCAATACAGTTCATATATCTTTTTATACCTTATAAATTTTTTATCGAATCTGATATTACATAAGCTAAATCTTTAGTTTGAGGAACAAATCCTAACTTATCATTGAACTACCTCGGGTACAAGCCCACGAGGATTCTTTTAGCGTAGTCTGATATTTAAGTTTCCACTTGAATTAACAAGCCACCCTTATACGCTTGGGAGAGCCCAATTTCCCATTATCCCTCTTTAAGTTAATTAAGTCGGGAATACATTTTTCTGATTTTCTAAGTATGTTTAGACTTCCATTTATATCTGAATTTATAAGTCCATAACCACTTAGAAATAATCCTCTAACTATTCTTCTTGATTTGTTATAGTTCTTTTTTGTAATAGCTTCTAAGTCTAAAGCGCTACATCCACTTGTATAGCTTTCTTCTTGGAATTTAACTTCTATGCCTTGCAGTTTAGCTTTGTAGCTTATTAGCTCTGCTAAACGTTGTATAGGCACTTGAACAAAGTTCTTATTATAGTTCATATTTTGCTTTATTCCTTTAAGTTTTCCTATTACTATTTTGCCTACATTATTTTCAATAGACTTGTCTATAATAGATTTAGAAACTTTGTGCATATAGTCATTTATATAGTTATTTCTATATCGTCTAATTTTATTAATTCTTTTAGTATTTTTAAACTTATCTGAACCACATTTAAACATTTCTATTGATTGTAAATGAGCTATTTTTTTATTAGTATAAAAATTAACTGATTTTAGCTTTTTACCACAAAAGATATATTGATTCAAACCATCTTTAAATGTTAATGTGGCTATATTATCAAGTCCTAAGTCTATGCTTCCAACATTAGTTTTATTATTTTCTAATTCCTCTTTTTTGTAAATTACAATTAGATACCAACATTTTTGAACTTTATCATAGTTAAATCTTGCTTGTTGTAAGCTATTCCAATCTATAATGCTTTGTAGTTTTTTAGAAACTTCAAAATTAAGACTTTCCACATTAAATAGCGACTTTATAGCTTTTGATAATGATAGCTTTAATAATCCATTATCATATCTTATAGCAAGATTAGTAAATATAATTTCATTCTTATTTTTATCAGTATTTTTAAATTTTGGGGGTCTTGGCTTTGCTTTATATTTAGTTGGATTTATTCCAAAGTCTTTAACACTTGCAAAATAAGACTTCCAATTTTGTTCTAATACTTTAAACATTTGCTGTCTTGTATGGCTATGAAGAAAATCACAATGCCAATTTGACTTGTATTCTTTCTCTATATCGTAATAAGTTTTTACACCATTTTCTCTTAAATCATAGTTAATAATATTATATAACTTAGTTGTATGATAAGATAATTCCTCTACTATTTCTAATTGTTTTTTACTAATACTTGGTTTGAATTTAAAACTTAACTTCATTTTTCCACCTCCTTACATATTTATCTATAGGGTTAATCATATTTCTTAACCCTTATATATCAAGGCCTTTATGGCCAAGATTTTTTATATCACTCAAATTTTTCAGTATCATTTTTGCTCCTTTGGAT
>UQFE01000041.1 GCA_900540255.1 uncultured Clostridium sp.
GTAACGTATGTAGCTGACTGATACTAATAGGTCGAGGGCTTGACCAATAATATAAAATAATTCATATGCAATTTTCAGAGAACAAATTCTCTTAGATTAATCCGCGATAGCTCAATGGTGGAGCACTCGGCTGTTAACCGATAGGTTGGAGGTTCGAGCCCTCTTCGCGGAGCCAAGTAAAGCTAGAAATTATTTCTAGCTTTATTTTTTTATTTAAAAATAATTGTAAATAATTAATTAACATAAATTTAAAATAAATAGATGAAAAATCTATCAATATGTCATATAATTGAGTAATATAAGAAAAAATAAACTTAATATTATTACTGATAAGGGGTAAAAGCAAATGGAAGTTATAATTATTGGAGCTGGTAAGGTTGGATATACACTGGCCAAATTTCTTTCTAAAGAGGAGGATAATATAACTATAATTGATAATAATAATGAAGTATTACATTCTATAGTTGAAAAGCTAGATATAATGGGTGTAAAAGGTAATGGAACAAGTTTAAAGGTACTTCATGAAGCTGGAATAAGCAAAGCTGATGTAGTTATATCAGTTACTAATAGTGATGAAGTAAATATGCTTTGTTCATTAGCAGCTAAAAAACTTGGTGCTAAATATACCATAGCTAGAGTAAGAGCACCTCAATATTCTGAAGAGATCTTAATGCTTAAAGATGAATTAGGAATTGATTTGGTAATAAATCCCGAAAAGGAAGCTGCATTAGAAATAGCTAAATTAATAAAATTCCCATCTGTTAGAAGTGTAGATACTTTTGCAAAGGGAAAAGTTGATTTAGTTGGATTTACGGTAGTAGAGGGCGATGGATTAGATGGATATCAAATTAAGGATATAAAATCATTAAAGGATTCTATATTAATTTCTGGTATTGAAAGAAATGGAGAAATATATATACCAAATGGTGAATTTATATTACACAAAGATGATAAGTTATATGTAATAGGAGAACACAAAAAAATAGAAGGTTTCTTTAAAAAGCTTGGTAAATTCCAAGATAAGATTAAGCATCCATTAATAATTGGAGGTGGAAGAGTTACTCATTATTTAGTTAAAATAATTGATAGTTTAGGAGTAACACCTAAGGTAATTGAATTAGACTTAAATAAGTGTATTGAGTTAAATGAAACTTTACCAGAGGCTATTGTAATAAATGGTGATGGAACTGATCATGAGTTACTTTTATCAGAAAATTTACAACAAGCTGATGCATTTATTGCACTTACAGGCAGGGATGAAGAAAATGTATTAACATCATTATTTGCAATTAACAATGAAGTTAAAAATGTTATTACTAAGATAACTAGATTTAATTATAATGTAATAGCAAAAAATGTTGGAATAGACACAATAATAAGTCCTAAAACCATAACAGCAAATAAAATATTAAAATATATACGTTTCTTAAAGGATGAAAAGAAGTGTTGTATTGAAAATATTTATAAGATATTTGATGAAAAAGCAGAAGCAATTGAATTTTTAGTTAGAGAAGATGTTAAATTTCTACATGAAAAATTGAAAGATATAAATATAATAAGTGATATTATTATTGCAACAATAGTAAGAAATGATAAGATTATTATTCCATCAGGAGATGATAAGCTTGAAATTGGTGATAGAGTAATAGTTATAACAAAAAGAGAAAAACTTAGTAATATAAACGACATAATATCTGGAGGACATAGATAATGAACATTACTGCTATATTAAATATTATAGGTCATGTAATGAAATATGAAATAATATTATTATTAATACCGTTTTTTGTAGCACTTTTTTATGGACAAGGAGATGCTAATGCATTTTTATATACCGTATTATTAATGATTCCTATAGCTTTAATTCTTATAAAAATTAAGGGAAAAAAGAATGAAATATATGCAAAAGAAGGATTTTTAACTGTTGGATTAGCTTGGATAGTAATTTCATTTTTTGGTGCATTACCATTTGTATTTAGTGGAGCTATTCCATCTTTAGTTGATGCATTTTTTGAAACATCATCAGGATTTACCACAACAGGGGCATCAATATTAACAGAAATTCAATCTTTACCTAAAGGAATATTATTTTGGAGAAGTTTTACTCATTGGGTAGGAGGAATGGGTTTTTTAATATTTATATTAGCTTTAATGCCTACATTTAGTGGGAATACAATACATTTATTAAAGGCAGAAAGCCCAGGACCTACTCCAGGAAAAATAGTGCCTAAAATTAAACAAACTGCAAAGATATTATATGCAATTTATTTTGTATTAACGTTAATAGAAACTATATTTTTAAAGAGTGCAGGATTGTCATGGTATGATTCTATAATACACGCTTTAGGAACTGCTGGAACTGGTGGATTTTCTAATATGAATGCAAGTGTTGCTGCTTTTAATAATCCTGCAGTAGAATGGATTATTACTATCTTCATGCTTTTATTTGGAGTAAATTTTGTTTTATACTTCCAATTAATTAGAGGAAATGTTAAAGCATTCTTTAAAAGTGAAGAATTGAAGTGGTATTTAATAGCTGTATTTGCTTCAATTATAATTATAGCAGTTAACATAATACCATTTAATCATGGTGATGTAACTAAATCTATAAGAGATTCTGCATTTCAAGTGTCATCAATTGTTACGACAACAGGATATGCAACGGTAAATTTTAATTTATGGCCAACTTTAAGTAAAGTTATTTTAATTATGCTTATGTTTATGGGAGCAATGGCTGGTTCTACTGGTGGTGGAATTAAAACTATAAGAATAGTAATAATTTTTAAAGCCATAAGAAGAGAAATTGATAAAATTCTTCATCCTAGAAGAGTAAAAAGTGTGAAAATTGATGGAAATGTAGTTGAAGAAGAAACTATATCAGGAGTATTTTTATTTATATTTGCATACATAATTATATCATTAATTGCTATATTTATAGTTTCTTTTGATAATTTTGATGTTACTACAACTGTTACATCTGTAATAGCAACTTTAAGTAATATAGGACCAGGGCTTGAAATGGTTGGTCCAGCAGGGAATTTTTCGGCATTTTCAGATTTAAGCAAATTAGTATTATCATTTTGTATGTTGGCTGGAAGACTTGAAATATATCCTATGCTTATATTATTTAGTCCATCACTTTGGAAAAAGAATTTTTAAAATACTGCCTCCAGGTTTTAACCCAGAAAATGGATTGACCTAGGAGGCAGTTAGTATATAATTAATAATAGTGAAAGGGAGGAATGATTTATGTTATCTCGTGAAGTTGCACAAAAGGTGCTTGGAAGATGTTTAATAACTGGTGGAGATTTTGCTGAAATATTTGAAGAAGATAGTTTAAATAATTCAATTAGTATATTAAATGGAAAAGTTGAAAATTCTATAGGAGGAAGATCTTATGGAATTGGAATTAGAATATTTAAGGGATTAAAGAGTGTATATGCATATACAAATAATAATAGTTTAACATCGCTTTTAAATGTTGCTCAAAAAGCAGCACTAGCTTTAGGGGATTTAAAAGAAGAAAAAATGATAGTTTTAAATGAAAGAGAAAATATTAATATAAATCCAATAATACTTACACCATCATCTATAGATCTTAATAAAAAAATAGGGGTAATGAAGGTTGCATATGATTCAGCTAAAAATTATCATAGTGAAATTGCTCAAGTTGGAGTTGGATATGCAGATAAAGAACAGCATATTTTAATTGCAAATACAGAAGGGTTATATACAGAAGATAAGAGAATAAGAACAAGATTAACTATAAATGCTATAGCATCTATTAATGGTGAAAATCAAACAGGTTTTGAGGGGCCAGGAAGACATATGGGATTTGAAATGTTTAATGAAATTGACCCAGAGTATTATGGAAAATCAGCTGCAAGACAGGCATATACAATGTTACATGCAAGAAATTGTCCAGCAGGAAGAATGACAGTTGCTATTGATAATGGTTTTGGTGGAGTTATATTCCATGAAGCTTGTGGACATTCATTAGAAGCTACATCCGTTGCTAAAGGAAATTCAGTATTTACTGGAATGCTTGGAAAGCAAATAGCATCTACAAAGGTAACTGCAATAGATGATGGAACTATACCTAATGCGTGGGGATCTTTAAATATAGATGATGAAGGAAATAAAACGCAAAAGAATATTCTTATTGAAGATGGAATATTAAAATCTTATATGATAGATAAGTTAAATGGAAGAAGAATGGGAATGAATCCAACTGGAAGTGGAAGAAGACAAAGTTATAAGTATGCGCCAACATCAAGAATGACTAATACTTATATTGCTAATGGTGATGACAATCCAGAAGATATAATTAAATCTATAAGTGATGGGTTATATGCTAAAAAAATGGGAGGTGGATCTGTTAATCCTGTTACTGGTGAATTTAATTTTGCTGTTTCAGAAGGATATATTGTTAAAAATGGTGTTATACAAGAACCTGTTAGGGGAGCTAGCTTAATTGGTAAAGGAAGCGAAATTTTAATGAATATAGATATGGTTGGAAATAACATGACTCAAGGTCAGGGAATGTGTGGCTCTTCATCTGGAAGTATAGCAACTAATGTTGGTCAACCAATGATAAGAGTAAAAGAAATAACTGTTGGTGGAAGATAGGAGGGAGAGTATGGAGTTAAATTTATTTGTAAAAGAATTATTTTCAAAGGCACAAGAAGAAGGATTTTCTGAATATGAAGTATATTATGTTGATAGGGAAAGTTTAAGTATAAGTGTTTATAAGGAAGAAGTTGAAAAGTATAATTTAAATAATTCTGCAGGTTTATCATTTAGAGGAAAATTTGGCGATAGAATTGGATATTCTTATACTGAAATATTAGATGAAGATGCTATAGAAATGCTTGTTAAAAAGGCTAAGGAAAATGTATTAGCAATTGAAAATAATGATATTCAATTTATATATGAGGGAGATAAGGAATATAAGGAAATAAGTACTTATCATGAAGAGTTAGAAGATATACCAGCAGATAAGTTAATCAATATTGCAATAAGTATGGAAAAGGAAGCTAAAAAATATTGCAATAAGGTAGAAAGTTTTAGTGGATGTTCAGTTTCATATAGTTCTGGAAAATATGGAATAATAAATTCTAAGGGACTAAACTTAAGTAATAAATCTAATTTATTAACAGCTTATGTTGTACCAATAGTAAAAGATTTGGATAAAATGTATGATGGCTGTGGATATGTAGTAGCAAAATCATTAAATGATGTTAAGCCAGATAAAATTGCTAAAATGGGAGTAGATGAAGCATTAAGTAAAATTGGAGGAACATCAATTGCATCAGGAAATTATAAAGTAATAATAAATAATGAAGCAATGGTATCGCTTTTATCAACTTTTGCAGGAATCTTTAGTGGGGATGCAGTGCAAAAGGGATTAAGTTTATTAAAAGATAAAGAAGGAGAAATAATAGCTGCAGATATTGTTAATTTAGTAGATGATCCTCACTTAGAAGATGGTTTAGCATCAGTTTCATTTGATGATGAAGGTGTTGCAACATTAAAAACTTATTTAATTAAGAATGGTAAGTTAAATAGCCTTCTTCATAATTTAAAAACAGCTAATAAGGCTGGAGTAAAATCAACTGGTAATGGATTTAAATCATCATATGCATCACCAATATCAGTATCACCAACAAATTTTTATATAGAACCTGGTATTAATTCATTAGAAGAAATGACTAAGAAAATCAATAAAGGATTAATAATAACTGATTTTGCTGGATTACATTCAGGAGCAAACTCAATAACAGGAGATTTTTCTTTAGCTGCTAAGGGGTTTTATATAGAAGATGGTATAAAAACTCACCCAGTAGAACAAATAACAGTTGCAGGTAACTTCTTTACTTTATTAAATAATATAGAAGAAATAGGCTCTGATTTAAAATTCCCTATGAGTAGTGTTGGTAGTCCAAGTATTGTAATAAAAGAACTTTCAATTGCTGGTGAGGGAGCAAAGAATGAATAAATATGACTTAGTTATAATTGGATCAGGTGCATCTGGACTTTCTGCTGGAGTTTCAGCTTTAAAATCAGGTATTAAAAATGTCTTAATTTTAGAAATGGAAGATGTTTTAGGAGGTAATTTAAATTTATTTATTGATAATGGTTTTGGTAAGTATTATTTAAATGAAACTGTTACTGGTCCTGAGCTTGGAAGTATTTTAATAAAGGATTATAAGGCTTTAGGTGGGTTATATAAATTAAACACTAGAGTTTTAGAAGTTAATAGGGATAAGATAATTACTTATGTAAATCCAGAAGAGGGAATAGTAGAAATAGAAGCAAAAGCTATAATATTGGCAGCTGGATGTAGAGAAAGATATACGGGAAATATATTAATACCAATTCATAAGTTTACAGGAATATTTACTGTAGGTGCAGCTCATAGATTAATTAATTATAGTGGATATATTCCAGGAAAAGAGGTTATTATTTCTGGCGATGATATATGGACTCTTATTGTAGCAAGAAGATTAGTGATAGAAGGTGCAACAATAAAAGGTATAGTTACACAAAGAAAATCATTTAATAGAAATGAATTAGATATTGTTAATGGTTTTAATATACCGATAATTTATGAAAGTGAAATTAGTGATATTGAAGGTGGAGAAAGAGTTAATTTATGTAGAATTAAAAATTTATATTCATATGAAATTACAACTATTCCATGTGATTCATTAGTTTTGTCAGTAGGATATTTTCCTGACATTGATTTTATAAAGAAAATGAGCATTATGATGGATGGGGATTATATAAAAAGTGAAAATAATCATACATCTGTTGAAGGAATATTTATATGTGGAACTATGAAAGATGGAATTGATTCATTATTAAATAGTGGAGAAAGTGGATTTAAACTTGGAAATCAAATTTTTGAGTATTTAAAAGAATCTTACTAATTATTATAATAAATATAAGCATAGATAAAAGTCATTATAGAGATAAAATCTATGCTTATTTTTTTATATATAGAAATATATTTATAATTATTTTTTTAAAGAAAATAATTTTTAGCTTTTTGTAATAGTAAATCTTGTCCTTTACGGCTAAAATGAATTCCATCAATATATAAATTAGGATGTTCATTAGCAGTTTGTGTTATTGAATAAAAATCGATATATTTTATATTATATGATAAACATAAATTTAACATTTCTTTTCGTAATAAAGGCAAATTTTTTTCGCAATAATCATAGGTAGTAGATGGCATAAAGAGTCTATTAGCAATGGATGGAATTATATTTGGGGGAAAACCTATAATTATATTTATATTTTCTTTCAATAAATCTTTAATCATTAATTCTATATTATTAATAATAGATTGTACACTACGATTTGAAAGCAAGTCATTTGTGCCACCCATAATAAATACATCAGTAGGGTTTAAGCTTAAAACATCTTCTTCAAATCTAATGAGCATATCTGTAGTTGTACTTCCATTTATACCTTTATTATATAAATTTAAATTAAGGGTGTTTTTTAATTTATATACCCAATTATCCTTTGGACTTACACCATAACCGTAAATTAAACTGTCTCCTAAAAATACATATTTTCTCATAAATACTAAGTCTCCTTAAAGTAATTTATTAAAGCAATTTTTACAAATTAAAGTTTTACCTTTATCAGCAGTTATATAGTTATTTTCTTTTAAGATATTTTTACAAATTGAACATTTATATATAGAAGAATCAATTTTTTCTTCTTTAGGTGATTTTGGTGTTTTAGTTTTTTTATTCAATTCATCCGTAGAACGAATAGATTTTTTTAATGAAGAATATAATCTTTTTTCGTTTTGTATTTCATTTTCGGTAATAGAATAAGAAAGTGAGTAAGTACTTTCTCCAAATAGTTCTAATTCAAATCTTGGATTTAATTTATCATAAAACTCTTCTACTATTATTTTTCTAATTTGAGCATCGTTAACGATTAAACCGCTTTTTTCTATTCCATCAAAAATGCTTTTTGTTATATTTGCAGTATCAGGATGTCGTTTTTCACTTTTATAATAAACTTTTAAAACTGCAATAAGTGACTCTTCTAATATTAAATCAGGATTTTGACTTCTTGCATAATAAGCTATTTCTTCTTCATAAAGAGCATATTTATCAAGGGATTTTCCTGTATTATAAGGCAAGATAGCTCTTCCATCTTTATTATGTAATTTAAAATTTGATTTAGTAATAGGTGATCCTAAAACTATTACTTTTGCATAAGGTTTCATAAGTATTTCTCCTAAAATAGTTTAAAGTAAAGTAATTTATAATAAAAAAATGTTAATAATTAATAAGGGGTATACTAAAAACAAACATAATTATTAAGAAATCCATAAAAAGAAATAAAAAATAATGAATAATTTTTTCTAAAAGTATATAATACTTTGTAGGATTATACTACAAGGTATTTGTTATATTTTAAATATACATTAGTGAATTTATATTCACAAGTAATAATTTGATTATGTAATATTATTAATATATAATACAAATTGGTATTATTCAGTAAAAGAAGAGGTAAAATAAATGGAAGATAAATATATTTTGGCTATAGAATCAAGCTGTGATGAAACTTCAGCAGCTGTTGTATTAAATGGAAGAGAAATATTATCAAATGTGATTGCATCACAAATAAGTACTCATGAACAGTATGGGGGAGTAGTTCCTGAAGTTGCTTCAAGAATACATATAGAAGCTATAAGTGGCGTTGTTGAAGAAGCATTATTAAAAGCAAATATTACTTTAGAAAAGATAGATGCAATTGGAGTTACATATGGTCCTGGATTAGTTGGAGCATTATTAGTGGGGTTACAATTTGCAAAGGGATTAGCATTTGCAAGCAAAAAGCCTTTAGTTGGTGTAAATCATATTGAAGGGCATATTTGTGCAAATTATATACAACACAAGGATTTAAAACCTCCATTTATTTCATTAGTAGTTTCAGGTGGGCATACTTTTATAGTTCATGTTAAGGATTATGGGATATATGAAGTAATAGGTCAAACTAGAGATGATGCTGCTGGTGAAGCATATGATAAGGTTGCAAGAGCATTAGGACTAGGATATCCAGGGGGACCTAAAATAGATAAATTAGCAAAAGAAGGAAATCCGAAAGCTATAACATTTCCAAAAGCAAATTTCCATGAAGAAACATTAGATTTTTCATTTAGTGGGGTAAAATCAGCAGTTCTTAATTATTTAAATAAGTGTAATATGCAAAATATTGAAATTAATAAAGCTGATGTTGCAGCTTCATTCCAACAAGCTGTAGTAGATGTTTTAAAGGATAATGTATTATTAACTTGTAAGAAAAAAAATATTGATACTATTGCAATTGCAGGTGGAGTTGCTTCAAATTCAACATTAAGGGAAACTCTTATTAATGAAGCTGGTAAGAAAGGAATTAAGGTTTTATTCCCAACTCCTATTTTATGTACAGATAATGCAGCTATGATAGGAAGTGCAGCATATTTTAATTTTATTAATGGAAAAGTTAATGATTTAAATTTAAATGCAAAACCAAATTTAAAATTATAAAGCTAGGGATTAAGTACATATACTTAAAGGTTTTAAACATATTTATAAAAATATAAATTAGGGATGTATGGGGAGAGAAGGCAATGAAGTTTTTACCGTATTCAAATGGGGTACGCAAAGTAAGCATGAAAAAACATAGAAGTCCTAAAGATAAGTTTAAAATTGCAATTACTATAATTGTTGCTATTTTAATAATTGGGATAGTTACACAAAGTTTAGTTGATTTTGTTGATGGGGAAAGATTAAAAAAGAGAGTAAACTATACAACTGTGGATGAATTAAGAATGGATTATAGAGTAGAAGGGGAAGGTAGTTATACTATTATTTTTGATGGGGATATAGGTACTACCTTAGAAGAATGGACTCCTATTGTAGAGAAATTAATGGAAAAAGATAGCGTTAGAACATTTGTTTATAATAGACAAGGATATGGATATAGTGATATTTCATCTTCGGGTAGAATACCAAAAGAGCAGGCAAGGGATTTAAAAATATTATTAAGAAAAGCTGGACTTTCTGGTCCATATATTATAGTTGGGGAAGGATATGGATCATTAGTATTAACAAGTTTTGCAGAACAGTTTAAGGATTCTGTTGCAGCTGCAATAATGATTGATCCTATTAATGAAAAATATACTCAAACAAATGAATATAAAAAAAGCCAGACTATAACTAAGATAAGGAGACTGATTGAAAAAATAGGTTCTAAATGTGGATTTACAATGTTGTTAGATAAATTAAATTTAGATATTAATTTAGATGATTATGAAAATGGTCTTTTAGAAAAGAATAAAGAAGAATTTTTAGCATTAAGAACTAAATCAAAATATACAACAGCAGTTTATAATGAATTTAATAATATACTTAAAGGTACAAGCCATAGTCAAAATAAAGGTGTATTTTCAGATGTTCCTTATTATTTATTAACTAAAAATAGTGATGATCCATTAAAGAACTTAGGAGATGAAAGTTTAACAACTGTATATGTAAGTAGTTGTGAAAAAGACTATTTACCATTAAATGATAAGGAAAATGTTCTTTCGGCTATAAGACAAACGGTAAAACAATTACAAGAAATTGATAATGTTAAAAAAGAAAAAAAATAATTTAGAGCGCTAGCAATTTGCTAGCGTTATTTTTTACAATTTTAGGTTCTGATTTAAATTATATATGTTTTAATCTTTGCTATTAAATAGTTTAATTTTAATTAAGCCTTATAATTGTCATATATTTGACACATATAGTGGTTATATTATAAGTATCAAATAAATAAATAAGGTTATATTTAAATATAAATAAAAAGGAGATAATATATATGGATAATGAGAATATTTATGATGCAGCTTATAAAGAAGCACATACAATTGAGTATGTAGAAACAAAAAATAATTTTGAGGAAGAACCGAAGAAAAAAAATAAAAAAGGAAATGGAAATGGATTTGCAAAGTATATTGCAATAGCACTTATTTGTTCTTTATTTGGTGGAGTAGTTGGTTCAGGAGTTACTTACGCTATATCAGGAAAAAATAATTCAAGTGAAAAGTCAAGTAGTAAGGTCTTAGCTGATCCAGCATCATTTGCAACAGATAATACAGCATTATCTGCAGTTGATATATATAAGAAGGTAGCACCTGCAGTTGTTATGGTATCAACAAAAACAATTCAAAGTGTTAATGGATGGTTCCAACAAGAAACAGAAGGTATGGGATCTGGATTTATAATAAATGAAGAAGGTTATATATTAACAAACTATCACGTAATTGATGGAGCAAAGGAAGTTACAGTAACTTTAAGTGATGGAAGAGAAGTAACTGCATCAGTAGTTAATTATGATTCAGATAAAGATATTGCTATGATAAAAATAAATGAGGAAGTAAAAGTTCCTGGAGTTGTAGAATTAGGTGATTCAGATGCATTACAACCAGGTGAGGAAGTAGTGGCAATTGGTAATCCGTTATCAAAGGAATTATCATCAACATTAACAAAGGGAATAATAAGTGCATTAAATAGAAATGTTGAAACACAATCAGGTGTTAGCACAAACTTAATACAAACAGATACAGCTATTAACGCTGGTAATAGTGGTGGACCATTAATAAATACTAAAGGTCAAGTTATTGGAATTAATACATTAAAGGCAAGTGATGGTGCTGAGGGTATAGGATTTGCAATTCCAATAAATGATGTAAAAGAAAAAATTGATTCATTATCTAAACCAATATTAAATTTAGGTGTATCAGTTAGAGTTGTTGATGAAACATTAGCTAAAAAATTAAATTTAGAAGAAGGGTTATATGTTGTAGAGGTAACTGAATATTCATCAGCTGAAAAGGCTGGATTAAGAAGTGGAGATTTAATTGTTAAGGCTGATGGAAGAAGAATAAAAACATTTGAAGAATTACAAGAAGTAAAGAATTCTAAAAAGGAAGGTGATTCTATTAACATAGAATTTATTAGAGATGGTAAAACTCAAAATGCAAATGTAACATTAACACCATCACAAACAGTAAATAATTAATTGTAAATAAATATAATAAAACCATATGAATTTTTATTCATATGGTTTTATTATATTTAAATTAAAATACTTTCATAAGCTTTTAAAGTAGAAGTTGCTGTATTTTGCCAGTTGAAATTTAAACTATGCTTATAACCCATTTGACCATATTTTAATAATAAATCAGGGGAGTTTAATAAATAAAGTATTGCAGAAGCTAATTCATCTGTATTGTTTGGGTTAATTAAAACTGCATTATTTTCTGTAACTTCAGGAATAGAGGTAAGATTAGAGGCTATTACAGGAGTAGCACAACTCATTGCTTCAAGAGGAGGTAATCCAAATCCTTCATAAAGAGAAGGATATATAAATAATTCTGAAGCGTTGTAAAAATAAGGTAAATCATAATCGGGTATGAATCCTGTAAAGATAATTTTATCATCTATAAAGAGTTCTTTACATAATTCTTGAAGTTTAGCTCCTTCATCACGGACAGAGCCACATAATACAAGCTTATAGTCTTTATTTAATGATTTATAAATTTTTTTAAAGGAGAGTATAATTTCTCTTACATTTTTTCTAGTGCTAAAGCCACCAATATATAATAAAAATGGTGAATAAATATTATATTTATTTTTTATATAATCCTTACAGGATGTTTTATTCAATGGTTTATAATTTAAATTTGCAGCTAAGGGTGTAACAAAAATTTTTTCTTCTTTTATTGAAGGAAAAAATCTTAATATATCCTTTTTAGAATATTCAGAAACTGTTAATATTGCCTTTGAATTGTTTATTATAAAAGGCATATCTTTAAGAAATCTTTCTAAATATCCCCTGCCAACAGTTTGAGGTAATATATATGGAATTAAATCATGAATAGTAACTACTACTGGAGATGTATAAAGTGAATTTAATCCTATTCCATTTTGTGGAATATGATGTAAATCAATATTATTATTTTTAATAAAACTTGGGTAATAATAATTTTCGTAAAATCCTCCATGTCTTTTGGAAGTAAAAATTATTTTTGAATTATTTTTTTTAAATTCATTATAATTTTCACCTGCCCAGAATATAGAATAAGTATTTTTTTTATCTATATTAAGAAGTTCCCTAAGAAGATTTTCAATGTAGGTCCCTATTCCAGAACCTTTATATAAATTAACTCCTCTAGCGTCAATTGAAATTTTCAAAGCATAACGCCTCCTAAAAAACCTATAATATATAAATATTAAAAAAAAGTAATTTATGTGATAGTAAACACAATGAAATATAGGATTTCATATAATACAAGGAAGAAAGCTTTAGGAGTTAGCTATGGATAAAGAAGAATTAAAAAAATATATAGAATCTAATTATAATATCAAGGTACAAGCTGTAGAAAAAGTTAAAAATAGTTATAGGATAGGAACTGAAAATGGTGATTATGCTATAAAAATAATAAAGTATGACTTTCCACACTTTTATTTTATTTTATCTGCAATGGAGCATTTACAAAAAAAAAAATTTAGTAAAATTCCAATTATATTAAATAGTGTAAATGGTTCAAGGTATGTTAAGTTAGAAAAGCAATATGCTTATTTAACAGAATGGATACCTTCAAGAGTTAGTAATTATGATAATCCTATTGAATTAGCAAAAGTTGCTCAAAAACTTGGAGAACTTCATAATTGTAGTACAAATTTTAATATAAATAAGCAAATGAGACCACGAATTGGGTGGTATTCATGGATTAAAGTATTTAACACAAGATGTGATGAAATCTTAGATTTTAAAAATAGAATAAATCAAAAAGCATATAAATCAAATTTTGATTATATTTATTTAAAAAGTTTAGATGATGAAATAAAAAGGGGAAAAAGAGCAATACAATCCTTAATAAGTCATAGATATATGGAGGTTATGGATAAGGAGGTAAAAAAATTTGGATTTTGTCATCATGATTTTGCACACCATAATATTTTAATTGATGAAAAGGGTGAGTTAAACATTATAGACTTTGATTACTGTATTTTGGATTCTCATTTGCATGACTTATCATCATTATTAATAAGGGCAATGAAGGGAGCAAAATGGAGTAAGGAAAAAGCCAATTTAATAATAGATAACTATTGTAAAACCAATGATTTAAATAATGATGAATTTAAATTAATGGGGGATTTCATAAGTTTTCCGCAAGCATTTTGGCAAATTGGACTTCAATATTATTGGGAACAGCAGCCGTGGGGAGAAAAGTTTTTTGAAGATAAGATAAATAAATACTTGGATGATATTGAATATAGGGAAGAATTCATAGAATCATATTTTCAATAGAGAGGTGGAATGAATTTGGATATTATAGAGTATTTAAATAGCAATGGAATTATTGTTGGCGAAGAAAATTTTCCAAGGATAAAAAATAAAAAAAAAGAATGGAATGTAAAAAATCAAATTTCACTAATAATAGAAGTACAAAAAATTTTGAAAGGAAAAAAATCATATATAATTCCTAGAATTGAGAGCTCAATTGGACATGAAATAGAAAGTTTTATAGTACAAACTAAGAAAATATCAAAAATGATTAAATTGTATGAGGAAAAATATTATAAAGATGATTTTGACTATTTCATCATTGAAGAAGGAAATAAGATTTTAGCAAGGGCTAATAGAACAATAAATGCATTAGATGAAGATATGTACTTAAAATTAATATTAAGGAGTATGAACAATTATGAAATATGCTTAGGAAAGGTAGATGAAGGAAATTTAAAAAAGGATGGAATGATAATTTGTATAAGAAGTACAAGATATATTTCATATAATATGTTAGAACATGATTGCTATAACTATATAAAGAGATTAAAGAAGAAGGGATATAGTGGGAATGTAATGGAAATAGTAAATGATTTTTCACAAAAATCAGGATTAGGAAATGAAAGTATAGATTATATAAGAGTATTAGTAAATTATCCAATTGAAGCTATTAAGATATTATCAAAAATAAAGTATGATAGAAGTCGATTTACTAATGATGAATGGGTGAAAGAAATTAATATGTCACAAAGAATAGATGGTATTGAACTTTTATAAGTGGGGGAACAAAATGAATAAATTTAGATATGTAGATAAAAGTATATTATGTAGTTATGATTTAAGTGAAGATTTTTTTCAAGAACTTGGTATAAACGTATATGATATTATTCCCTTAAGAAAGGTATTTGTTATTTTTACTGATAAGGGTAAAAAAATATTAAAAAAAATTAATTCTTCTCATGAAAGAATTGATTTTATTGATAAAGCATTAAATATAATAAAGGAAAAAGATGAATATATACTTCAATATTGTAGAAATTCAAATGGAAAAATAATTACTCAATGGAATGGTAACTCATATGTATTATTAGATATGATAGATGGAAGAGAAGCAACATTTACTAACCCAATAGAAGTTGAATGGTGTACTAAGTCAATAGCATATTTTCATAAGGCTTCAGAAGGGATAATTAGTAAATTCACAGCAGAAGAAATTAAATTAAATAGTTTAAAAAATATGATATATGAGTTTTTAAATGATTTATGTATTTTGACAGAAATAGAGAGAATAGTTAAGAAGTTTAACTATAAAAATGATTTTGATTTAATATTTTTAAATAATATAGCAAAGGCCAAAAATGATTTAAATAAATCTATAAATTTATTAACTAAGGGTTCATATAGTGAGTTATTTTCAAGTGAGGGCAATAATGTATTATGCCATTTAGATTTAGCACATCATAATTTTATAATAGAAGATAATAAAATTAATATTATTGATTTTGATTTTTGTAAGTTTGGAATGAAATCAATAGATATATATAATTATATGATTAAAGTTATTAAAAATTATGCATATAAAAAAGAAGTAGTAATTAATATAATAAATGATTACAGTAGTATTTTAGATATATCTAATAAAGAGAAGAATGTTATTTTTGCATTATTAAATTATCCAAAGGACTTTATAAATATTGCAAAGGATTATTATTTAAAACAAAAGTCCTGGGATGAAGAGGTTTTCGTAAGTAGATTTAAGGAAAAAATAGAAAATGATATTTTTAGAAGTGAATTATTAAGAAATATAAATGAAAATTTAGAATAAAAATTAAAGGGTTATGCATTTGCAAACCCTTTTTAATATATATTATTTAATAATATTTTAATATCTTATTATATTTTCATAAGCTTTTATAGTAGTTAATGCAGTATTTTTCCATGAATAATTATTGCTTGTGGATAACCCTCTTTCAATCATAGTAAGTTTTAAAAAACTATCAGTTAAAACTCTTTCCATTGAATAGGATAATTCATCAATGTCATTAGGATCTATTAATATAGCTGAATTTTTACAAACTTCTGGAATAGATGTAACATTAGAAGATATTACTGGAACACCACATGCCATTGCTTCAAGTGGTGGAAGGCCAAATCCTTCATAAAAGGAAGGATATACTAAAAATTCGCATGCATTATAAAATATAGGTAAATCCTCTAATGGAATAAAATCGGTAAATAATACTGAATCTAAAATTCCTAGTTTTATAGCTCTATTTCTATAAATTTCATATGAAATCCCCTTTCTGCCAGTAATAACAACTTTTAAATTCTTTTTTAAACTGTTTTTTAATAAAGAAAATGCATCTAAAATGCCAATAATATTTTTTCTAGGACTATATCCTCCAACATATAAAATAAAATCATCATTTAACTTATATTTTTCTTTAATAAATTTTTTACAATAGGCTCTATTAATAGGTTTATAAATTTCTTCAGCAGCAAGATGAGTTACAAATATTTTGTTTAATGGAAAGTTAAATTCCTTTGATATATCAAGTTTTGAAAATTCAGAAACAGTAATTATGCCATCACAATTTTTTAGTATTTTTGGTATTTCTTCAATAAATATTTTTAAATAACGATTGCTAACAGTTTGTGGCATTCTTAATGGAATTATATCATGTAAGGTAATGGTCTTAGGACAATTAATATTGTCTGAAAGGCCTACACCATTTTGAGGAACGTGATATAGCTCCATATTAAAGTTATCAAGTAAATTTGGAACTTTTACATCATCCCAAAAATTATCATTAGAGGAGTCTTTTGTATATGCGATAGAGAAGTTGTCTTTAAGATTTAAATCAGAATCTTCTGGGATGAAGGTAAGATAATGATTTAAATTATCATATTTGCTTAAATTGTTAATAAGCTGATAAGTGTAGGTTCCTATACCTGTTCCTCTATACCATTTTGCGGCTCTTCCATCGATACCAATCTTCATGATTTAATCCTTTCAAAATAGTTATAATTTATTATATTATAATAAATAAAAAATGTTAATAAAAGAAGATATATGTACATATAAATATAAAGGGGGTGAGGAAGTATGATGAGAGAATTTGAAATAGAAAGACAATTTCAAATAAAAATAGATATAATAAAAGCTAATAAGGGTATCTATTATATTAAAACTAATAAGGGTGAAAGATGTCTTAAAAAGATAAATTATGGACCACAGAAGCTTTTGTTTGTTTATGGAGCTAAAGAGCATTTAATAAAAAATGGATTTAAAAATGTAGATAAATATTTCTTAAATATAGATGGTGAACCATATGCATTAGTTAATGAAGATTTATATACATTATCTGAGTGGTTAGAGGGAAGAGAATGTGATTTTCATAATATAGAAGAGGTTAAAATTGCAGCTGAAACATTGGCTAAGTTACATGAAGCATCTAAAGGATATGATCCACCCGAAAATTCTAAATTAAAAAGTGATTTAGGAAGATGGCCAAGTCTTATGGAAAAGAGAATTAAATCTTTAGATAAGATGAGAGATATGATAAGAAAGAAAAATAGAAAAAGTGATTTTGACTTATTATATTTAAAATCAATGGAATTCTATAAGGATATAGCAAAGAAAGCATTAAATACTTTAAATGCATCAGAATATGTTAAATTATGTGAAATTGCTGAACATGAAAAGGGATTCTGCCATCATGATTATACTTATCACAACATTATTTTAGGTAATGATAATTCAGTTAGCGTGATTGATTTTGATTATTGCAAGAGGGAAGTACGAACATTTGATATTTCAAATTTCATGATAAAGGTTTTAAAGAGAAATAATTGGAACATAGATTTTGCAAATGCAATTATTGAATCATATAATAAGGTTTCAAAGTTAGATGAATGTGAATATAACGTATTATATGCATACTTACAATTTCCACAAAGATATTGGAGACTTGCTAACAGATATTATTACAATGAAGTAAACTGGGGACAAAATACTTTTGATAGTAAATTAGAAAGTATAATTAATGAAAAGGAAGAATACTTAAAATTCTTAGAACATTTTAAAAATGAATATAATACAATTTAAAAGCCAGCTTTTTAAAGCCGGCTTTTAAATTAGTTAGTAGTTAGTAGTTAAGGAGAAAATTCAGCTTAGGCTGAATTTTTAAAAATATATTTTAAGGGGCTGTTGCACTAAAACTTTTATACACAATATATTGTTTTAAAAAATAAAAAT
>UQFE01000042.1 GCA_900540255.1 uncultured Clostridium sp.
AACAATGTTAGAATACAAGGCTGATTGGTATGGAAGAAATATTGTAGTTGCTCCAGCTAATTATGCAAGTAGTCAATTATGTTCAGAATGTGGATATAAAAATAAAGATGTAAAAAACTTAGCATTGAGAAATTGGACTTGTCCGAAATGTGGTGTAAGCCACGATAGAGATATAAATGCAAGTAAGAACTTACTAAAATTGATAGTGTAACTATTGATTATATTGAGGACGGAACGATCTTGTAAGCTTGGGTAAACTTATTCCACTAGGAATATTGACCAAGAAGCTTCTAAGTCTTTAGCTTAGAGGTAGTTCACATATAAAATTCTACAATTTACGACAAAATAATAAAAAAATATTAAAAACATATTATTATAAGTAACAGAGACAAGCTTGTTAGCAAACAAGTCTTGTAAGAGAAAAATAATTATACATATACAATAATGGAGGGAATTTTTATTATGAAAAAGAAATTATTATCATTAGTTTTAGCAGGAGCAATGGTTGCTTCAACTTCAGTAAGTGCATTTGCAACTACAGCTGATACAGAAACATACAATATTGATAGCACAACATCTCAAAATCACAAAGTTACTATAACAGGTGATATAGCAGATGGGAACAATGAAACATTACCAAGCACTATAACAGTTACGATTCCAACAGCTATGTCTTTTACAGTTGATAAAGATGGAAAGGTTAGTGGGGGAAATATTAGTGTTACTAATAAAAGTAAGGACAGTGTTGAAGTTGTTGCAAAAGAGTTTAACGATACCACTCCTGGAAGTAAGATAGTACTTGTAAAAGAAACAGAGTTAGATCAAAAGATTAAATCAGGAGATGGAAATACATATGTGTCATTAAAGCTTATTGGTGATAATAATACTGTTGGATTAGTTTCAAAAAAGACAGGTAAACAAACTGGTTTTGTTAAGGAAGATGGGACTGAAATATTAGATAGTGAAAAAACTTCTTTAGGAAATGCTGTTGATGGAAGTAATTTAGTGTTAAGCTTAGAAGGAAGAGCTAAGCATAGTACTGAAGATTATAGTGCACCTAACACAGCAATTAGTGATAATTTTAATTTAATATTAAAAATCCAAAAAACAAAATAGTATGATATATAAAGTTCCATAATAATTTTTATTATGGAATTTTATTAAGTACAGATTAAAGTGAATTCTAAAAGAAAGGAAGTATGATTATGAGTGATAAAAGTTTAAAAAAAGTTAACGTTAAAGTTGTAATAGCTATATTACTAGTTGCAGTTATTGCATCTCTAGGGGGTTATTATATATATAATAAAACTAAAGATAAAAATTCAGCTTCTGAAAATGGTTCATCAATTTCAGGATATGTTCTTTCAGATGGAGCAGAACCAGGTTTAACTGAAGAAGAAATAAAAGCTTTATTACAAAAGCAAATTGATGATTCTACTATTTCTTTTAGTATTTCTTCAGATCCTGTATTTAAAGGTAAAAAAGCATTTATTGTTATGGCAAATCCAAGATACAATGCTTATGATATAGATTATGTTGTAACTGTGGATGGAAAAGAAATAATAAGAACAGCTAAAATAGCACCTAATCAATATATTGAAGAAGTTGAATTAAAAGAAGCTTTACCTAAAGGAACTCATATTGGAGAAGCTCTTGTAACTGGTTATAATAGAGAAACAGGAGAAGAAGTAGGTAAAACTATAGTTGAAGTTACTATAACATCTCAATAATTTAATTTTATATTAAAAATATAAAGGTAAAGGGGGGTGCAAATGAATAAAAAGAAAATTTTAATTATATTAAGAACAGCATTTGCTAGTAGAACAGCGCATCATGTATTATCACTTTTGCTTACAGGAATTATGCTTGGTGGAATTGGATTAACATTAAGATCAGATATTGAAAATATTAGGCTTTATGTTCAATCAGTTTTAGATAGAGATCCAAATTATAAAAACTTACAAGATTCAGTAAGTGAAAATATGATTAGAGGAAAAATTGATATTGAAAGCCAACTTGTAGAAGATAAAGCAGAAGAAAGTAAGACTTTAGTTTCTAATGATACTAAAAATGGATATGATAGTTATACTCCAAGTAGTTCTTCTTCAAATAGTAGCAATACTTCAAGTAATACTTCTTCTAGTAATACTTCAAGTAGTAGTTCTTCTAACAATAATTTTTCAAGTAACAATAATAATGATAACTCTAATTCAAATAATAGTAATAACAACAATAATGATAAACAAGAAGAAACTGTTGATAAATCAGCTTTTAATGGTAAAGATGCAATTATTTCAGAGGGACAACCCTTTAATCCAATGAATGCATTACAACTTTATGCTTGTGATATAACTGGGGAAAATATAACAAATTCAATAGTTATTACAGAAAATAATGTTGATATATACAAACCTGGAGTTTATAACGTAAAAGCATCTATAGCATTAAAAAATGGTAAAACTTTAGACAAGAAATTTGCAGTAAGAGTTGAACCAACTGTGTTAGATTTAGCAGTTAATGATGTTAAAGCATCTAAAACAGAGCTTAAGAAAGAAGAAGATTATACTATGAATTTTGCAGTTAACTCTTCTAAAAGTTATATAGATGTAGAAAAAGTTGTTATAAACAAAAAAGAATATGAAGTATCAAAGATACTTGAAGATGAAATTGAAAGATATAGTGTTAATTTAATGGCACCAAATAAAGCTGGATATGAATCTTTAAAATTACAAAAAGTAATAATGTCTGATAAAACTGTAGTTGATATTGATAAAACTGTTAATATTAATGTTTTAAAAGAAGATGCTACTTTAAATAATGTTATTATAGAAGATGAAAGTAATGAAAATAATGCACTTAAAGTATCATTTAATTTAAAAGATGTTGATAATACAATAAGTGAACCTAAAATTTGTATATATGATGAAGATGGAAATTTAGTTTTAGAAAAGCCATTTTTAAAAAATAAATATTCATCATATACAAAAATTTCTACTAAAATAAATTTAGATAAAGCAGGGATTTATACCGTTAAAGTTTTAGCTAATAAAAATGATGAAGCTAAAGAACAAACTAATGAAGAAAAAAGTATTGAATTATTTTCTAAAGAAATTGCTGTAAATATGAAATCAGTATCTGATAATGAAGATATGAGTTTATTACCTATGAATGAAAATTATGATGATGAAGGTATTGAAGCATATTCAGAGGCAAATTTAAATTCAGTATCAAATGATAAAGAGCTTGATGAATATTCAGAAGATGATACAGTTAATTTTGAGAATATTTTAAGAACTTCAAATAAAGATTTAACTATAAATATAGGTTCAAATCAACATAAAATTAATATAACTGGAAAAGTTGCAGATAAAAAAGGTGAAATAAAGCCAGGTACATTACAAATTGTAGTACCAACAATTGCTTCATTTACAGTTGATAAATATGGGGAATTTACAGCTCCAATTATTAAGATTCAAAATAATGGAGAAGAAGCCGTAGATATCTATGTATATAAGTTTTCAGATTCTAATGGGGCAAATGGTATAGACATAAAAAGTGAGAAAAGTATAACAGACAATATACCACGAAGTGAAATATCTTTAAGTATTAGTGGTGATACAACAGCTTATTTTAAGAGTGAAAGCTTAGGCGATGTCAAATCAGGTGTTTATATAGATCAAAATTTAGAAAAAGAAAGTACTGAAGGAATAAAGGTATTAAAGATTTTTGGTAATTCAACTGGCAACTTAAAATTCAATGGAAAATCAGGTAAAGCAGCTTTAAAAACTGATACAGCTATAAGTGATAGATTTACATTAATATTAAAAATTAAAAAATCCACAAATTAATAATTTTAAAATCAACTTAATAAATGTATAGCTGTATATATTTTTAAGTTGATTTTTTTGTTAGAAGAAAAAATTAACAAAAGATAAATAAAATAGAAAAAGATTTGTGGGGATGTGAGATATGAAAAAGGAAATGATTATAAATAAAATAAAAGAATTATTTTATAATAAGAAAAGGTTAAAATTAATATCAATTATAGCTATTGCTGGAGTTGTATCAGTAGTTTTAATAGTTAAAGGTTCTTATATAAAATCAGTTATTGATGGAGACCCTGGTTATGTAAAGTTAAAAGAAAAAACAGCATTATTTGCTTATAGAAAAACTATTAGTTTAAAAGAAATTGAAGAAAGCACAACAATAGCTGGTGAAGATAAACCAAAAGGACCTATAACAGCTGCTCAACTTAAGGGGGGATATGATTCATATACTCCAAGTCAAATTGTAACTGCTGATTTAGAAGATAGCAGTAATAATTTTAATTATAATAACACAAATAGTAATTCTAACAACAATATAAATAATAGTAGTAATTTAAGCAATGATTCAAATAAAAATAACCAAACAGAAGATAAAACAGAAACTAAACCTAATAATGATAAAAAAGATGAAGTTGCTGTTGATAAATCATCATTTGTAGGAAAAGATATGATAATTTCAGAAGGCGATAATTTTGATCCTTTTGAAACATTACAATTATCTGCAAAAGATGTTGATGGAAAAAATATAACTAAAAAAATTGTTATAACAGAAAATAATGTAGACATATATAAACCAGGTTTATATACTGTAAAGGCTAATGTTCAGCTTAGCAATGGAAATATTATTTATAAGGAATTTTTAGTAAGAGTAGAACCTGTAAAGTTACAGTTAGCAGTAAATGATATTCAAGTTTCAAAGGATATTTTGAAAAAGAGAGAAAGTTACACTATGAGCTTTAAAGTAGATTCTTCTAAAGATTATATAGATGTAGCAACTGTTAATATTAATGGAAAGATGTATTATCCAAATAAAACTACTAAAAGAAGATTCTTTAGTAAAGATGATGTTTATACAATTCAATTAGTGGCAAATGATAAAGCTGGAGTTGAAGATATTAATTTTAATACTATAACTATGACTGATGGAACGGTTGTTGATATTAATGAATTAAAAACTGTGGAAGTTTTAAAAGATGAAGCTTCTATAAAGGATATGGTTATAGATAATATAAGTGATGATGGAGAGGTTGCAATATCATTTTTTATAAAGGATATTGATGATACTATTAGTAAAGCTAAACTTTATGTTTATGATGAAGAAGAAAATGTAATAGTTGAAAAAGAAGTTGAGAAGAATAAAACTATAAACTCTATATTAAATGTAAATAAAAATGGAGTTTATAAAATAAAAATAGTTGCAGATGAAAATGTTGAATTTGTTGCTCAAAATACTAAGGATTCAAAAAGAAAAGAGTTATATTCAACTTCAATAGAAGTTAAGAATGCTAGATTTTCAGATGATAGTATAAAGGAAGCAAATGTAGATATAGCAAGTTATATAGTTTATAATGATGAAAGTGATTTTATTAATCAATTATCTTTTGCACAAATAAAAACTGGAGATGGACTAGAAGAAGGTACAGATTCAGAAAATCCTGATGGAAGTGATTCAAGTGATGAAACTCCGAGTCCAAACCCGAATCCAGATCAAGATTCAGGAATAGATAATGGAGCTGGTGGGGAAGGTGGTGTTGGTGGGTCTGATTCAAATACTCCAAGCAGTGGAAATGGTGGAAGTGGAACTACGGAAAGAGAGGATGCTTTTATTGAAGATTCAAATACTGGTTATAAACGAGGATATACAACTAGCGATAAGTTACATGTAGTAATACCTACCAATGGAAAAATGAATAAAGATGCAGGAAAAACACCTCAAAAGAGAGTTTCAGTAACAGTACCAACAAAAGCAAGTTTTACAGTAAAAAATGATGGAACTTTTATTGGAACATCATTAAAAATTACTAATAATGGAGAAGTGCCAGTAGATATAAGTGTTGCTGAATTTATAGATGGTAATGGGGATTCTGGAATAAAGTTAATAACTGATGAGGATGTTAAAGAAAATACTTCAAGAAGTACTTATAAAAGAAATGAAATTAATTTATGGCTTGAAAATATAGCTGAAAATAAGAAAATATGTTTAGGAAATAGAAAATTATATTCAGAGTTAAATCAAGAAATTGGTGAAAATGAAGCTGAAAAGAAAAATATTGCTAGAGTTTTAGGCTCAAGTACTTCAACAATAAATATATCTGGAAAAGCAGGTACAAATGCATTAGATAGAGATATGCCAATTCAAAATAGATTTACATTGATTTTAAAAATTAAGAAAAACACTGAAAGTAACACTTCAAAATAATTAAAACCTTATTATATTGAAAAATATAATAGAAAGGATAATAAGTATGGAAGATAATTCAACTAAAAACAATTCTTCAATGAAAAAAAATATTAAGATTTTTTTAGCTATAGTTATTTTAATAGGAATAGGTGTTGGTTTTGGATTAAGTTTAAATTTTGCTAATGATAATTTTGGTCAATCTAGTGGAGCTATAATAGAAGATGGTGTTATAGCAGGATATACAGCAGAACAAATTGCAGAAATTATGCAAAGAAAAGCAGATGAATCTACATTTTCTTTTGAAGTAAATGCAAGACCTACATTTAAGGATGGAAAATCTGAAGGTAATTTAAGAATTTATAATCCACCATATAATAAATATGTAATAGATGTAGAAATAAAGCTAGATTCTAATGATAAAACAGTATTTAAAAGTGGTAAAATTAAACCAAATCAACATATAGAAAATGCTAAGTTAAGTAAAAACCTTAAAAAGGGTGAATATGAAGCAACAGCAACTATAAATGCTTATGATTCTGATGGTGAAACATTAATAGGTGTATCTGCAGCGAAACTTATTATAAATATTGAAAATTAATTAGTGATGGGGGGATTTTTATATGATGAAAAAGAAAATTTTAAGCTTATGCATGGTAGCTATTATGCTAAATATTTCTGTTGAAAGTTATGCATATTCACTAAATAATATTCAATTAGCTACTAATTCAGATTCAACTAGTACTCCATCAGAAGGTGGAGGACCATCATCAGGAGGCGGAGAAGCAGAGCAACCTCCAAGTGCACAACCAGATGGTGGTAATGGAGAAAGTTCAGCTCAGCCTCCAAATAGTGATGGAGGCAGTACAGGGGCTGGAGGAGCTGGGAGTTCAACAACAACTCCAAATACTCCTCTTCCTAATAAAGGTGGAAAGAATAATGTAGAATTAGAAGGTGGAATAGGTGAATGGGGTCCAAATAAAGATAATAGTTTACCTAATTTTAATGAAACTACAGGTAGTGAAAAACTAGATGTTGATAACAAACCTGAAGAAGGTCAATATTTTACTATATCAGCAACAGTTCCTTTAAAAATGGAATTTTTAATACAAAATAGAAATGAAAATGGACTTTCAAGTGAGGGGAAGTTTATTACACCGTATTATAAAGTTACAAATAATGGTTCTCATAAATTAAAAGTTCATTTTGAATCGTTTGAATATGCAAATTCAAAAACTACTAAAACTAGTGATTTAGTAAAGGAAGATTTAGCACCATTATATGTTGTTTCACAACCCCAAAAAAATAATGGGAAGGTTGAAATGAAGTTAAATTTAACATATGATAGACCTTCTAATTCATATTTAAAAAGAATTGATTTAATACCTACTAATTTACCAACTATAACTTCAAGATTATTAAAATCAAGTAATTCAGTTGAACAAGAATTAGGTGAATTAGACCCAAATGAACAAGCTAGATTATATTATGGAAGTGATTTGTGGGAATCACCAAAATCAGAAGGTATTAATAAAGGTGTTGAAGCTAATTTTAATTTAAAGTTAGCATTTTCAATAGAAGGTAAAACTACTGAAAATAATCAACCTTCAGGATCAACACCAGATACTTCACCAAGCCAACCACCAAGTACTCCTACACCAAGTCAACCGTCAAATGGCACTACATCAGGTGATACTTCTCAATCATCACAAGGTAGTAGCACACAAGGGCAACAACCAAATGGAGATACATCAAGTGAGGTACAAAATCCAGCAGGAAATGGGCAACAAGGACAAGGAAATTAAATATTAAAAATAAGCAATAAAAATATTATTTAAAATGAGGCAAATTCCCTTAGCCTAATTAAATGAAGCAGATAATATAAAAAGTTAATTTGAAATTTTTTTAAGTTGGTTATGAGAAATTTTTATTCATAACCAACTTTTTTTATAATAAGAATTTTTATTAATTTTGTTGGATAAAATAAAAAATAATTAATTATATAGAAAGGTGTAAATATATGAAACAAGATAAAACATATAAATTATTAATAATAGCGTTAGTATGTGCAGTTTTAATTATATTTGGAATAGTTATTATGAATAGTAAAAAGGAAGAAGTAAAACAAGAATCAAATATTACTATGAAAGACTTACCTTTAAAAGTAGAGGCAATTCCTATAAGCTTTAATATAGTAAACACTGCAGAAGGAAATATATTAGAATGTACTTATAAAAATAATTCAAATGAAGATATATCTAGATTAACAATACAAGTTAAGTTTAAAGGTACTGAAGAAATAGTAACTTTATCTTGCAATGAAGTTGTAGAAGCTGGAAATGAATCAGTGAAGTTTACTGGAAAAGGGCCGGCAAGTGGTAATATTGATGATGTGCAAATATTAAAATATAAAATATCTACAGCAAATGGAACATATATGGAATATGATTCAGAATTAAATCAATACAATTGGTCATAATATAGTTAACTAAAATCTTATATATTAAAAATACACTTAATAATATAGTTTAATCTATATATTAAGTGTATTTTTGGTTAAAGAATAAAATTTTATGATATTATATATTTAAAAATAAATTAAAAGGAGGAAAAATCATGAAGTTAAATATATTAATTGTTGAAGATGAAATAGAAATAAGGGAAGGTGTAAGTGAATATTTATCAGAAGTTGGATATAATGTTATAACTGCTGAAGATGGACTTCAAGCAATAGAGTTATTTAATAAAAATAAAATAGATTTGGTTATTTTAGATATAATGCTTCCAAAGGCTAATGGTTTTGTTGTTTTAAATAATATTAGAAAAGAAAGTAATATTCCAGTAATTATGTTAACAGCAATGAGTGATGATTATACTCAAATTATGAGCTTTGATGAAAAAGCAGATGATTATATTACAAAGCCATTTTCAATAATACTTTTACATAAAAGAATAGAAGCACTTCTTAGAAGAGGAGTAAAGTTAGAAGAAAATAGGAAATGGAATTATAAAGATATAGAAATTGATTTTGAAGGGTATTCTGCAAAGAAAGGTGATGAAATTATAGATTTAAAGCCTAAGGAAATAAAATTAATAGAATTATTATTAAAATATAAGGGTAAGGTTTTAAGTAGAGCACAAATTTTAGATAATTTATGGAGTATAGAAGAATGTCCAAATGACAGAGTTATTGATGTTTATATTAAAAATATAAGAAAGAAGCTATCATTAGACTGTATAGTAACAGTTAAGGGAATTGGCTATAAGTTTGAGGAGCAGTAATGAAAAAATTAAAGTTATTTTCAAAAACATACATATTTACAGTTGGATTAATAAGTTTAATAATTTTTACTTCAAATATTTTAATATATTTAGCAGTACCAAGGGTATATTTAAGTAATAAGGAAAAAGAAGCTGATATAATTATTTCAGAATTAACTCAAAAAATAAATGAAGAAACTAGTGAAAAGTCTTTTGAATTAGCAAAAGGTTTTGCTCAAAAGTATAATATTCAAGTTTTTATTACTTTAGGAGAAGAGCAAAGAAGTTTTCAAGGGGTTGAAAATGTAGATATATACATAGATAAGGATGTTATTAAGGATAAATCATTAATACTTCCAGATTTAACTGGTGAAGGTATTATAAAAAGTTCTGAAGAAGAAGAAGTTGATTCAATAAATGAGGGTATATTTAGTCAATATATTAATGTAAATAATTCATCAATAATAAAAAGTAGAGATTTTAAGACTATAAATGATGTAAAAGGAAATATTCAAATAGTAACTAATTTAGAATCTTTTACAGAAACTAGGGATATTATATTAAAAATATTGCCATATTCTATGATTGTAAGTTTAATTGTAGCTTTAATTGCATCATATATATATGCAAAAAAAATTACAACTCCAATAAAGGAAATTTGTAATGTTACAAAGGAAATGGAAAAGTTAAATAAAAGGGCTTTTTGTAATGTTGAATCTGAAGATGAAATTGGAATATTAGCATATAATATAAATAGTTTGTATGAAAATTTGTTAAATACAATTATATCATTAGAAGAAGAAATAAAAAATGTAAGTGAATCTGAAAAGGTTAAGGTGGATTTTTTAAGAAGTGCATCACATGAGCTTAAAACTCCATTGATGAGTATGCATATAATGATTGAAAATATGTTATATGATATAGGAAAATATAAAAATCATTATGTATATTTGGAAAAGTGCAAGGATATAGTTAATGAATTAAGTAAAATGGTTCAGGAAATTTTAGATACTTCAAGGCTTAATTCTATAGAAAATAAAAATGAAAAGTTATTGGATTTATCATATATAGTTGAAAATGCATTGGACCATTATAATATAATAGCTAAATCAAAAAATATTAATATTAAGGTTAATTTAAATGATTCTTTTAATATTAAGGTAGATGAAAAGGTGTTTACTAAGGCAATTTCTAATATTATTTCTAATGCAGTTAATTATACTGATGAGGGGAAGGAAATAAGAATTTATATAAAAGATAAAAAGCTTATTATAGAAAATGATTGTAAACCAATTTCAGATGAGCATTTAGCACATATTTTTGAAGCTTTTTATAGGGTTGATTTTGATAGAAATAAGTCTAGTGGAGGAAATGGATTAGGTTTATACATAGTTGAACAAATTTTAAGGATGTATAATTTAAGTTTTTCTTTTAAATCAATTTCAACTGGTATGAGGTTTGAAATTGATTTTAATTAATTATTTTTTAATTTTATAAACTTAACTCTTTTATTTCATAAATATTTCATATTGAACTAATAAAATGTACTCAAGTTAATAAACAAGGAGGAAATAAATATGAATGTATTTAAAAGATCGGTATTATATATAACAAGAAAAAAAATGAAAAGTATTATTATGTTATTTATATTATTTGGAATAGCGACAGCTGTTTTAAGTGGAATTTCAATTAAAAAGGCAGCTAATATAGCAAGACAAGATTCAAATAAGGATATGGCAAATACTTTTGAATTACAAACTAATCTTGGAAGTAATTTAAGTGGAACAATTCCAGAAAGTTTAATTGATAAGCTTTCAAAGGTAGATGGTGTTAAGAATTATGATGCTGCAATTCAAGGTGCTGGTTTAGATTTAGAAAATGTAAATTATATAAAACCAGAAAAAAATGCAGTTCAATATAATGATGATTATAAATATGAAAAACTTTTTTCTGTAGAAGCACATAAGAGCTCTGAGTATGATACTAAGTTTATAAGTAAATCATTAAAGCTTGTTGATGGTAGACATATTGTGCCTACTGATAAAGGTAAGGTATTAATTCATAAGGCTTTAGCAGAAGCAAATAATTTAAAAGTTGGAGATACTATAAAAGCTAAAAAGAGTGCAGGTGATTTTAATGCATCAACTTTATCTAAAAATGATTATGACCTTGAAATAGTAGGTATTTTTGAAAGTAGTAACACTGAAAGAGTTGGTCACAAATTAGAAATGCCAGAAAATCTTTTAATAACTGATGTAGATACTGTTAAAACTTTATATGGATATTCAGATGGAGAAGTAAAATATACTAATGCTACATTTAATACAAGCACTGATGTAGATAAGGTAACAGCAAAATTTAAAGAAATTTCTGCTGAATGGAATAAGTATACAATAGTAAAGAGTGAAGATACATTCTTAGCTTTATCTAAGTCTTTTGACTCTTTAGATAAGATTATAAATATGATTTTAATTGGTGCAATAATAGCTGGTGCAATAATACTTTCATTAGTGTTAGCATTTTGGATTCAAGGAAGAATTCATGAAACAGGTATATTACTTTCAATAGGAGTTTCAAAGTTTAATATTATTTCTCAATATATAATTGAATTATTACTTATAAGTGTATTAGCTTTTGGAGGATCATATTTCTCAAGTAAAGTAATTTCACAAAATATAGGAAATACAATAGTTTCACAAGCAAGCAAACAAGCTGTTCAAGATGTTAAGAGTGGATTTGGAGGATTTTCATTAGGAAATGATGTTAATAGTTCTTTAGCAACTCGTACAGTTGATGAAATTGATGTAAAAATACAAGCTAAGGAAGTTGTTTATGTATATATTATAGGTACAGGAATTATCATAATTTCAGTAGTGTTATCTTCAGCATCAATAATTAGATTAAAACCAAAAGAAATATTATCAAAAATGAGTTAGGAGGAGTTAATATGTCAGTTTTATCTTTAAATAAAATTAGCTATTCATATAAAAATGGCAAAAATATTTTAGATGATATAAGTATTGAATTTGAAAAAGGTAAATTTTATACGATTTTAGGTGTTTCAGGTTCTGGAAAAACTACTTTATTATCATTGTTAGCTGGATTAGATGAACCTAGAAAAGGAGAAGTTTTATATAACAATGAAGATATAAAAATAAAGGGATATGAAAACCATAGAAAAAACAATATTTCGTTAATATTCCAAAATTATAATTTAATTGATTATATGACTCCTTTAGAAAATTTAAGAATAATTAATCAAAAAGCTGATAAATCAATATTAAATAATTTAGGCTTAGGTGATGAAGAAATTAATAGAAATGTATTACAATTATCTGGTGGTCAGCAACAGCGTGTGGCAATTGCAAGAACTCTTGTAGCAGATTCTCCTGTAATATTAGCTGATGAACCAACAGGAAATTTAGATAGTGATACAGAAAATGAAATTGTAGAAATATTAAAATCTAGTGCACATGAGCATGGCAAATGTGTAATAGTTGTTACACATAATAAGGATTTAGCTAAAAAATCTGATGTTATACTTATGTTAAAAAATAAAAAGTTAACACGTGTTAACAAATAATTGAGATGTAAAATTTGTAGCATTTAAAATAGAACTAATTTTATATAATAATCCCCCATTTATTATTAAAATTAATATTAATAGTTAAGTAAAGTAAAAATAATAAAATTAATGACAAAAAAATAATAAAATTAATGACAAAAAAATAATAAAATTAATGACAAAAAATAATAAAATCCCCAATTTATTATTAAAGTTAAAAATCAATATTTAGTTAAAACTAAAAGATAATAATAGAAATAATAATAATCCCCCATTTATTATTAAAATTAATATTTATGTAAAGGGAAAAGAAGAATAATCCCATTAAATTTTTATTAAAGACTAAATAAAAAATTTTTAAATGGCTGAAAGTTAGAAAAATCTAGCTTTTAGCCATTTTTTTATGTATATGAAAGTATAAAAAAATTGAATTTTTAAAGCTAGTTATATCAATGGATTTTAAGATTTAAAACTATAAGATTGATACTACGAAGTTGGTGTGGAGATAGCCAATTGGTCAACGTTTAGGAAAGTATAAAATTTTTTTAAGCCTTAAGGCTAGTTATATCAATGGATTTTAAGATTAAAAACTTTAAGATTGATACCATGAAGTGGGCATGACGATAGCCATTTTGTTCTGTATAGAAAGTAAAAAAGTATTTGTCTATATTATTTATTATTTCAAATACGAGAAAAATATAAAATTTTGAAAAGATATTATTTTTATATAACTTAATTTATAAATATTGCAAAAATAATCTTGTCAACTATTACATTTTTTGGAGTTAGATAAGGCTTTTTTTAGAATAAAATAAATAATATATAAAATAATTTAAAAAAAAAATAGTATATATAAATAAAATTATGTTATAATATAATTGTGCTTAATTTTTAAACATGTATACGATAACAATTCGGTATACTTTTCTTAATTAAGTATAAATAAAAATATTTTATAGTTATTAATTCAATTAAGTATAATTTTATGAGATAAAATAATTTATTATTTATATCAGGTATATTTTGTATTTTGATTAATGGCATTATTATTTTTTTTCATTAAATAATATAATAATAATTTTACTTTATTTTATAAATACTTATATTTTTGAATTTGTAACAAATAAAAAAATAGGAGGTATAAATAATGGTAGGAATTATTCTTGCTAGTCATGGGGATTTTGCTAAGGGCATTATGCAATCAGGCTCAATGATTTTTGGAGAACAAGAAAATGTACAAGCAGTTACATTAATGCCAAGTGAAGGCCCAGACGATTTTAGAACAAAACTACAAAAAGCAATATCAAAATTAGATAATGCAGATGAAGTATTGTTTTTAGTTGACCTTTGGGGTGGCACACCATTTAATCAGTCAAATGCTTTATTTGAAGAGCATAAAGATAAGTGGGCAATTGTATCAGGCTTAAATTTACCTATGTTAATTGAAGCTTATGGGGCGCGTCTTTCAATGCAATCTGCACATGAAATTGCAGCTTATATTTTGAAGCCAGCTAAGGACGGAGTTAAGGTTAGACCAGAGGAATTAGAGCCAAAGGAGGCTAATGTGAATTCTGAAGCTTCAGTTAAAATTTCTAATGCTGGTTCGCCTGGAAAATTTGAATACGTTTTATCACGTATTGATTCTCGTTTATTACATGGACAGGTAGCAACAGCATGGACAAAAACTGTACAACCTACGAGAATTATTGTTGTATCAGATGCAGTAGCAAAAGATAATCTTCGTAAAAGCTTAATTCAACAAGCAGCTCCTCCAGGGGTTAAAGCTCATGTTGTTCCAATAAATCATATGATTAAGCTTGCAAAAGATGATAAGCATTTTGGTGGTCAACGTGCAATGCTTCTTTTTGAAAATCCAGAAGATGTATTAAGGGTAGTAGAAGGAGGAGTACCTTTAAAGACCATAAATGTTGGATCTATGGCACATTCTACGGGAAAAGTTCAGCCAAATAAGGTTCTTGCTTTTAATCAAGAAGATATTGATACTTTTAATAAATTAAAGAAAGCTGGAATTGATTTTGATGTTCGTAAAGTACCAAGTGATTCTAAAGGAAGTATGGATGAAATATTAAAAAAGGCACAAGATGAATTAAATAAGTTAAAATAATTTAATTAGGTAAAAAGGAGAAGGAATAACTATGGATTTAAATATAATTCAAGTAATATTAGTCATTATTGTAGCATTTTTGGCTGGTATGGAAGGTATATTGGATGAATTTCAATTTCATCAACCATTAGTTGCTTGTACATTAATTGGTTTGGTTACAGGTAATTTAGTACCATGTTTAATATTAGGTGGTACTCTTCAAATGATTGCATTAGGTTGGGCAAATATAGGTGCAGCAGTTGCACCGGATGCAGCATTAGCAGCAGTAGCATCAGCAATTATATTGGTGCTAGGAGGAAAGGGAGCAGAAGGTGTTTCTTCAGCTATTGCAATTGCAGTTCCTTTAGCAGTTGCTGGATTATTATTAACAATTATTTGTCGTACAATTTCTACTGTATTTGTACACTTTATGGATGCAGCAGCTAATGAAGGGGATATAAAAAAGGTTGAAATATGGCATGTTGCAGCTATTTGTTTACAAGGTATACGTATTGCTATTCCAGCAGGATTAATTTTAGCAATTGGTGCTGGTCCAATTAGTTCATTACTTAATGCTATGCCAGCTTGGTTAACTGATGGTTTAGCAATTGGTGGTGGAATGGTTGTAGCTGTTGGTTATGCTATGGTAATTAACATGATGGCAACAAAAGAAGTATGGCCATTCTTTGCAATTGGATTTGTATTAGCAACTGTTTCACAAATTACACTTATTGGACTTGGTGCAATTGGTGTAGCTTTATCTCTTATTTACTTAACACTTTCTAAAAAAGGTGATACAGTTGATGGAGGAAGCTCAAATACAGGAGATCCTTTAGGGGATATTATAGATAGATACTAATAGAAAGGATAGATTAGAAAATGGCAAAGGAATTAAAATTAACAAAAAAAGATCGTATTTCTGTTTGGTTACGTTCAACTTTCCTTCAAGGTTCTTGGAACTATGAAAGAATGCAAAATGGTGGTTGGGCATTTGCAATGATTCCAGCAATAAAAAGATTATATAAGACTAAAGAAGAGAGGTCAGCAGCATTAAAGCGTCACCTGGAGTTCTTTAATACCCACCCATATGTTGCTTCTCCAATTCTTGGTGTAACATTAGCTTTAGAAGAAGAGCGTTCTAATGGTACAGAAGTTGATGATATAACTATTCAAGGTGTTAAGGTTGGTATGATGGGACCTTTAGCAGGTATTGGTGATCCAGTTTTCTGGTTTACTGTTAGACCTATATTAGGTGCATTAGGAGCATCACTTGCAATTAATGGAAATATTCTTGGGCCAATTATATTCTTTGTTGCTTGGAACCTTATTCGTATGGCATTTACATGGTATACACAAGAGTTTGGATATAAGGTTGGATCTAGTATAACTGATGATTTATCAGGTGGGTTATTACAAGATATTACAAGGGGTGCATCTATTCTTGGTATGTTTATCTTAGGGGCATTAGTTAATAGATGGGTATCTGTTTCATTTGCACCAACAGTATCATCTGTTAAATTAAGTGAGGGTGCATATATTGATTGGAGTAAGCTTCCTGAGGGTGTGAATGGTATTAAAGAAGCTTTATTACAACAAGCATCAGGATTATCATTAACAGATGTTAAGGTTACAACATTACAAAATAACTTAGATTCATTAATTCCTGGTTTAGCAGGATTATTAGTTACTCTTCTTTGTATGTGGTTACTTAAAAAGAAAGTATCTCCAATTGTAATTATTCTTGGATTATTTGCAACAGGTATAATATTCCATGTTATTGGATTAATGTAATATGGTTCAATCATTAAATACAAAAGTAGATTTGGTGATTGATGGAACATCTTTTACATGGATTTCTGATTATGGAAAAATAATGATTGGTGATAAGGGATTTGAATTTTATAATTCTCGTGACAGTCATAAATATATTCAGATTCCATGGGAGGAAGTTGATTATGTGATTGCATCTGTATTATTTAGGGGAAAATGGATTCCTCGATATGCATTAAAAACAAAGAGGAATGGAACATATATTTTTGCTTCAAAGGACCCTAAAGAAGTTCTTCGGACTGTTAGAAAATATGTTGATCCCAATCATATGGTACAATCATTAAGTTTTTTTGATGTGGTAAAAAGAGGAGTAAAATCTATGTTTAAGGGAAAAAGTAAATAAGTATTTATTTTAGCACATTCTATATTAGGAGAGTGAAACTATAAATATTAATTTATAAGAATTAAATTAAACTATAAAGAAAAGTAACTGTATAAGAATTTAAGTATACTATAAAGAAAGGTAATTATATAATAATTTAATGTATTATTAAAGAAAAAGTAGTTGTATAATTAATCAAAAATTTAGGCAATAAAATTATTCATGATTATTTTGAGTAATTTTATTGCTTTTTTTTATTTTTAGAAAATATAAAGATATTTGTTTATACTATTTATTATTTCAAATACAAGGTGATATTAATGGAAACTTACTTTTCAGTTGGTGAAATATCTAAATTAACTAATGTTCCAATTGAAATATTAAGGTATTATGATAAAGTGGGTCTTCTTAAATATGCTTATATTAATAAACAAAATAATTAAAGGTATTATTCTGTAAATCAATTTATAAAAATTGATTTATTAAATAAAGCAGTGTAAACTTATGATATTATCATTAAAGGAAGAAATAACAGAAGATTCTATGATGAAAATAATTCAACAGCAAAGAGAAGTGTTGGATAAAAAATTGAAGAGCTTCAAGCAGTTAAGTCATATATAGAGTTTTTAGATTTTAGAATAAAGGAAGTAGAAAAAACAGAAATCTTTATAAAGGAAAATGATGAAAAGTAGTGAGCAAATATAAATATAGATTTATTACTATATAGTTGTGTTATATCAAAATGTTGTTAACAACATTTTGATATAACACAACTAT
>UQFE01000043.1 GCA_900540255.1 uncultured Clostridium sp.
CAGTAGTTAATTACTATTGATTACAACATACTACTCTTGTTGACTATCGTCAAGTGCTATCCATCTCCCACTTATAGAAGATGCGATAATTTCGCACATTAAGGTTAAATTATATAATCACCATATAAAGTATTGCCTTATATATATTATTATAAAAAAATGAGAGGTAATCCTCTCATTTTTTTTATAAGTGAAGAACTCTATCCCCAATTTCAGCTGTTCTTCCTTTGTTCCAGTATGAACTTCCTATATATCCACAAGTTCTTCTCATAACTTGTAATTCACTTTCATCATCATTTCCACATGATGGACAATGCCAAGTTAAGCTTTCTCTATCTAATTCCATTTCACCATTAAATCCACATTTATAACAAACATCAGATTTTGTATTAATTTCAGCATATTGAATATTATGATATATAAAGTTAATTATATCTTCAACAGCTTCAACATTTTTATTCATATCAGGTACTTCAATATAAGAAATACAACCACCATTACTAATACTATGGAATTGAGATTCAAATTTTAGCTTACTAAATGCATCAATTTCTTCACAAACATGAAATAGCGATAGGTAAGAGTTTGATATTGTCTCCGTCTTTTCCCCCGCTTCACACCGTGCGTGCGACTTTCACCGCACACGGCGTTCCAACAATTTATTAATTAAAATTTATTTCTGAATTTCCTACTAACTTTCTAAGATAGTTTAGTCTTTTAACGCCTTTTTCATCTAAATTTAAACCTTCACTGTAATATTTTATTATTTTTTCATCTACTGCATGAACTAATTTATGAACTTCATACACTAAGCATGCTAGGTTTCTGTAATCATATCCACCACCCATTGACTTATGTTTTTTTATGATGACATTCCATGTTACTTACTGTTAATGCTCTGCCACTCACGTAACATCTTCCATATTGTCCTGCTAGTAGTTAGATACTATTATCAAACAATTTTTGGTTCGTAAACTTATTATTTGTTTTCAAATAGCTATATATTACTTGTGTTGAGGAATCTTTTAGTTTTCTATGTGTTGCACTCCTTCCTTCAGGAGTATAATCACATATGTCTTGAAAAAAGTTCATTGGTGGTATATTCATGCAACCCATTATAGGATTTTAAATTGATTTTGTATTCTTTTAACAAATATTGATGTATCCATTTTATCAAAGAAACTAATGTCCTTTTTGTCTACACCAGGTGTCATACTACCTTTGTTACTTTTTATATTTCTATAAGCAAGTAATATATTATTTTCATCTGTTATTATACTTAATAAATCTTTAAATTTTCGACCTTTCTTACTATCAGAATATAATTTATCAAATATACTTTGCATATTATAGTATTCATTATTTCTGAGAAGTTTTCTTTTACTATCTTCCAAGCTTTCCCCCAAGTCTATTACTTTTTCATCTTAATGAATTTTCATATCTCTTAGTCTTACTCTAACCTTGGATTATTCAGTTATAAATATTTCTTAATAAATTTGTCTAGTGGCTATTGCTCCACCTCTATTAAAAGGTATCATTGCTCGTGCCACCACTTTCACTCAGATTAAAATAAGTTATAGGCTTAGCTTTTCCTTATTACTACTTCATAGGTGGTAAAACCTCCATATTCTGAGCTTCCCTTGTTCCGTTATTACTATCTTTACATATACCCTTAGGTTCTCAGTTTGAACCCGTAGACTTGATAGTGCCTTTAACACTATATGGATTTTCATAACCACGAATCTTACTCATCCACATCTACTGCACAAATCAGTGCCGTAACCATTTCTGGTTACTCCCGCTTTAGGATTCTTTCATTCCCGAGTTCGTCAGTACCCTAACCAAGTACATCCTAACCATAGGTATTTTATAGACGCCCGACCTATCACCACTCGACTACCTCTAGTTCGCATTTCGTGTAGGAATTATTTTTCATCTACTTACGGTGGTTCTCAGCCGACTTTACCGAGCTTATAACACTTTATTATTTACCTAATAAAATGCTATTCGGAGTATCAGCGAAAGCGTTTCGAAGCGTTACCTCGTCATTCCACTTTTCGTAATAACAGTTTTAATTACTATTGTAATTAAGCGATAATTTTAGTATCGCACCAAGTCGCACCATGATATGAATTTGTATAATATAATTTATCAGTTACATTTTGTATTTCTCCAAATCTTGCTTTATCGATTCTACAGAATCTATATATTAAGCTTTCTGCTGGTGTTCCATAAAGGCCAAAACCTAAACCAGTTTCTGCTTTCCATTTATCACATTTTTCTTTCATATAATTCATTACTTCTAATGCAAATTTTTCTCCTTCTTTAGAAGTGTGAGTTACTCCAAGCATTGCTTGAACCATTTCTGCTATACCAACATATCCAAGAGAAATAGTTGAATATCCATCTTTTAATAGCTTATCAATTTTTTCACCTTTTTTAAGCCTTGCTATAGCTCCATGTTGCCAATGTATTGGACTTGAATCAGATGTTACTCCTAATAACATTTTATGTCTTGTCATTAATGCATCTTTACAAAGTTCTAATCTTCTATCTAGCATTTCCCAAAACATTTCCATATCTTTATCAGCCATTATAGCTATTTGTGGTAAATTTAAAGATACAACTCCTTGATTAAATCTACCATAAAATTTATAATTTCCTTTTTCATCCTTCCAAGGACTTAAGTGTGATCTGCACCCCATTGGTGGGAAAGTATTCCCTTCATAATTTTCTCTCATTATCTTAGCACTTTGATAATCTGGCACTAATCTCTTAGCTGTACATTTAGCTGCAAGCTTAGTTATATAATCATATTTACCACCTTCAAGACAATTATGCTCATCAAGTAAATAAACTAACTTAGGGAATGCTTCTCCAATTTCTTGCCCTTTATAATTTTTCATTCCTTCAAGTCTTTGTCTTATCATTTCCTCACAAATCATTGCCATTTCTTCTTCATATGGATTACCGTCTTCTATCTCTAGGTAAATTGTACTAAATGGAGCTTGACCATTTGTAGTTTGTAATGTAGATAATTGATATCTTATAGTTTGAACCCCATCTTTAAGCTCTTTCATCTTAATATCTTTAGCTAATTTAGTAGCAATAGATTCATCATTAAACATTTCCATATAATGATTAAATGCTTTTTCTTCAGTCACTTTTAAATATTTAGATAAATGTTTAATTGTTATACTTTGTCCACCATATTGATTTGATGAAACTTGAGCAATTATTTGTGTTGCTACTGTACATGCTGTACCAAAACTCTTTGGTTCTTCAACTAATTTTTCATTAATTACTGTTCCATTAGTAAACATATCTTCTAAATTAATTAAACAACAATTAAACATAGGTGATATTGTATAATCCATGTCATGCCAATGGATTGCTCCTTCATCATGAGCTTGCACTATATGAGCAGGAATAAGTTTTCTTCTTGCAATATCCTTAGATACTTCTCCTGCAATTAAATCTCTTTGAGTAGCAGAAACTACTGGATTCTTATTTGAATTTTCCTTCATTACATCTTCATTTTTTTTACTTAATAGCTCTAATATACTATCATCTGTAGTATTAGTGTTTCTTTTAAATTCTTGTACAGCTCTATAACCCTCATAAGCTCTTGCAGTTTCAGCTTGACCATAATGAACTAATCTATCATATACATATTTCTCTATTTTATAGATTGTTGCAACATCCTCTTCCTTTGCAAAATACTTTTCTGCGTCATTTGCTATTAATCTTGCAATGTCAGGTAATAATATTCCACTACCATTTTTCATTGATTTAGTAATAGCGTCTCTTATTTTGCTTTTATTAAATTCTACTGTACTTCCATCTCTTTTAATAACTTTCAATAATACCACTCCTTAAATTAAGTATATTCAAATTATGTAACGTATAAAATCACATAAAAATAGTGCTTATTTTTATACCGCCATCTTAAATACACAACATATTGTACTATCATTTCTTTTTTAATACAATATATAGTAGTTAGTGTATTTTTGAATTTTAAGTATTTTTACTTATAAGCACTTCACTTTTCTCTTTATATCTATAACTTATATATTTTTTTAGATAAACTTATTTACTTTTTTTTCTAATTAAGTTAACAATATTTTTCATTATACTACATAAATTTTTATAAAACAGTACTTGAAATTTATCTCATTCTATGCTTTTTTATACGAGACTTTCCTCAAATGTGATTATTGCTTGATTTATAAAAAATTTTTTTATAAGAAATAAAAAGGCATATCAATGCCTTTTTAATAAATTATAAATATTATAAATTGTTTAAATCATATGGTGTATTTTGATAAACACAGTAATTAAGCCAATTACTAAAAACTATATTTGCAGTACCCCTCCACGTAACAATTGGCATAAGATTAGGATTATCTTTTGGAAAATAATTTTTAGGCTTATTAATTTCTAACCCCTTATTAACATCCCTAAAATACTCATCACTTAATGTATTCCTTTCATATTCTAAATGACCTGTAATAAATATTTGTCTTCTATTTTTATTGGCAACTATAAATATTCCTGCTTCATCAGATTCCGATAAAATTTCTAGTTCTGGTACTTTTTCAATATCTTTTCTCTTTACTTCAGTATGTCTAGAATGTGGTGCATAAAATTTATCATCCAATCCTCTCGTTAATTCAGCATTTTTATCATTAATATAATGTTGAAAAACTCCAAACATTTTTTCTTTTAATTGATATTTTGGAATTCCATAATGGTAACTTAACCCTGCCTGTGCTCCCCAACAAATATGTAATGTTGAAAATACATTACTTTTACTCCATTCCATTATTTCCTTTAATTCTTCCCAATACATTACCTCTTCAAATTCTAACTGTTCAACTGGTGCCCCTGTTATTACTAACGCATCAAACTTTTCATCCCTTACATCATTAAAAAAACTATAAAACTTATCCATATGTTTAAATGATGTATGAGTTGATTTATAACTTTCCGTTTGTAATAACGTAATTTCAACTTGAAGTGGTGTATTAGATAAATATCTAAGTAATTGATTTTCAGTTTGAATTTTTTTAGGCATTAAGTTTAATATTGCTATTTTTAATGGCCTTATATCTTGTTTTCCTGCTCTTTCATTATTCATTACAAATATATTTTCATCAGATAAAACCTTAAATGCAGGTAAATCTCTTGGAATTTTTATTGGCATAGCCCCCTCCTCCTTATATACCTATTAAATCATATTTTTTACATTTTTAGAACATTTATTATCAATATTAAAATATTAATCAATTCAGTTTATAAAAATGGTAAGTTAGTTATGCAAAATAATAAACTTTTACTTAAAACTAATAATTTAAATTTACAAAACGATTTATCTAAAAAAATAAACTTACCTAATCTTAATAAAGATAGTTTTAAAATAAGTACTAAAAATAAATGGTGGCATAATTGTTGTTAAGGAAGGTAAAACCGTAGCTTCTATTTCTCTAGAAATAGGTGGAATTATTACCTCTCGTTCATCAAAAGAAGTAATTTCTGATTTAAATAATTTACATTCTTCACTAAAAGCAATTTCATCTAAAATTGACTTTAATCCTTTTTTTAACATTATCATTTTTATCATTACCTGTTATTCCTGAAATAAAAATAACTGATAAAGGATTATTTGATGTAACAAACTTTAAATTTATTCCTATTTGTGAATAAAAATATAACATAAAAGACTTGTCCGCTTTAAAATGTACTCTTAATCAAGACATTTTATTCAAAGACAAATCTTTTATAATTAACTTAAAACAAATTTTTCTATTGCTTTTGCAACACCATCTTCTTCATTTGAATCTGTAATATAATTTGCAGCTTCTTTAACTTCTTCAAAACCATTAGCCATTGCTACACCCATTCCAGCATAAACAATCATATCAAGGTCATTTTCAGCATCTCCAAAAGTCATTACTTCTTCTTGCTTAACTCCTAAATGATCAGCTAAAAGTTTAACTCCTGTTCCCTTATTTACTTCCTTATTTAAAAATTCTAAGAAATATGGTGTACTTCTTACAACTGTATACTTTTCATATACTTCTTTTGGTAAATTATCTACAGCCTTTTGTAAAACTTCTGGCTCATCAATCATCATTACCTTTATTATGCTATGATCATCTTCTATTTTAGAATAATCATTAATTCCTATCTTTATATTATTTATATTAGCTTCAACTTCTGTATATTTACTATTTTTAGGAGTTATTAACCCATATACTTCTGAAAAAGCATGAATATTAACACCTAACTCTTTACTTAATTTATGTAAATAATGTAAGTCTGCACCAGTTAATGCTATTTTAGAAATAATTTCTCTAGATTTTGTTTTTAAAACTAATCCACCATTATAACTTAAAACGTAGTCATTTTCACCAAGCATGTCTAGTTCTTCTAAATATCTACTAACACCATCAATTGGTCTCCCAGTAGCAATTACAACATTAACACCTTTTTCTCTTGCTTCCTTTAATGTTTTCTTAGTTCTATCTGAAACAGTTTTATCATTTTTAAGAAGCGTTCCATCCATATCTATTGCTATTAACTTATACATAAATTCCTTCACCATTCCTTAATACAAAATTCCGTTTTATTATATCATAAAAAAAGTTTTTGTACATATTTTATAATTTCACTAACTTTTAAAACATAATACAATCATTTTATCAAAAAGGCTGTAATTTATAAAAATTTTACTTTATAAACCACAGCCCTTTTCTATCTATAATTATTTACATTTTCTTCTCATTCTTTTACTCTTATATCCTAAATAAGAATTTGCTATATCCTCAAATCCATCTTTATTAAGACATTCTATAATAATTGCAAAAATTTCATATGTTGATGAAAGACCATCTTCTCCTCTTAATCCTTTTAATTCCTTCAATACCCTAGCGCTTATATTTTTTAAATCTGATTCATTTATAATAGTGTTACTATCAATAGATGCACTTAATATACTACTTCTAACCTTAATAATATCAAAACTTTGAATTCGCCCATCTTTTTTTATTACCTTCACTATAAATACACCCCCGTATTAAAATTACATACTATAATAAAACCATTAAACGTTTTCTAAAATGTTTTGAATAATTTATCTTCACTATATTATATATAAATTCAGTTATATTTAACATTTATTTAATACATTCGTAAAATATATTATAAATATTTTTAGGAGTATTATTTTTATGATCCTATTAAATAAACTAAAAAATATTTATCGTCTATTTAAATATGAATCAAGTATTCTATCTTATTCTTTAAGAAGTACACAATCATATGAAACTAACATTACTGAATTTATAAACAATAGCTCACTTTCTAGTAAAACAAAATATCTTATATGGGTTGATACTATTAACTTTAAAACAAATATATTTAAAGGACAACAACATAATTGGATATTAATTAATTCTTATATTTGTACAATAGGAAAACCTACTTCTCCTACTATAAAGGGAATCTTTTATGCTGGTCCTAAAGGATATTCATTTGGTGAAGCAAGAGGATTTCGTTGTTTATATTACACTCAAATAAAAGATAATTATTTATTTCACTCTATTCCTTATAACTTAGATGGAAGTATAAGAGACCCGAGACTTGGACTGCAATTAACAGATGGTTGTGTTCGTCTTGCAACTAAAGATTCCAAATGGATTTATTATAATGTTCCATCTGGAAGTACAATATATATATCTTAATATATTATATGATATACACCAAAATACTTCTTTGCTAAAAAAAAGCACCATATAGTAAAATAAATACTACTATAGTGCTTTTTAAGTTATTTTTAATAATTATTCATTTATCTTTTCTGGTTCTGAATAATTTATTCCTTTTGTATCTACTCTTATTTCTTCAATAACAACATCATTTAATGGCTTATCATTAGAATTAGTTTCCACTGAATTTATTTCTTTTACAATGTTTAAACCATCTATTACTTGCCCAAATGCTGCATATTTATCATTTAAATGTGGAGCTTCATCTGCCATAATAAAGAATTGACTTCCAGCTGAATCTGGATTATTAGTTCTTGCCATAGATAATATACCTTCTGTATGTTTTAAATCATTAAACTTATATCCATTTTCAGCAAACTCCCCTTTAATTGAATATCCTGGTCCACCTGTACCATTACCATTTGGACATCCACCTTGAATCATAAACCCTTTAATTACTCTATGAAAAGTTAATCCATCATAAAATCTTGAATTTGCTAAAGATATAAAATTATTTACGGTATTTGGTGCTTTATCAGGATATAATTTTGCTGTAATTACACCATAATCTTTAATCTTTATTGTTGCTATTGGTAATTCTGCTGGTGCTTCAACTTTCTTATTCCAAGAATCACCTGTAACATTATTTTTAGAATTATTTATTGATGAGCATCCTATAAGAGCAATTACAGCTGCACTTGCTCCTATTAATGCAACTCCACATTTTAAAATTTTATTCATTTTAACTAACTCTCCCTTTTTTCATGTTTTCATAATATCAAATAATATCAAAAAAAAACTCAGCTATCAAGCTAAGTTTTCATATACAATGTATTATTATCAAAGCTAGTTAAAGATTTTCTCCTTCAAAACTTTTATATTCACTATGATTTTTGTCATTGCCTATATTATTTTGATTTTGATGAAGCTTTTGTCTTCTTTTTCCCTTTTGACATTTTTTATCTTTTATATTATCATTCATAAAAATGCACTCCCTTCGAAATTATTTTTTCACAAAAGGTTGCATATAATACATTATTTATAATTATGAATAATAAATTATGTTTATAATTAAAATTATATTTCAAACTCTTCTATTTCTATAGAATAATTTCCACAGTTCTTACAAACATCAATTATTACAATATAACTTTGATTAACTTTACCACTCTTTTGTAACTTATTATAACTTAATCCTTCATATTTTTTATCTAAAGTACTAATAACAAATTTTCCATCCTTTGCATATATATAAAAATTAAGCTCTAAAAAATCAAAAAATTTCTTTTTTTCTTCTACTCCAGCTTTACATTTTGAACATGGTAAATCAAAATAAGCTTTTGAAAACTCCACGTTTTCAGCATTATTTAATATCTCAATTACTTTTTCTTCATTAATATCATCCAATGGGTTAACTTCATCATTTTCAAAATACTCTAAATTATCATTATTTAATATGTATTCTTTTTCATAATATTTAAATGTAAATTCCATTTAATTATCATCCCTTCAAATTTTATATTACTTATTTAAACTAAATAATAACATACCAAATTTAATTAATAAAGCAATCTATTTAGAAATAACATGAATTTTGTAAAATAATTATTAACAGTTATTTGATTATAGTGTACAATATAAACTAAGATTTTTAAAAATTAAGTAAATGATGAATTTGATTCTAAATAATTATTCATTGTTTACCATAAGGATGGGTGGTATTTTGAACAATAAACACATATATATAGTACTGTCTAGAACTGGTACAACATTTTCAAATGTAATAGCACTTTTTACTCAAAAAGAATACTCTCATGTTTCTATTTCATTAGATCCTTCATTTACTAAGATGTTTTCATTTGGACGTAAAATACCCTCAAAGGTTTTACCTGCAGGTTTAGTTGAAGAAAATCTTTATGATGGTGTTTTTACTTTATATCCTAAAAGCAAATGCTTAATTTATAAAGTTAATGTAACAAAAGAACAATATGAATATTTAAACAGTTCAATAAATACTTTCTTTGAAAATAAGGATAATTATAAATACAGTGTTTTAGGTACTGTAACTGCATACTTTAATATTCCTGTTAAAAGAGAATATTATTATTTTTGCTCACAATTTATAGCTGAACTACTTATAAATAGTGGAATATATAAAACGGACAAGCCTCCTGAAATAATTAAACCTATGGATTTACTAGAAATAAAAAATAAAACTCTTGTATATGAAGGAATTATAGATGAAGAAAATTATCAAAATTATATTGACAACAACTTCTCAGTTTTTAATTCACCAAGATTAAATAAAGTAATTTCAAAATTAATACGATAATTTTTAATATACATAACTCGTATAAAAATAAGCATAATTATTTTTTATAATTCATGCTTATTTTTTTTATGAATCAATATAATTAATATGTTGAATTATTAACAAATTTACATTTACCCTCATATTATATAACAATTATCCTATTAATAAGGAGGCTTATAAAATGTATTCAGTAAATCTTCCATATCCTAAAGTTAATGTAAAAGATAAAAACTCAAAATACATTGATTTAATCTTACTTAATTTTTCAAGTTCTATTTCTGAATTTAGTGCTATAACTCAATATACTTATCATGAAATATCTTATATTTATAAAAACCCAGAAGTTTCAAAAATATTAAATGGAATATCAATTGTAGAAATGTATCATTTAAAATTGCTTGGTGAAATATTAATACAACTTGGAGCTGAACCTGGATATTGGATTGATAATAAAAAGAAAAATTATTGGTCTAGTAAGCTTTTAGATTATGACCTATCATCGCTAAAACATATCTTAGAAATTGATATTAACTCTGAAAAAGAAGCAATAAAACAATATAAGGAAACCATATCAAAAATAAGTGATGAAAATATTAATGATATATTAAAGAGAATAATTTTAGATGAAGAAATTCATATTCAATTATTTTTAGATCTTTATAAAAAGTATGTAATACAATAATTTATCATATTATACGTAATTTATATAAAAAAACAACTCCTTATTTTAACAATTTTCTATTTTAACTGTTATAAATAAGGAGTTATTTTATTTTAATTAAAATCTTCAATTCTAATTAAGTTTTCTACAACTTTTACAGTTCTTAAATCATATAGCTTATCTATTGAATCCTTTATTAAATACTCCTTTGTTTTATGTGTAATTAATACTAATGTAACTTCTACATTTTCATTTCTTTTTCTTCCCTTTTGAATAACAGATTTTAAGCTAACTCTATTTGCCCCAAATATAGTTGTTATTTGCCCTAGCACCCCTGGTTTATCATCAACACTAATTCTAATATAATATCTACTTTCCACTTCATTAATATTTTTAATTTTCTTTTCCCATAAATTATTTCTTATAATAGGAACTTCATTATCTTGATCTATATTGCCTCTTAAGATTGCAATTATATCACTTACTACTGCACTTCCTGTAGGTAAATCTCCTGCTCCTCTTCCATAAAACATTAAATCCCCTACTGCATTACCATTAATAAAAATTGCATTAAATGAATCATATACATTAGCTAATGGATGTGTTTCTGGAATCATTGTAGGATGAACTCTTAATTCTAAACTTTCATTATCATCTTTAGCTATTGCTAATAATTTTATAGCCATTCCAAAATCACTAGCATACTTCATATCTATTGGCTTTATTTTTGTTATTCCTTCTCTATATACATCATTAATACTTACTTTTGTTCCAAATGCTAAAGATGCTAATATTGCAAGTTTATATTGAGCATCAAATCCTTCAATATCTGAAGTTGGATCTGCTTCTGCATATCCTTTTTCCTTGGCTTCTTCTAAAACATCATTAAATTCTAAATTTTCTAATTCCATTTTGCTTAAAATATAATTAGTTGTACCATTAACTATACCATATAACTCATTAATTTTATTAGCAGTAAGATTTTCATTAATTCCATTTATAATTGGAATTCCACCTGCAACACTTGCCTCATATTGAAACATAACTCCCATTTCTTCTGCCTTTTCAAATACTTCGTCCCCAGCTGTTGCTAAAAGCATTTTATTAGCTGTTACTATATGTTTTTTAGCTTCCATTGCCTTTAGCATATATTCTTTAGCTGGCTCTACTCCCCCCATTACTTCTACTACAATTTTAATAGAATCATCATTTAATATATCTTCAAAATTTGTAGTTAATTTATCGTCTGAAATATCTACTCCTCTACTTTTATTAATATCTCTAACTAATACTTTTGCTATTTCAATTTCATAACCTGATCTTTTCATTATTTCTTCTTTATTTTTTTGTAGAATTATAAATACTCCTCTTCCTACATTCCCCAATCCTAACAAGGCTATTTTTACCTTTTTCATTAAATATAATCCCCCCTTTTTCTTTCTATCCCCAATTTTATGTATTAAAACCAAAAAATATTATATTATTAATTATAATACACTTCTTAAATTTTCCATATAATATTTTTTTAAAATTCTTTTAAAAATAAAAGAAGCTTTAAAAAAGCCCCTTTAAATCACAAGATATAATTTGGTAAAGAAGATTTAATGTTTTATTTTATTAAATTAATATATTAACATTATATTCTCTTAACCAAGTATCAACTTGAATTAAATATGCTATCATTTGTGGCCCAGTCATAAGTTGTCCAAACCAAGGAGTCTTATATGCTACTCCTTTTGCATCTACTATTTCCTTAATCTTATCTTTATTTATTATTTGAAGTATAGGTGAAGTTTTATCATCTAATATTTCATTCATCATACTACAAACAATATTAGTATATATAGGATTGTGAGTCTTAGGATATGGACTCTTTTTTCTATATACTATCTCCTCTGGAAGTATACCCACCAAAGCTTTCCTCAATAATCCTTTTTCTCTTCCTTCTAAAAGTTTTACATCTACAGGCAAATTAAAAGCATAATCAACAATTCTATAATCTGCAAAAGGCACTCTAACTTCCAAGCTATTATACATACTTGACCTATCTTTTCTATTTAACAAATTAACCATGAACCACTTTAAATTTAAATAAAATAATTCTCTCATTCTATAAGTTTTTTTATCTTCATTATCTAAATGAGGTACTTCTTTTAAGGTTTTCAAATATTCTTCATTAGTAAGCTCTTCAATCTTTATATTTTTCAAATTATCATTTAAAATTGTCTTTCTTTCACCAACAGATCTTGACCATGGAAAAGTATTAGCATTTATCATTTCTTCATGAGTAAACCATGGATAGCCTGCAAATAATTCATCTGCACACTCTCCTGATAGCCCAACAACAAAATCTTTTCTAATTTCCTTGCAAAATAGTAATAATGAAGAATCTACATCTGCCATACCTGGTAAATCTCTACTTAAAGTAGCTTCTCTTAATGAATAAGCTAAATCTTCTTGTTTTAATAAAACAGTTCTATGATCACTATCTATAAATTTAGCCATTTTTTCTGCAAAATATTGATCTGAAGTGGGTTGGAATAATGATGATTTAAAATACTTATCATTACCTTCATAATCTATTGAATAAGTTGTTAACCTTTTTCCTTTTTCTTTAAAGTCAGCTGCTGCTATTGCTGATATTGCTGATGAATCTAATCCTCCAGATAAAAATGTACATACTGGAACATCCCCTACTAGTTGCCTTTTAATAGCATCAATTAATAATTCTCTAACATGACTTACTGATTCATCAGTTGTTTCATTTAACTCCTTAGCTTCAACTTTCCAATACTCCCATATCTTCATACTATCCTTTGTTAGTAACATACAGTTTGCTGGAGCTATTTCATTTATCCCTTTATATACAGCACTTCCTGGAGCTACTGCTGGCCCTAATGCGAAAAGTTCTGTTAATCCATCTCTATCAATTTCTGCTCTTACCTCTGGATGTGCAAGTATTGTCTTAATTTCTGAACCAAAAATTAGTTCGCTACCCTTTTTAGAATAAAATAATGGTTTAACTCCCATAGGATCTCTTGCTAAAAAGACTTGTTTTTTATCTTCATCATAAATAGCAAATGCAAATATTCCATTTAATTTATTAACAACATTTATTCCCCAAGCAATGTATGCCGTTAATAACACTTCAGTATCGCAATATGCTTCAAATGTGTAGTTTTCCTCTAATAGTTCTTTTCTTAAATCTTCTGTATTATAAAGTTCTCCATTATAAACAATAATGTATTTCTTTCCACCCACTACTTTAATCATAGGTTGTCTTCCACCCGCTGGATCTACAACTATCAATCTTCTATGACCTAGCAAAACATTATCAGAATAATATTCTCCCTCACTATCAGGACCTCGTCTCTCTAATGTTTTAATCATTTTAGTAAGTGTCTTTTCTTCCTTTTTTATATTTTTATGAAAGTCTACCATACCAACTATTCCACACATAAAAATTCACCTTCTCATTAAATTCATAGTATACACTATGACGAAAACTGTCTTATAGTGAACATTTACTAAAACTAAAACAAAAAAAAGTGGAATCGTAATTTTATGACTCCACTTTTTGCTAAATGTATATTATTAAATTGGAATTAACAAACAATTATTTTTCGTTTTTTATTGAGATTATTAAAGTAGTAATTAATCCACCCCATAGTACTGTCGCACCTATTGCAAAATACGTTATTGCTGTTGCTGTCATAATTAAGCTACCTCCTCTTCATCATTAAAGTTTTCAATCTCTTTATTCTTCCATGGTGCTTTTGAGAATAATAATGCTCCTATAATACCTAATCCAACAACTGACCATCCATATGCAAATAATTCTGGAAGATTATAATCACCATATGGTGCTTTTAATTCAGCTACGAAATTACTAATTAACATTATTAATAACATAGTTGGTGTTATAAATTTAACTACAAAATCCCACCATTTTCCTATTTTAAAATATGAAGTTTTATTTGTGTGATTTCTTATAGTAGCTGGTTTAACAATCCATCCAATTACAATTACTTCTAATAATCCAACAACTACTATTCCATAACAATTTATAAAGTTATCCATTATATCTAATATATATAATCCTGCACCTGTTGCAAATGTTGCACTTAATAAAGCTCCTATTATTGAAATATATGAAACTACTTTTTTACGTTCCCATCCAGTTTTATCTATTATTGCTGATGATACAGCTTCAACTAAAGATACACATGAAGTTAATCCTGCAAATACTAAACAAGCAAAGAATAAACATCCTAATATTGTTCCCCAAGTTCCCATAACTGTAAATACTTTAGGAAATACAATGAACGCTAGTCCAATACCACTTGATACTACTTCTTCAATTCCAACACCTTGGCTTGTTGCCATAACTCCTAAAATTGCAAATACTGCAATTGCACATAAGAACTCAAATCCACAGTTTGCAAATCCAGTCATAAATGCACTGTTATTAATATCTGTTTTCTTAGGTAAGTAACTTGAATAAGTCATCATTATACCCATTGCTAAACTTAAAGAATAAAATACTTGTCCATAAGCTGCAATCCAAACTTTTGGTTCCATTACCTTGCTCCAATCAGGAGTGAATAATTTGTTTAATCCTAATGTAGCACCTTCTAATGTAACACCTCTAATAGCTATTATTACCATTATTGCAACTAATGTAGGTAGTAATATTTTATTTAATTTTTCTATACCACCTTTAACACCTCTATAACATATAAACCAACTTATTCCCCAAACTAATAAAATACCAATTAATACTGGCCATATTACTGATCCAAATTGGAATGGTGAATCTGTTAATCTTAAGAAATCATTGTAGAAATAAGCATTTGTATCATTTCCCCAACCTTTGTTAAAGCTTAATGTAAAATATTTCATTGCCCAGCTTAATATCATTGAATAATATCCAAGGATAAAGAAAGCTGTAATGCTTGGCCACCATCCAAGCCATTCCCATTTTTTATTAGCTCTTGCTAATGCTAATGGTGTTGACCCTCTAAATTTATGTCCCATTCCATATTCTAAAATTAATAAGGGAATTCCTGCTGTAAAAATTGCAAAGAAGTATGGTACTAAAAATGCACCTCCTCCATTTTCATATACTAAATAAGGAAATCTCCATATATTTCCTAAGCCAACAGCCGATCCTATTGCTGCTAAAATGAAACCTAATTTCGAGCCCCACTGGTCTCTTTTGTTATCCATTTTTATCTCCCCCGTTCACTATTTATTTCATCAAATTAATCTTGTATTTATATTATATCCTTTTAATATTTTTTTCAACACTTTTATAAAAATTTATTAATTTTTCTCCTACTTTAATTAACAAATTGTTAATTAAAGTAGGGAATTGCTTATCATTTTATATAATAGTGTTTTAATTATTGATATTTCTTAATTCATATAAAAAAATCATTATTATTTTTTGTACAAGTTAACTTAATTTAATTTTTAGAAAACGTTTGCCAGCATATATCTTTTACATATTTTCATTATTTTTTATGAATTTATAAATTAAATTACAAATTTTTTGATATTTTCGTAATCATTTTTTCCTTTTTAAACTTTTATTAACTTTAATTTTGAAATCTTTCTTTAAGAAATTCTGCAACACCTTCTTCTTCACAACTTCCTATAACTCCAGTGGCAATTTTCTTAACTTCTTCTGTTGCATTTGCAGTTGCATATGCTTCATTTGCTAATTCAAACATTGGAATATCATTTAAATTATCCCCAAAGCATATTACATTTTTATAATTTATATATTTTGATAAATATTTAATACCATTTGCTTTAGATGCTTCACTGCTATATGCTTCTAAAAAGTAACAATCCTCATATACATCTTTATAATAATTAACATTTATTCCTTCAATTTTTTCAATTTCTTCTGCAATGCTTTTTATTTTTTCATATTCATCAAAAGCAACAAAATTAATAATACTTGATTTAAGCACCGATTCTTTATAATTTGATATTTTAACAAAAGTTTTTAACTCTTTGTCTGCTCTTTCCTTATAAAAATTATATTCATAAGCATGTTCAAATTCTTTATGATATACCCATAAATGATTATCTACAATTCCATATACTAATGGATTTTTATTATACTTTTCAAAAATATCTAATATCTTATATGTAGATTCAATATTTATATCCTTTATATCAATATATTTTAATTCCTTAGTATCATAAATTAATACACCATTCATTAATGCGACTGGTAGCTTCAAATCCAAGTTTTGTAGTATTTCCACAGCAGTTGCAGGTGTTCTTGCTGTAGCAACTGTAAAATTCATTCCTGATTTAATAAGTTCATTTATAATTTCTTCTGATTTTTTCGTTACTTGTCTATCCTTATTTATTAATGTACCATCTAAGTCTGTAACAAATAGTTCCATATTCTCTACTCCTTTTTTAATGTTATATTTTATTGATTTTTTCAATTTAACACATATTTAAAATTATTTCTAGTGCTAAATTAAAAGAGTTATGCAAATTTTTATTTATGTTATAAATTTATTATATACATAAACTTCGCTTACATAACTCTAATATATTATTTATTATGCTATATTAAAATCTATATATTCATTTAAAATATATCCATCTATTCCTTTATAACTTATTTTACCCCATTCATTATCATCCTCTATAACTGATACCTTTTGTCCCATAGCTATTGTTCCAATTACATTTGAATCAAAATTATTACTTTCCCTTACTTTTAATGCAACAGTAACTACAGTACCTTCTTTTGTAATTGTATTTTCTGCTATACTTCTATTTTGTAATGTTATATAATCCTTGCTTACATATCCATAGCCATTACCATACTTTATCTTATACCAGTTTCCACTTGTT
>UQFE01000044.1 GCA_900540255.1 uncultured Clostridium sp.
TTGAAAAAGGAAAAATCTCAATATGGATACGTTTGTCCATATTTCGAGTAGCAGTTTCTATGAGAATATTAGGACTTGATATGGGTTCAAAGACTATTGGAGTTGCATTAAGTGATCCTTTAGGATGGACGGCTCAAGGAATAACAACTATTAGAAGAACAAAAAAGGAACAAGATTTAGAAGAAGTTCATAAGATATGCAAGGAATATAATGTTGAAACTATAGTAATTGGATTGCCTAAAAATATGAATGGAACTATTGGAGAAGCTGGAGAAAAAGCTTTAGAATTTGCAGAATTACTTAAAGAGAAAACAGAATTACCTATAGAAATGTGGGATGAAAGATTAACAACTGTTGCTGCACATAGAGCTATGCTTGAAGCAGATCTTTCTAGAAATAAGAGAAAGAAGATAGTTGATAAAATAGCAGCTACATATATATTACAAGGATATTTAGATAGATTAAGATTAACATCTAAATAATTAAAGGTTTGAAAATTATAAAGTTGAAATTTTTATAATTTAACATGTGAAAATATAGTCATTATTTATAAAGATTTCAAAATTAATATAAATTACATATTTTAAGATGCATATTTTAAGATGCATAAATAATTAAATTTAATTATTAGTTTAGATTTTATTTTTAGCTTTTTGATTGTTAGCTAAAATAAATTATTTGCAGTTTAATAATTTTATGTAATAATATAATAAACAATTATGAAAAAAAGAGGAGTAATAATTATGGAAAAAGATTTAAAAACAATACAATTATTCGATGAAGATGGAAATGAAATAAATTTTAATGTAATAGCATTCTTTGATATGGTTAATCCAGAAACTGATGAAAAAAGTGAATATGTTATAGTTCAAGAAGTTGGATATGAAGATGAAAATCCATTTGCTTTAAAAATAATAAAAGATGAAGAAGACAATGATATGTTTGAATTAATAGATAATGAAGTTGAATTAGCTGCTGTAGAAGAAGCATATAATACAATTTTTATGGAAGAAGAGTAAAATTAAAAGTGAGGTGTTAAAGATGAATAAAGCTAATGTAGATATTGAATTATTAAAAGAAAACCTGAAGAAAAAGGGTTATAAATTAACGCCTCAAAGAAGAGCTATTGTAGATGTAATCATCGAAAAAGAAGGAGAGCACTTAACTGCAGAAGAAATATATGATGAGGTAAAGAAAGTATGTCCTGATATTGGGTTAGCTACAGTATATAGAACAGTCTTATTATTAGAAGAAGTTGGTGTGATTTTTAAATTGGATTTAAATGATGGGTGTAGTAGATATGAATTAGCCCATAGTGAAGAACATCATAGACATCACCATTTAGTTTGTAATGAATGTAAGGCTGTTTATGAAGTGCAAGATGATCTTTTAGAGGAATTAGAAGAGAGAATTGAAACTACATATGGATTTAAGATTTTAGACCATAGTGTTAAGTTTTTTGGTATTTGCGCTAAATGCTGTAAAAAACATAAGTGTGAAAGTAAAGAGTAATATTTTAGTATTACCTTAAATACATAAAAGAAAAATAGAGGAGGGGACATATGAAGAATGAAAAAGCTAAAGTTAAGATTATACCATTAGGTGGAGTTAATGAAATTGGGAAAAATTTAACTGCTATTGAATATAAAAATGATATTGTTGTAATTGACTGTGGATTAAAATTTCCTGATGAAGATATGTTCGGAATTGATTTAGTTATACCTGATATAACTTATCTTATAAAAAATAAAGAAAAAGTATCTGGGATTTTTCTGACTCATGGTCATGAAGATCATATAGGTGCATTGCCATATGTATTAAGACAATTAAATGTTCCTGTATATGGGACGAAATTAACATTAGGAATTGTTGAAACTAAATTAAAGGAGCATGGATTATTAAGCAGTACAGAGCTTATTAGAGTAAAACCAAGAGATGTAATTAGATTAAATTCAGTTTCAGTTGAATTTATAAAGACAAATCACTCTATAGCAGATTCTGTTGCAATTGCTGTTCATACGCCTTTAGGTGTTGTTCTTCATACTGGTGATTTTAAAATAGATTATACTCCTATAGATGGAGAATTAATGGATTTTGCAAGATTTGCTGAACTTGGTAAAAAAGGTGTATTAGTAATGATGGCAGATTCAACAAATGTTGAAAAACAAGGATATACAAAATCAGAAAGAATTGTTGGAGAAAGTTTAACAAGAATATTTGGAAAAACTAAAGGAAGAATAATTATTGCAACATTTGCATCTAATATTCATAGAATTCAACAAATAATAGATGCTGCAACTGTATATGGAAGAAAAGTTGCTGTTTCAGGAAGAAGTATGGAAAATATCATTAATGTAGCAATTGAATTAGGCTATATTGAGGTTGCAGAAAATACTTTAGTTCCTATTGATGCAATTAATAAGTACAATAATGATCAAATAGTTATTATTACTACTGGAAGCCAAGGAGAGCCTATGTCTGCATTATCTAGAATGGCATCTGCAGAGCATAAAAAGGTAAATATAGTAGAAGGTGATACAATAATTATTTCTGCTACACCTATTCCAGGAAATGAAAAACTTGTATCAAAAATTGTAAATCAATTATTTAAAAAAGGTGCAGAAGTTATTTATGGTTCTGCAGAAAATATTCATGTTTCTGGGCATGCATGTCAAGAAGAATTAAAACTTATGCAAACTTTAATAAAACCAAAGAACTTTATACCAGTTCATGGTGAATATAGACATTTAAAACAACATGGTGAATTAGCTATTAAATTGGGATTAAATCCTAAAAATGTAGTAATTCCTGAAGTTGGAAATGTTATTGAAGTCAATAGAAGTGGAATTAGAAAAAGTGGAACTGTCATTTCAGGTCAAATATTTGTTGATGGACTTGGAGTTGGAGATGTTGGAAATATAGTATTAAGAGATAGAAAACATTTATCTCAAGATGGTATATTAACAGTAGTAGTTACTTTATCTAAGGACAATAAGACAATAGTTGCTGGGCCAGATATTATTTCAAGAGGCTTTGTATATGTTAGAGAATCAGAAGGTTTAATTGATGAAGCAAGAGAAATAGTTAGAAATACTTTACTAGAATGTGAAGAAAAGAATATTACTGACTGGGCAACATTAAAGTCAAATGTAAGAGATGAACTTAGAAGTTATTTATATGAAAAAACAAAGAGAAAACCAATGATACTTCCTATTATAATGGAAATTTAAGTGGTAGTTGACAAGTTACTAAGATAATAGTAGAATAATTGATGAATTTGAAAATTGGATACGAGTGTATCCAATTTTCTTTTTAAGTAAAATATTTATAGGTTTACAAGAGGAAAAAAATCTAATTTTTATACCAAGGAAATAAGCCTTTAAAATAAAAGAGGTGGACTTAAGATTATTAGTTTAAGTTCATAATAAAGTTGATGGAGGAAATTAAATGGAATTAATAACTAGAGATGACATTAGAAATATAGCTATTATAGCTCACGTTGACCATGGTAAAACAACATTAGTTGATGCCATGTTTAAAGAAAGTCACGTATTTAGAACAAATGAAAAAATGGATGAAAGAGTAATGGACTCTAATGACTTAGAAAAGGAAAGAGGAATTACAATCCTTTCTAAGAATACTGCTGTAATGTACAATGGGATAAAAATTAATATAGTTGATACACCAGGGCATGCTGACTTTGGTGGAGAAGTTGAACGTGTACTTAAAATGGTTGACTCAGTTTTACTTGTTGTTGATTCTTATGAAGGACCAATGCCTCAAACTAAGTTCGTTTTAAAGAAGGCCTTAGAATTAAAATTAAAGCCAATTGTTGTTATAAATAAGATAGATAAGCCAAATGCTAGACCAGAAGAAGTTATTGATGAAGTATTTGAATTATTCTTAGAATTAGGTGCAGATGATGAACAATTAGACTTCCCAATAATTTATGCTTCAGCTAGAGAAGGTTTTGCTAGATATAATGTTGAAGATACAAATGATGGAATGGAACCATTATTTAAAACAATAATAGATCATGTTGAACCACCAAAGGGATACATAGATGGACCGTTCCAAATGCTTGTTACTACTTTAGATAGCAATGCTTTCGTTGGTAAAATTGCTATAGGTAAAGTACATAGAGGTACTGTTAGAAAGAACCAAAATGTAGCATTAGTAAGACAAGATGGTACAAAGTCTAACTATAAGATAACAGCTGTATTTGGATACAATGGATTAAAGAGAGAAGAAGTTGAAGAAGCAGGATTAGGAGATATTATAGCAGTAAGTGGTATAGTTGATGCTAACATTGGTGAAACAATTGCTGATGCAGCTAATCCAGAAGCTTTACCATTTGTTGAAATTGATGAACCAACACTTAACATGAACTTTATGGTAAATGATTCACCATTTGCTGGTAAAGAAGGTGAATTCGTTACATCTAGACATTTAAGAGATAGATTAATGAAGGAATTAGAAACTAACGTAAGTTTAAGAGTTAAAGAAATAACTCCAGATTGCTTTGAAGTATCAGGAAGAGGGGAACTTCACTTATCAGTTCTTATAGAAACAATGAGAAGAGAAGGTTTTGAATTACAAGTTTCTAAGCCAAATGTTATCTTTAAAGAAGAAAATGGTAAGAAGATGGAGCCAATGGAATACTTAACAATAGACGTTCCAGAAGAATTCATGGGTGCTGTTATGGAAAAAATGGGACCAAGAAAAGCTGAAATGGTTAATATGACTTCTGCAGTTAATGGATATACAAGATTAGAATTCATAATTCCTGCTAGAGGACTTATTGGATTTAGAAATGAATTCATGACAGATACAAAGGGTAATGGTATCATGAACCATGTATTTGAAGGATATGCTCCATACAAAGGTGAAATTGAAGCTAGAAGCAGAGGATCAATAGTTTCATTTGAACAAGGTGAAGCAATTGCTTATGGATTATTTAATGCTCAAGAAAGAGGTAGATTATTCATAACTCCAGGTACACCAGTATACCAAGGTATGGTTGTTGGAGAATGTGCTAGAGCAGAAGATTTAGATATCAACGTTTGTAAAGGTAAAAAATTAACTAATACAAGAGCTTCAGGTTCTGATGATGCTGTTAAATTAGTACCAGTTACTACATTAACATTAGAACAATCAATTGAATTTATAGGAAATGATGAATTAGTTGAAGTTACTCCAGAAAGTATCAGAATTAGAAAGAGATACTTAGATGCTGCTGAAAGAAAGAGAATGATAAGCAGAAGTAAAAAATAAATTTTTAAATTGTTTATAACTTTATAAAAAAGTATTATAATAGTGAATAGCTAAGTATCTTAGCTATTCACTTTTAAATAGAAGGGGGTATTTATGAAGCAAAAAAGAAAGAAAATAAGAAAGAGAAATACCGGCAAATTTATTTTTATTATAATAGCTTTAATTTTATTAATAGGAGTTTTAAAAGTTAAATCAGTAATTAATGACCCTCTTAAAATTTCAAATGAAGAAGTAGTAACAGTAGAAAATGGAGAAAGTTTTTATACTATTATTAATAGATTAAAAAATGAAAATAAAATAAAAAGTCCATTTATTATAAAGATGTATTCAAAGCTAGCTGGACTTAATTTAGAAGTTGTTCCAGGAAGTCATACTTTAAAAGATAAAATGTCAATAAAGGAAATGGTAGAAACCCTAAGAGATTCTAGTAATGCAATTGCAGTTACTATTCCAGAAGGATTTAATATTGAAGATATTGCATCTAGATTACAAGAGCAAAACATTTGTACTTCTGAAGAGTTTATAAATGCAGTAAAAAGTTATCCGTTACCATCATATGTAAAGGATAATTCAGAAAAAAGATATAATTTAGAAGGATTTTTATTCCCAGATACATATAAATTTGAAGCTGGAGTTGAACCACAATACATAATTAAAACAATGATAAATAGATTTGAAGAAGTCTTTAAGCAAATTACTGCTAATACTAGCATTAATGAAAATGATGTAGAAAAAATAGTAAATGTGGCATCTATTATAGAAAAGGAAGCAAGGGTAGATGAAGATAGACCATTAATTGCATCTGTTATTTATAATAGAATAAATCAAAATATGCCACTTCAAATTGATGCTACAGTAATTTATGCACATGGGTATTATATTGAAAGTGTTAGAAACAGGCATTTAGCAATTGAATCAAAATATAATACATATTTATACAAAGGTTTACCAGTAGGGCCAATATGTAATCCAGGAATAGAATCACTTAAGGCAGCATTGAATCCTGCATCTACGGATTATTTATTTTATTTGTTAGCTGGAGAAAATAAGCATTATTTCACAAATAATTACAATGACTTTTTAAAGAAAAAAGAAGAATTAGGATATTAACATATACGGAGGTTTAGTATGAGTGGAGTTGCCTACGACTATATGGAAGAATATATTAGAGGATTGATTCCTGAAAGTACAGGAAAGTTAAAAGAACTAGAAGATTTTGCAAAGGAAAATGGAGTACCTATAGCACAAAAGGAAACTATAAAATTCTTAGAATTTATGGTAAATATGAAAAAGCCATTAAGAATATTAGAACTTGGGACAGCTATTGGATATTCTGCAATAATCATGCATGATGCTGCTGGATGTAATCCTCATATTACTACCATAGAAAGAAGCGAAGAAATGATTAAGTATGCAAAGGAAAATATAAAAGCATATGGTCTTGAAGATAAAATTACTATTGAGGCAGGAGATTGCCTTGAAGTGTTAGAAAAATTAGAAGAACCATATGATTTAATTTTCATGGATGCAGGAAAGGGACATTATAATCATTTTTTACCACATTGTTTAAGACTTTTAAAAGATGATGGTATTATAATTGCTGATAATGTATTATTTAGAGGTATGGTTGCAACTGATGATTTAGTAAAAAGAAGAAAAATCACAATTGTTAAGAGAATGAGAACTTACCTAGATATGGTATCACAAGATGAAAATTTAATTACTTCTGTAATTCCAATGGGCGATGGAATTGCAATTACAAGAAGAAAAAATTAGCCTTTATGATTTAAGTTTTAATTATAATTAAAATTTAAGTTGTCCATTAAATTAATCTAATAAATTTTAATGAAGTTATTAGAAGGAGGTAAATCTATGAGAAAACCTGAAATACTAGCACCAGCTGGTAATTTAGAAAAGTTAAAAATAGCTATAGATTTTGGTGCAGATGCCGTATACATTGGTGGAGCTAAATTAAATCTTAGAGCTTTTTCAAATAATTTTTCAAATGAAGAAATGATTGAAGGTATTAAGTACTGTCACGATAGAGGTAAGAGGATTTATGTAACATTAAATGTTTTTGCTAGAAATCATGATTTGCCTTCAGCAGGTGAATATATAAAAGGGCTTTATGATATTGGAGTAGATGCAGTTATAGTTGCAGACCCATCATTAATAGCTATATGTAAGGAAGTTGCTCCGCAATTAGAAATACATTTAAGTACACAAGCAAATACTGTTAACTGGATGGCAACTAAATTCTGGTATGACTTAGGAGTTAAGAGAATAGTTTTAGCTAGAGAATTAACTTTCAAGGAAATAAATGAAATAACAGAAAATATTCCAAAGGGATGCGATATTGAAGCATTTGTTCATGGATCAATGTGTGTTGCATATTCAGGAAGATGTTTAATATCAAATTACATGATAAAGAGAGATGCTAATAAGGGTATTTGTGGAAATGTATGCAGATATAAATATTACTTAGTTGAAGAAACTAGACCAGGTGAATACTATCCTGTTATAGAAGATGATAATGGAACATATATAATGAACTCAAAGGATTTATGTATGATTCATCATATACCAGAGCTTGTTAAGAGTGGAATTTATTCTTTCAAGATTGAAGGAAGAATGAAAAGTGAGTTTTATGTTGCATCAGTAGTTAAGGCATATAGAGAAGCTTTAGATAGTTATTGGGAAAATCCAAATAATTATAAGTTTAAAGATGAATGGATGGATATGCTTAGAAAAGTAAGTCATAGACCATACCATACAGGATTCTATTTAGGAATCAATGGAGAGCAAAATTATGATGATGCTGGTTATGTTAGAGATTATGAAATAGTTGGTATGGTTAAATCATATGACCCAGAAACAAAAACAGCAACAGTTCTTCAAAAGAATAGAGTATTTGAAGGTGAAGAAGTAGAAATACTAAGACCAGAAGTACCATACTTTAAAATTAAGCTAAATGATATGTATGATTTAGATAAAGAGAGAAAAACTGATGTAGCAAATAGAGCACACATGATGTTTACAGTTAAAGTTGATGAGCCTTTAAAAGTAAATGATATGCTTGTTAAAGCAAATAATGTTATTAATATAAACAACAACTAAGGAGGAAATACAGTAATGTCAAAACCAATATTAATAGGAATTACTGGAGGAACAGGTTCTGGTAAGAGTACAATTGCAGATGCATTGTATTCTAATTTTTCAAAAGATTGTATAGCTATGATACAACAAGATATGTATTATAAAGACCAAAGTCATTTATCAATGGAAGAAAGAGTTAAAACAAACTATGATCATCCTATGGCTTTTGATAATGATTTGCTAGTAGAGCATTTAAAAGCCTTAATAAATGGTAAGTCTATAGAAAAACCAAGTTATGATTTTACTGTACATAACAGATCAAAGGAAACAGCAATTGTTGAATCTAGAGATATTATATTAGTTGAAGGTATATTAATTCTTGAAGATCCAAGAATTAGAGAACTTTTAGATATAAAGGTTTATGTTGATACTGATGCAGATATTAGAATTTTAAGAAGACTTGTAAGAGATATTAATGAAAGAGGAAGAACTGTTGAATCAGTTGTAGACCAATATCTTAACATTGTAAGACCAATGCATTTACAATTTACAGAGCCATCTAAAAAATATGCAGATATAATTATTCCAGAAGGTGGACATAATTATGTTGCAATTGATTTATTAATGGCAAAAATAAGAGATATATTAAAGTAATTTGAATAAAACACCTCATCTTAGTCTAAAATTTAGCTAAGGAGGTGTTTTTTTTGTATAGTTTTAAAATTAATAATAAAAAATCACTTGCTATAGGAATCGTGTTTGTATGTATTTTTATTGCTTTAACTGTAAGATTATATGTTTTAATGATACATCCAACTAGTACTGTTCAAGGAGAGCTTAAAAATCATCAGGTTGAATACAGCAGTGACAATAATTATAAAATCTTTGATACTAATGGAGAAAATCTTATTAATTATAAAAATAAATATATAATGGTCTTAGACACAAAGCCTTTTAAATTAAATAATTATGAGGAAACTCTGCAGGATTTATTAGCATTAAATTTTATTATGAAATCAGAAGATAAAGCATTTAATTTTTCTGATATTATGAGAGAAAGTGGTAAGATATATTACAAGATTACAAAAGAAAGTTATGATAAAATTAATAAATTAAATGATATAAAGGGCATATATACTTATGTTTATAATGAAGTTGATTTAAAAGAGAGATGGAGAGTGGAAAATATAATAGCTTCTATTGATAAAGATAATGTTATAAAAGGGTCCTTTGAAAGTAAAATTGAAGATATTATTAGTGAAAATAAAAGACCTACCATTGGGTTTTATTTAGATGACAAGTCAGTTTATAAAAGTAATGAAACAAATTCAGGGGAAAATAATAAAAATATAAGATTAACAATAGATAAGTCAATTACTGAAAAAATTAGAAATGTACTTAAAAGTGATGAATTTAATAACTTAGATAATGTTGGTGTTGTTTTATTAGAATCAAAAAGTGGTAAGATAAGGGCTATGGTACAAAAAGATGAATCAGAAGCAAATATAAATTTAGGAATTGGCCAATTAGGTTTTGAACCAGGCTCAATATTTAAAATACTTACAGAAGCTATAGCTTTAAATGAAGGATTGATTAATGTAACTGATACATTTTATTGTGGTGGAAGTATTTGTAATAATAATGGAAAACCATATGCTCATGGAGCATTAACTGTAAGTAAAGCTTTTGAATTATCATGTAATGATATATATGCTAAGATAGGCAATTTAATTGGATATGAAAATATGTTAAAGTATACTACTAATTTAGGGTTATTTAATAAGGTTTTAGGTGTTTCAGGAGAAAATAGAGAAGAAGCATCAGGGGTAATGCCTAAAGCAACTGATGGAATAAGTAATTTTGCAATTGGTCAATGTGTAACTGTAACACCGCTTCAAATTGCAGGAGCAATAAATGCTGTAGTAAATGATGGTATTTATATTAAGCCATCTATTATAGAAGATATAGTAGATGATAATAATAATATAATTGAAAGTGAACAAAATAAAGAAAATAGAATATTTACTTCTACAACTTCAAAATTAGTAAAAATGGATATGAAAAATGTTGTTTTAAATGGAACTGGTACTGAAGCAAAAGTTGATGGAATAATAGAAGGTGGTAAAACTGGTACAGCAACAGGTGAAGGTGGTGCTACAACACATGGATGGTTTGCTGGATATTTTGAACTTAATAATAATGAATATACTTTAGTAGTAGTTACTCCTAATATTAAAGGAAGGAATGAAAATGGAGTTGAGCTTGCTGGAGGAAATACTGCAGCACCTATATTTAGAGAAATAATAAAATCATTAATAAATTAATAAAAATATAGGAATGAAATGTATTATAAAATAATTTATAATCTATAAGCAATATTTTTAGAAAATATCATATTATATAATAAGCACTGCTAGGAGGAAGCTAAGTGATATTTTTTAGTAATATTCTAGAGATATTTTGCAGTAATATATTTCTTACAGGATATATCTCTGGAAATAATACATTTCCGCAGCCATTAGATGAAAAAGAAGAAGCTAAATACCTAGAATTGTTAAAAGCAGGTGACAAAAATGCTAAAGGAGTATTAATAGAAAGAAACCTCAGGCTGGTAGCACATATTGTGAAAAAGTATCAAATACCAAATAAGGATATAGATGAACTTATATCAATTGGGACAGTAGGATTAATTAAGGCAATTGATTCATTTGATGCATCAAAGGGAACAAGATTAGCTACATATGCATCTAGATGCATTGAAAATGAAATTTTAATGTTGTTTAGAAGTAATAAAAAGCAAAAGGGAGAAACTTTTTTACATGATCCAATAGGAGTAGATAAAGAGGGAAATGAAATTAGTTTAATTGATGTCTTAAGTAGTGATAAAGATTCTGTAGTTGAAAAGGTTGAAAGTAATATACAAATTCGAGCTCTTTATGCAAAAATTAATACAGCTTTAAGTGAAAGAGAAGGAGAAATAATACGAATGAGATATGGCTTGGTAGATGGAAAGTGTAAAACTCAAAGAGAAATAGCTAGTCTTCTTGGGATATCAAGATCATATGTTTCTAGAATAGAAAAAAAGGCATTAAAAAAATTAAAAAAAGAACTTGCTAGTAAATAAAAAGGAGTAAATTTATTTAGTAAAATATACTTTTAAACTAAAAATGATTGGAGAACAAAATGTATTTATTACTAGAACTTTTAAATAAAACTAAAGAAATGAATGCATCAGATTTACATTTAACAGTAGGATTAGCACCAACTATTAGATGTAATGGTAAGCTTATTCAATTAGGTATAGATAAATTATCTTCAAATGATTTAGAAAGGTTTTCTAGGGAAATACTTCAAGAAAAATATGATGAATATATAGAAATTGGAGAATTTGATACTTCTTATTCAGTTGAAGGAGTTGGAAGGTTTAGAATAAATGTATTTAAAGAAAAAAATAATGATGCAATTGCAATTAGAGTTATTGCACTTAAAATTCCAACATTAAATGAGTTAAATCATCCAGAAGTGTTAAAGAGCATAATTAATAAAAAAAGAGGGCTTATCTTAGTTACAGGACCAACTGGAAGTGGAAAAAGTACTACATTAGCAGCAATGATAAATGAAATAAATAACACAAGAGAAGAGCATATAATTACATTAGAAGATCCAATAGAATATTTACACAATCATAATAAATGTATAATTAATCAAAGGGAAATTGGAAGAGATAGCAAGAGTTATAATAAGGCATTAAAGGCAGTACTTAGAGAAGACCCAGATGTTATATTAGTTGGAGAAATGAGAGATTTAGAAACTATTTCTATTGCAATTACAGCAGCAGAAACAGGACATTTAGTATTTTCAACATTGCATACAATAGGTGCTGTAAAAACTATAGATAGGATTATAGATGTATTTCCACCACATCAGCAAGAGCAAGTTAAGATACAATTATCATCTGTGATTCAAGCTGTTATTTCACAACAATTATTACCTAACATTAAATGTAATGGAAGAGTAGCAGCGTTGGAAATAATGGTAAATACTCCAGGAATACAAAATTTAATTAGGGAAGGTAAAACTAATCAAATTGAATCAGTAGTTCAAACTGGAAATAAATATGGTATGAAGACTATGGATATGGCAATTTCAGAATTATATAAAAAGGGTGCTATTTCTATGGAAATTGCAATGGCATATGCAGTAGATAGGGAAATTTTAAAGAGATTTATGATTTTATAAGAAATTACAAGGGGCTGTCGTACTAAATAATTAGTGCACAACTCCTTTTTATAATTTATATGTGAAACATCTGTGGCTTATATCTATTAATTAGGGTATTTTAATTAATTTATTTTATATTTTTAATATAAAATAATAAAAAATGTTAAATTTTAAAGGATTTTTTAAACTTATGTTGAATATAATTTATGATAGAGATAAATATTAAATTTGTTTGTTATAAAAATAGAATAAGTCGAAATATTTTTTTTACGGATAAAATTAGGTTTAATAAATAAATTTTAGGTGCTTTTTTTACAAAACTAAATAAATGAATACAAATTTCTTCAACAATTAGCATTTTACTATTGTTAACATATATGTAATGATGTAAAATTAAAATGCGTAAGAATTTTTATTTTGTGATAAAATAAAATTAATAAAGGTTGAAGTAATAAAAATAAAAAAATGAAAGCATTTTAATTTACTAATAGAAAGAGTTTTAAGGAGGAGTTATTTTGTTAGATTTTGAATTAGATATGCAAGAATTAACTAATATAAAAGTAATAGGCTGTGGTGGTGGCGGTGGTAATGCCGTTAACAGAATGATTATTGAAGGATTAAGAAATGTTGAATTTATAGTTGTTAACACAGATAAACAAGCATTATTACTTTCACAAGCTAACACAAAAATTCAAATTGGTGAAAAGCTTACTAAAGGTCTTGGTGCTGGTGCAAATCCTGAAATAGGTAAAAAGGCAGCAGAGGAAAGTAGAGAAGAAATAGCAGAAGCTATAAAAGGTGCAAATATGGTGTTTATTACTGCTGGTATGGGTGGAGGAACTGGTACAGGTGCCGCTCCAGTAGTTGCTGAAATTGCAAAATCTATGAATATCTTAACAGTAGGTGTGGTTACTAAACCTTTCCCATTTGAAGGTAAAAGAAGAATGAGACATGCTGAAATGGGATTAGAAAATTTAAAACAACATGTTGATACACTTGTTATAATACCAAATGAGAAACTTCTTGCTATGGCAGATAAGAAAACTACATTATTAGATTCTTTTAAATTAGCAGATGGTGTATTAAGACAAGGGGTTCAAGCTATATCTGACCTTATTACAATTCCAGGGGTTGTTAATGCTGACTTTGCTGATATTGAAGCTGTAATGAAGGATAAAGGTTTAGCTCACATGGGTGTTGGTTATGGAAAAGGTGATAACAAAGCTCAAGATGCTGTTAGACAAGCAATATCTTCACCATTATTAGAAACATCAATAGATGGAGCAACTGGAGTTATAATTAACTTTACTGGTGGAGTTGATTTAGGAGCAATAGAAGTTTATGAAGCTGCTGAAATAGTAAGAGAAGCTGCTGATATGGATGCAAATATTATCTTTGGTGCGGTTATTGATGAAACATTAAATGATGAAATTAGATTAACTGTAATTGCAACAGGATTTGAAGAAGACAATGGAAAAATAACTTCTTCTACATCAGAAACTACTAAAATTGAATCAAAGTCAGTTGTAGAACCAGTTAAAAAGGAAGAAGAGCCTGTTCAAGCAACTCACAATGATCCATTATTAGATTTAGATAGAGAAAGTGTTAATATACCAAGCTTTTTAAGAACTAGAAAATAATATAAAGTAAATAAAAATAGAAATTACAATAAGAGTTGTAATTTCTATTTTTTTTGTTGTTTTAACACTAAATTATTCTATTTTACGATAATCTATATTAATTTTATTTTATTAATGATATAGAGAGTAGTTATAAGTGCTATATTTTTAGGGATTTCTATTATAAATTTTAATATATATGCTAGAAGAAGTATATTTGGAAGTAATATGTAAAAAAACTTTGCTTAAAATTTAAGTTATACTCCTTTAAAATGACAAAAAAATTTTAAAGATAAAGCTATAATTTATTTATTAAGGAGGTGAGTAAATGGAAATATATATTGATGTATATATATTAGAAAATATAATAATTGATTTATTTTTATTATTACTTTCTTTTAAATTATTAAGATTTAATTTTAATAAAAGAAATATATATATCGCAGCTGTTGTTGGTGGTATATATGCGTTAGTTATTTTTTGTAATGTAAAGATTTTAAGTTCTATTGCTATGAGAATTTTAATGGTAGTTTTTATGATGTATATTTCTCTAGAAAATAAAAATTTAAAATATGTTTTAAAATCAACTGCGGTTTATTTTATGTTGACATTTATGTTAGGAGGAGCTTGTTTTGCAGCAGTACAAATGCAAAACTCATATATAATTGGAAAAGCGTTTGTTGTTCAAAGTAATTCAATAAAATATTTAGTGTTAATTATAGCAATTGCATTTATTTTTATAACTAGAATAGCAGATTTAATTAAGGAAAGAGCAGTAGTTAAAAATTTTTTATATGATATATATATTACAGAGGGTCAAAAATCAGTACTAACAAAGGGATTTTTAGATACAGGAAATGAATTAAGGGAACCAGTAACAAACTTACCTTGTATAATACTTGAAAGTAATTATTTCAATCAATTTGATGTTTCAGAGGATAAAGAATTTATTATTAAATACGATACTATAAATGAAATTGGTGAAGTTAAAGGATTTAAAGGCGATATAATGATAAGAAATGAGGATAGCAATAGTTGGACAAAAATTAGTGCAATAATATGTAGGTGTGAAAGAAAATTAAGCAAGGAAGATGAATTTCATGCTTTATTATCAAGAGGTATAATATAGGGAGGATATATGGGAAAGTTAGTTATATTAATAAATAAGTTTTTATCTAAACTAAATATATTAAAAAAAAGAGTGGATTACATTGGTGGAAATGATGTTTTGCCACCTCCTTTAAAAAAGGAAGAAGAAGAAGATTTAGTAGGAAAGTTATCTACTGAAGGTGAAAAGGTAAGAAATATACTTATTGAAAGAAATTTAAGATTAGTTGTATATATTGCAAGAAAGTTTGAAAATACAGGAGTAGCAATAGAAGATTTAATTTCTGTAGGAACTATAGGACTTATAAAGGCCGTTAATACATTTAACCCTGAAAAGAAAATTAAATTAGCTACTTATGCATCAAGATGTATAGAAAATGAAATATTGATGTACTTAAGAAGAAATACAAAAGTAAAAGCTGAAGTATCTTTTTATGAGCCTTTAAATATTGATTGGGATGGAAATGAATTATTATTGTCTGATATATTAGGAACAGAAAATGATACTGTATATAATTTAATTGAAGATGAAGTTGATAAGCAATTATTATTTTTAGCCCTTAAAAATTTAAATGATAGGGAAAAAGAAATAGTTAAGTTAAGATTTGGTCTTTCAGGAAAACCAGAAAAGACTCAAAAAGAGGTAGCTGACATTCTTGGAATATCACAATCTTATATATCTAGACTTGAAAAGAAAATAATAAATAGGTTAAAGAAAGAAATAAATAAAATGATTTAAGGTTGTCTTTAGTATAAAAGAATACTCTTAAGGAAATAATTTTAAATGCAGTATGTTATTACTTCTGAAGGAGTGATTGACTTTGATTATAAACAAAGTTGAAATTTGCGGGGTAAATACTTCCAAATTACCAGTACTAAAGGAAAAGGAAAAAAGAGAGCTCCTATTAAAGATGAGAAATGGAGATACAAAAGCTAGAGAAACTTTTATTAATGGAAATTTAAGGTTAGTTTTAAGTGTTATTCAAAGATTTAATAATAGAGGCGAAAATGTAGACGATTTATTTCAAGTAGGATGTATTGGATTAATGAAATCTATAGATAATTTTGACTTAACACAAAATGTAAAATTTTCTACATATGCTGTTCCAATGATAATAGGGGAAATTAGAAGGTATTTAAGGGATAATAATTCTATTAGGGTAAGTAGATCTTTGAGGGATGTTGCTTATAAGGCTTTATTAGTGAGAGATAAATTAATAAAGGAAAATAATAATGAGCCAACAATATCTCAAATAGCAAAGGAATTAAATATTCCACGTGAAGAGGTTGTATTTGCATTAGATGCAATTCAAGATCCAGTTTCATTATTTGAGCCTATTTATCATGATGGTGGAGATGCAATTTATGTTATGGATCAAATTAGTGATTCTAAAAATAGTGATGATAGTTGGCTAGAGAATATATCCATTAAGGAAGCTATGAAAAAATTAAATGATAGAGAAAAGTTAATTTTAACCTTAAGGTTTTTTAATGGAAGAACTCAAATGGAAGTAGCAGATGAAATTGGAATATCACAAGCACAGGTTTCCAGATTAGAAAAAACAGCACTAAAGCATATGAGAAAATATGTATAGGACTCTTTGAGTCCTATTTTTTTAACAAAAGATTATATGTAGTTTTTAGTTTGTAGTTTTAGTTGAAATTCAGCTTAGGCTGAATTTCTTTAAAATATATTTTTCAGGGGCTGTAGCACTAAAACTTTTATACACAATATATTGTTTTAAAAAATAAAAATCAACATAAT
>UQFE01000045.1 GCA_900540255.1 uncultured Clostridium sp.
TTAAAATCCTGCGGTAGCGATACCGTACCGGTTCGATTCCGGTCTTCAGCACCAAGAGATACAAAGTGATTTGTATCTCTTTTTTTCTTTATTAAAAGATATAAAATTTTTGAAATGATAAAATTAATGATATCAATTAATTTAAGTCTTAAAACTATAAGATTAATAATGTGAAATATGTGGCAATAGCCACTTTTTTTTAGCCATATTTTAGGAATAAATTAATAATAAGTATTTAACTGAAAAGTTAATAATAATTTGCGACAAGAAACACAAGGGTAATAAAAAATATTTATTTAAAATATGTAAATAAAGTTTTTATAGGGAAAATAATAAAAAAATATATACCAAAAAAAGGAAAAGTGTCTTACGAATTTATAATTTAATAAACACTAAATGACATAACTCTAATTATAATAGTGCTATTATTTTAGTAGGAATTTTATGAAGGGGAAGGATAATTATGGATTATGGTGTTGAAGTACCTAGTTATAGAAGAATAGATAATGAAAAGAAAACAAAAAAAATAAATTTTGAAAATGGATTACTGGGATTATTAATAGTATTATTTTCTGGAGTTATGATAAGTCGTGTAGGGTTTGGATTTGTTGAAGGTTTATATTTAGCTCCTTTTGGGATAAGTTATTTTTTAGCTATGGTAAAGAAAAATGATATAAAAAAGAGTTTATTAATATTTGTTTCAGTTGTAATAGGTTATCTAACTGGTTATAGCAGAGAAAAGGATGTAATCATTTATGTTTCTATATTAACAATAGTATTATTATGTAAAGTAATATTTACTATACTTAAAAAAAATTTTAAAAGTAATATTGCTTTTATGGCAATTATAATTTCTGGATTAGTAATAGGAATATCTATAGGAGAACAAAGCCTTGAGATAAATGCAGTTTTTTCGTTAATTAAATCATTAGTTGTAGTACCTATATTTTATATATTAAATTATGGTATTGAATGTATTCAAGAATTAAATACTAATCATTTTTATTCAACTGAAGAATTGATAAGTATAGCTATATTGATTTGTTTGGTAATTGCAGGAATAGGGGATTTTGCTTTATTAGGGGTTGAAATAAGAACAATATTAGCAATGTCAGTAGTTATAACAGTTGCATATGCTGCTGGAAGCAGTATTGGAGCTATATTAGGAGTTGCTATGGGATTAATAATAGGAATTGCTAATAATGACCTTCTTGTATCAACAACTATTTATTCGGTATGTGGATTAATTGTTGGAGTTTTCAAGGAAACTGGAAAAGGATTTTCAGTGTTAGCATATATTATTTCTATGTTTATGATAAGGACATATATGGGACAAGTTACAATTCAATCAGTTTTAGAAATTATATTGGCTGCTATTATTATGATTATAATTCCTGAAAATATTATAAGACAAATATTAAGAGAACTTAGTAATGAGGAAAAAGGAAAAATAATTAGTGATGCACAAGTTGAAGGGATTAAATTAGAATTTGTAGATAGATTAGAAGCTTTAAGAGGTTCATTATCAGCAGTAGCAACTTCAATTGAAGATTTATCAGGAAATGAAAAATTACTTATGAAAAATAAGGGTGCTGCTATGATAGAAAGTTTAGCAGATAGAGTTTGTCAAAATTGTGAAATGAATAATAAATGTTGGGGAAGAGAATTGCATAGTACATTTTCTGAATTTGGAGAGCTTATGTTAAGTTGTGAAAGTAAAAAAACATGTTTGCCTAAGAATTTAGATTTAAAATGTGTAAAAAGAAATACATTATTAAAAAGTGCAGAGGAATTATTTTCTACTTATACAATTAATGAAGCATTAAAATCAAGATTAATAGAGGGAAGAAAAATTATAGCAAGTCAAATAAGTAATATGTCTATAACAGTATCTAATATACTTAGTGATTTTAATAGTAATGTAAATAGTTGTTTAGAAATAGATAAAGTTTTAAGAAAAACCTTAGCTAAAAATAAGATAAGATATAAAAATATTTATTCTTATACTGATAGAAAAGGACGTTTAAAAATTAAAATAAAGGTAGATAGTATAGATGGAGAAAGCTATTGTAGAAAAAATATTTTACCTACCATTAGTGAATTTATAAGAACGCCATTAAGTATATCTCAAGATGGATGTACTATAGATCCTGAAACTAATGAATGTTCAATAGTCATGGAAGAAACTTATAAATATAATGTTTCCTCATTTGTGTCTTTTAATGTTAAAGATGGGGAAAAGTATTCAGGGGATAGTTATAGTTTTGGAAAAAATAAAGTAGGTGAATATGTAACTATATTAAGTGATGGAATGGGTTCGGGACCAGAAGCTGGATTAGAAAGTGAAGCTGCAATAGAATTAATAGAAAAATTTAATGAGGGTGGATTTAGCGAAAACACAATGTTAAATGCAGTAAATTCAATTATGGGAATGAAATTTAATGAAGATGAGAAATTTACTACATTAGATATGAATTCTATAGATTTATATACAGGGGAAGTTCAATTTCTAAAAGTAGGAGCTAGTATGAGTTTTATTAAAAGGGGAAAAGATGTTGAAGTTATAAAAAGCTCAAGTTTACCTTTTGGAATTGTTGATGATATGGATGTAACTCCTATAAGAAAAAAGGTTAAAAATGGTGACATAATAGTAACTATTAGTGATGGAGTTATAGACACAAATAAAGATAATGTTGGTGAATATTCTTGGATAGTTGATTATTTAAAAGCGGAGCAAGTTAATCCAGAAATTTTAGCAAGAGAAATTTTAGAAATGGCTAAAAAGAGATGTGATGGCAGAGTTTTAGATGATATGACAGTAGTGGTATCAAAACTATATTCAACTTATTAATAAAAGTGCTCCTTTGAGCACTTTTATTAATAATTATAGATTTAAAAATTAAATAAATGTAAAGAATTAATAATATAGAATGTTTACATTAAAATACAGTAAATGTATTATATATTTATATATTAAACAAATAGGAGAAAATAAGTGTTAAATAAAGTTACAAATTATATAAATGATAATAAACTTATTGAAAAGCAAGATAAAGTACTAATAGCTTTATCAGGAGGGCCAGATTCAGTATGTATGCTACATATATTGTATAAATTAAAAGAGGTTTTTGATATAGAATTAGGTGCAATACATATAAATCATATGTTAAGAGGTGATGAATCTGATAAAGATGAAGAATATATAATTAGATTATGTAGTGAATTAGGAATAAATTATTATGTCAAAAGAATAGATATAGAATGTGTTGCAAACAAAGAAGGAGTTTCTTTAGAAGTAGCAGGAAGAAACGAAAGATATAAGGCATTTGAAGAAATAAGGAAAGAGCATAGTTATAATAAAATTGCAGTAGCGCATAATGAAAATGATCAAGCAGAAACAGTAATTATGCGTATGATGAGAGGTACAGGGCTAGAAGGATTAACTGGTATAAAATCAAAAAGAAAAGATGGAATCATAAGACCAATATTATGTTTAAAAAGAAATGAGATAGAAGATTATTGCAAAGAAAACAACTTAAATCCTAGAATAGATAAAAGTAACCATGAAAGAATTTATAGTAGAAATAGAGTTAGATTGGATATACTTCCTTATATGAAGGAACATTTTAATGATGACATAGTTGAAACATTAAATAGGATGGTATTATTATTACAAAAAGATAATGAATTTATAGAAGAATATTCCAAAAGGTGCTACAATAAATATTGTAAAACTAAAATTAATGAACTAATTATAAAAAAGGAATTATTTAAGGATGAAATGGATTCTATAATTTCTAGAGTAATAATTATGGCATTTAAAAATATTTCGAATTCTCATGAAAATTTTGAAATGAAACATATAAATCAAATTACTAGTTTATCTAAAAATTCAACTGGAAAAAAAATAAATTTAACAAATAACATAGTATGTGAAAATTTATATGGTGATATTATATTTAAGTCAAATCAAAGTAAAAATAAAAATAACAATAATAATGTATTGATAAAAAAAGAAGAATTTTCAAATAATATTTACTTTGAAGATTATGAAATAAAATTCCAAGTTATAGACAACAATGGTAAGGAAAAATTCCCTAAAAATGACTTAATAAAGCTATTTGATTATGATAAGATAAAAAGAGATATTTTAATCAGACATAGAAAAGATGGAGATAAAATTGTTCCTTTAGGAATGAATGGTAGTAAAAAGATTAAAGATATTTTTATGGATTTAAAAATTCCAAGAGATGATAGAGATGAGATACCAATTGTATGCTTTGATGATGAAATTTCATGGGTTGTAGGATGTAAAACATCACAAAAATTTAAAATAACTAAGGATACTAAAAAAATATTAAAAATAGCGTTTAGTAGAAAGGGATAAAATTTATGTTACAAGATATAAGAGAAGTGTTAATTAGTAAAGAAGCTATTGAAGCTAAAACAAAGGAATTAGCAGAAAGAATTAGTAGAGATTATAAGGGAAAAGATTTATTAGTAGTAGGGGTTTTAAAGGGGTCAGTAATATTTGCTTCAGAATTAATAAAAAATATAACTATACCATGTGAAATTGATTTTATGGCAGTATCTAGTTATGGAAGTTCTTCTGAAACTACTGGAGTAGTAAGAATACTAAAAGATTTAGATAGTGAAATTTCAGGAAAACATATATTAATAGTTGAAGATATAGTAGATAGTGGAGTTACATTAAGTTATTTATTAAATTATTTAAAGACTAGAAATGCTAGTTCAGTAGAAATAGCATCATTATTAACTAAACCGTCTAGAAGAAAAGTAGACATAGATTGTAAATACATTGGATTTGAAACACCAGATGAATTTTTAGTTGGGTATGGATTAGATTATGCTGAAAAATATAGAAACCTACCTTTTATAGGAATATTAAAAAGAGAAGTGTATGAAAAATAATTAGTAGTTAAAAATTAAGATAATAAGACTATAAGAAAGGAGGGCCTTGAATGAAAAAATATTCAAGTGCTACTGTTTGGATAATAGCTATAATATTATTATTTTTTGCTGCATCATTTCTTTTAAATGGAGAAAGTAGTTCTGATAGAATAGTATTTAGTGAGTTCCAACAAAAGTGGATAAATGATGAAATTGAAAGTGTAAGAGTTGATCCCGATAAGATGCTCGTTACTGGACAGACAAAAGATAAAACGAATTTTACTGTTTATGCACCAGATTCAATGATAGAAATGTTAAATAGTCAATATGCAAAAAATGATATAAAAATAGAATATGTAGCACCATCTAATAATAGTGCATGGCTTACTATAATTCCTATGGGGATGATAATATTATTATTTGTAGTATTTATTTTCTTTTTTACACAACAATCACAAGGTAGTGGAAGTGGAAAAGGAGTAATGAATTTCGGTAAGAGTAGAGCTAAGATGTTATCTCCAGATGCTAAAAAGGTAACTTTTGATGATGTTGCTGGAGCTGATGAAGAAAAGGCAGAATTAGAAGAAATAGTAGATTTCTTAAAGGCACCATCTAGATATATTGAAATGGGAGCAAGAATACCTAAGGGTGTTTTATTAGTTGGACCTCCTGGTACAGGAAAAACTTTGTTAGCTAAAGCTATTGCAGGAGAAGCTGGTGTGCCATTTTTTAGTATATCAGGTTCTGATTTTGTTGAAATGTTTGTTGGAGTTGGAGCATCTAGGGTTAGAGACTTATTTGAACAGGCAAAGAAAAATTCACCAGCTTTAATATTCATTGACGAAATTGATGCAGTAGGAAGACAAAGAGGTGCTGGGCTTGGTGGAGGCCATGATGAAAGAGAACAAACTCTTAATCAATTATTAGTTGAAATGGATGGCTTTGGTGCTAATGAAGGTATAATAATGATAGCAGCAACCAATAGACCAGATATTCTTGACCCAGCATTATTAAGACCAGGAAGATTTGATAGACAAATAGTTGTTCAAAGACCTGACAGAAAAGGAAGAGAGGCAGTTTTAAAAGTTCATACACAAAGGAAACCCTTAGCTGTTGATGTAGATTTAGAAGTATTAGCTAAAAGAACACCAGGATTTAGTGGAGCTGACTTAGAAAATTTAGCTAATGAAGCAGCGCTTTTAGCAGTTAGAAAAGATAAAAAGGCAATTGGAATGGATGAATTTGAAGAAGCAATAACTAGAGTTATTGCAGGGCCAGAAAAGAAGAGCAGAGCTATTAGTGAGCATGATAGAAAGCTTACAGCATATCATGAGGCTGGTCATGCTGTTGTAATGAAATGTTTAAAACATTCTGATCCAGTTCATGAAATTAGTATAATACCAAGAGGCATGGCAGGTGGATATACCATGCATTTACCAACAGAAGATAGAGCATATACTTCTAAGGAAAAATTACAAGATGAAATGGTAGGCCTTTTAGGTGGTAGAGTTGCTGAAAAGTTAATTTTAGGAGATATAAGTACAGGGGCTAAAAATGACATTGATAGAGCAAGTTCAATAGCAAGAGCTATGGTTATGGAATATGGAATGAGTGATAAAATTGGAACTATTTCATATGGCTCTGATAATAATGAAGTATTTTTAGGAAGAGATCTTGGAAGAGGAAGAAACTTTAGTGAAGAAATAGGAGCTGAAATAGATAAGGAAGTTAAGATATTTATTGAAGTTGCATATGATAGGGCAGAAGAACTTCTTAAAACTAATATAAATAAGCTTCATGCAGTAGCAAATGAATTACTTGATAAAGAAAAGATTGATGGAAAAGAATTTGAAATGATTTTTGATGCTAATTAAAAGCATTTGTTAAAATGATGACAACTAACTTATTAAATAAGTTAGTTGTAGTTTTTTTATGTTATATAATATGAAAAAAGTAAGAAAAATATAAAAGTAGTAATGTGGCAGTATATAGAGTATATTTAAAAAGGAGAATTATAGTGATATAATTAAATATAATTTTAATTTAAAATATTAAAGGGGGTTAATAATATGAAAAGTGATATTCAAATAGCTCAAGAAGCAAAGATGGAACCAATAGTAAAAATTGCAGAAAAATTAAATTTAACTGAAGACGATATAGAGCTATATGGAAAATATAAATGTAAGATTTCATTAGATGTATTAAATAAAAACAAGAATAAGGAAGATGGAAAGTTAGTACTTGTTACAGCAATAAATCCAACGCCAGCAGGAGAAGGAAAATCTACTGTTACAGTTGGGTTAGGGCAAGCATTATGTAAAACAGGAAAAAAAGCAATTATTGCATTAAGAGAGCCTTCTTTAGGGCCAGTGTTTGGGGTAAAAGGTGGTGCTGCTGGTGGTGGATATGCTCAAGTTGTACCTATGGAAGATATAAATTTACATTTTACAGGTGATATGCACGCGATTACTACTGCTAACAATTTATTATGTGCAGCAATAGATAATCATATTCATCAAGGAAATGATTTAAGAATAGATTCAAGAAGAATTATATTTAAAAGAGTCATGGATATGAATGATAGAGCATTAAGAAATATAGTTGTTGGTATGGGTGGAAAAGTTAATGGATTTTTAAGAGAAGATGGATTCATGATAACTGTTGCATCAGAAATAATGGCTATTCTTTGTTTAGCAACAAGTTTAAGTGATCTTAAAAAAAGAATGGGAAATATATTAATAGCATATGATTTAGATGGAAATCCTATTTATGCAAAACAACTTAATGTTCAAGGGGCCATGGCACTTTTAATGAAAGATGCAGTTAAACCTAATTTAGTTCAAACTTTAGAAAATACTCCAGCAATAATTCATGGAGGTCCATTTGCAAATATAGCTCATGGATGTAATTCTATATTAGCAACTAAAATGGCATTAAAATTAGGAGAAGTAGTAATTACAGAAGGAGGATTTGGAGCAGATTTAGGTGCTGAAAAATTCTTAGATATAAAATGTAGATATGGAAACTTAAAACCTGATTGCGTAGTTATAGTTGCAACTATGAGAGCTTTAAAGCATCATGGTGGAATTAAAAAGGAAGAATTAAATGTTCCAAATGTTAAAGCATTAGCAAAAGGGATTGTAAACTTAGAAAAGCAAATAGAAAATATGCAAAAATTTAATATTCCTGTTGTTGTTGCTATAAATAAATTTGTAACAGATTCAGATGAAGAAATTAATTTTATAAAGGATTTTTGTAAAAATTTAAATGTTGAAGTAACATTAAGTGATGTTTGGGCTAAAGGTGGAGAAGGTGGATTAGAATTAGCTAATATAGTAAATAATATATTAGAAAATGAAAAATCAAATTTTAAAGTTTTATATGATGAAAATAAGAGCATTAAGGAAAAAATATTAACTATTGCTAAAGAAATTTATGGAGCAAGTAATGTTAATTATACACCGGCAGCTAATAGACAAATAATGGAGCTTGAAAAATTTGAGTTAGATAAGTTACCAATTTGTATGGCAAAAACACAATATTCATTATCTGATAATCCAGCCTTGTTAGGAAGACCAGAAGGATTTGATATTACAGTAAAAGAAGTTAGAGTTTCTAATGGAGCAGGGTTTATTGTTGCATTAACAGGTGATATTATGACTATGCCTGGATTGCCAAAGGTTCCTGCAGCTAATAAAATGGATATTTTGGAGAATGGTGAAATTGTAGGATTATTCTAAAATTTAAAATTTACAACACTTGACAAATAATATGTAATTGTTAAAATTAAATTATTAGTTTAATTACTGTTTAATAGTACAATAAAAGCAGCTTTAGGGCTGCTTTAATTATGTTAAGGTGGTGCGCGTTTATGATTCTACTGGTAGATGTGGGGAATACCAATATAGTTATAGGAGTATACAAGGATAATGAATATATAGCTGGATGGAGAATTTCTACTGATTCAAAAAAAACTTCAGATGAATATGGAATTCAAATGATACAATTATTCCATCAAAATGATTTAAATCCAAAGGAAGTAAAAGGAATAATAATATCGTCAGTTGTACCAAATATAATGCACTCATTAGAAAATATGGTTAAAAAGAGTTTTAATATAGACCCTATAATCGTTGGACCAGGAGTAAAGACTGGAATAAATATTAAATATGATAATCCTAAGGAAGTTGGAGCGGATAGAATTGTAAATGCAGTAGCTGCTCATGAAATATACAGAAGAGATGTAATTATAATTGATTTTGGAACGGCAACTACTTATTGTGCTGTTACTGAAGCAGGAAATTACTTAGGTGGATGTATTTGTCCAGGTGTAAGAATTTCTTCGGATGCTTTATTTGAAAGAGCAGCCAAATTACCAAGGGTAGAATTAGAACTGCCTAAAAGTATAATATGTAAGAACACAGTTTCAAGTATGCAAGCCGGTATATTATATGGATATATAGGGCAAGTAGAATATATAGTTAATAAGATAAAAAAAGAAATGGTTGCAATGGGTTATGAAAATCCATATGTAATTGCAACTGGAGGATTAGCTAATTTAATAGCTAAATCAACAGATGTTATAGATAAAGTTGATTCTAGTTTAACATTAGAGGGGTTAAGAATAATCTACGATAAAAATAAGGAGTAAACAAATGAAAATAGGAAACCTTAATTTTGATAAAAGTGTTTTCTTGGCACCTATGGCGGGAGTAACGGATATTTCATTTAGGGGATTATGCAAAGAAATGGGATGTGGCTTAGTATATACTGAAATGGTAAGTGCAAAAGCATTATATTATGGAAGTGAAAATACTAAAAGCTTATTAAGAATTGCAGATGAGGAAAAGCCAGTTGCAGCTCAAATCTTTGGAAATGATCCTAAAATAATGTCAGAAGTTGTTCAAAGTCATTTTAATAATATGAATGATATATGTATTTTAGATATAAATATGGGATGTCCTGCGCCTAAAATAACTAAAAATGGAGAAGGATCAGCATTGATGTTAAATCCTAAACTAGCTGGGGAAATAGTAAGTGAAATAAAAAAAGTTTCTAATAAACCTGTTACTGTTAAGTTTAGAAAAGGTTATGATGATGATAATATTAATGCTGTTGAATTTGCAAAGATGATGGAGTATTCTGGAGCTGATGCAATTGCTATTCATGGAAGAACTAAAAAGCAAATGTATGAAGGAAAAGCAGATTGGGATATAATAAGTAAAGTAAAAAAAGCAGTATCTATACCTGTTATAGGGAATGGAGATGTTTTTACTCCTGAAGATGCATTAAAGATGAAAGAAATTACTCAATGTGATGCAATAATGATTGCAAGAGGAAGCATGGGAAATCCATGGATATTTAATCAAATAGAAATGGCATTAAAAGGACAGGATGTTTTGCCTATTACAGCAAAAGAGAAAATTGATATGTGTTTAAGACATTATGAGTTAGCTATAAAATATGATGGTGAATTTAAAGCTGTAAGAGAAATGAGAAAACATACTTCTTGGTATCTAAAAGGATTACCTAAAAGTAGTGAATTAAGAAATATAGTAAATACCTTATCAACAAATGAGGAAGTATTTAATATATTAAAAGAATATAGAAATGAATTAAGTAATATTTCTTATTAAATTATAAGAAGGAAAATAGTTAGTTATTTTATTGACAGATGAAATAGCCTGATTTATAATATTTAAAATGATTTTAAGATTAATAAGCTTATTAGATTTTAAGAGTTAAAATAGAGTAAAGCTTTGAAGGGGAGAAAGATTATGAGTCAAACAAAAAAGAATATAATGACTTACGAAGGTATTAAAAAACTTGAAGAAGAATTAGAATATTTAAAGACTGTTAGAAGAAAAGAAATTACTGAAAAAATAAAAGTAGCTTTAGGGTATGGAGATTTAAGTGAAAACTCTGAATATGATGAAGCTAAAAACGATCAAGCTTTTAATGAAGGTAGAATAATTCAGTTAGAAAATATGTTAAAAAATGCTGTTGTTGTTGATGAAAGTGAAATACCAACAGATAAGGTTTCAGTAGGATCAATAGTAAAGGTTATGGACTATGAATTTGATGAAGAAGTTGAATATGCAATAGTTGGTTCAGCTGAAGCAGATCCTATGAACTTTAAAATATCAAATGAATCACCAGTAGGTAGTGCATTATTAGGAAAAAAAGTTGGAGATGTAGTGGAAGTTACAGTTCCAAGTGGAGTAAGTAAGTTTGAAATCTTAGAAATAAGAAGAGGCTAATTGGAGGTATAGTGAATGTCAACTGAAGAAATGAATATACAAGAACTAGAGTCTCAATTTAATGAGCAAGAAAGATTAAGAAGAGAAAAACTAGTTCAATTACAAGAAGTAGGAAAAGATCCTTTTGACGTATATAAGGTTAATAGAACTCATAGTTCACAACAGGTTAAGGATAACTTTGAAGAATTAGAAGGCAAGGATGTTACAGTTGCAGGAAGAATTATGTCTAAGAGAGGACAAGGAAAAGTTGTTTTCTCTGATATATACGATAGAGATGGAAGAATTCAATTATTTATAAAGATTGATGAAGTTGGAGAAGAAGCATTAAAGCAATATAAAACTAATGACCTAGGAGATTGGGTGGCTTGTACTGGAGAAGTTTTTAAAACTAAAACAGGTGAAATATCTATTAAAGCTAAAGAAATAGAATTAATATGTAAATCATTAAAGCCACTTCCAGAAAAATGGCATGGATTAAAAGATCCAGATTTAAGATATAGACAAAGAGAAGTAGATATAATAACTAATCCAGAAGTTAAGGATACTTTTATTAAGAGAAGTCAAATAATTAAAGGAATAAGAGAATTCTTAGATAATAGAGGATTCTTAGAAGTTGAAACACCAATGCTTGCAACAATAGCTGGTGGAGCTTCTGCTAGACCATTTATAACTCATCACAATACTTTAGATTTAGATATGTTCTTAAGAATAGCTCCAGAGTTATACTTAAAGAGATGTATTGTTGCTGGATTTGAAAAAGTTTATGAATTAGGAAGAACTTTCAGAAATGAAGGTATGTCAGTAAGACATAATCCAGAATTTACCATGATTGAATTATATCAAGCTTTTGCTGATTATAATGATATGATGGAATTAACTGAAAATATGATTGCAGAAGTATGCAAGAAGGTTAATGGAACTACTAAGGTTACTTACCAAGGTACTGAAATTGACTTTATGCCGCCATGGAGAAGAATAACTATGGTTGATGCTGTTAAGGAATATGCTGGAGTTGACTTTGCTACAATAAACTCTGATGAAGAAGCTCAAGCTATTGCAAAGGAAAAACATTTAGAATTCTCTAAACCATTAAATACTGTAACAAAAGGTGAAGTATTAAATATGCTATATGAAGAATTCTGTGAAGAGCATATGATACAACCAACTTTCATTATAGATTATCCAGTAGAAATTTCACCTCTTACAAAGAAAAAGAGAGGAAATGAAATGTTCACTGAAAGATTTGAAGGATTTGTATTTGGTAGAGAGTTATGTAATGCATATTCTGAATTAAATGATCCTATCGTTCAAAGAGAAAGATTTGCTCAACAAGAAAAAGAAAGAGAACTTGGTGATGACGAAGCTTATATGATTGATGAAGAGTTTATGAGTGCATTAGAAACTGGTATGCCACCAACAGGTGGATTAGGAATAGGAATAGATAGATTAATAATGTTCTTAACTGATTCAGCATCAATAAGAGATGTAATACTATTCCCAACAATGAAACCAATAAACCAATAATATAAAAAAACCACCATTGGGTGGTTTTTTACATTATTAGGGAATTTAAAGACCTATTTAAAACTATAAAATTGTTTTATGGCAGAATAAAAGTAAAATTTAAAATAAAAAATAAAAAATTTTAAAAAAAGTGTTGCATTTTATATAAAAGCTGATATAATAAATTATGCAATGACATTCCGCGATAGCTCAATGGTGGAGCACTCGGCTGTTAACCGATAGGCTGGAGGTTCGAGTCCTCTTCGCGGAGCCATTTTTATTTTAAGAGTTTTGTAAGAGCAGATGATGTCTGTTGATACAAAGCTCTTTTGTTTTATATAAAAGAATATATAATTTTTCTTGACATCTATAAGCTGTTTGATAAAATTAATATATAATTTAATAAAACACGATGAAAAAGAGGAGTAATTTTAATATTTTTTTTAGAGAGATGATGGCTGGTGAAAATCATTAAAAAGTTAAAATGAAGGGCGCTTTTGAGTGTAATTTGCAAAGTTGAGCTTTAGCTAAGAAGGGTGGAACCGCGGAATTAATTTTCGTCCCTTTGTGGTTATAAGGCTTTTTTTATTATAAAAAATAAATTTTGTTAATTTAATTTGACAGGAATGTCAAAAGGTTATCACAATGATGGAGGTAGTGAAATGGCAGTAGAAAAAACTATGGATAAAATCGTTGCTTTATGTAAAAGTAGAGGATTTATATTCCCAGGATCAGAAATTTACGGAGGACTTGCAAACTCATGGGATTACGGTCCATTAGGTGTTGAATTTAAAAACAACGTAAAAAAGGCTTGGTGGAAAAAATTCGTTCAAGAAAGTCCTTATAATGTTGGAGTTGATTGTGCTATATTAATGAATCCAGAAGTTTGGGTTGCATCAGGGCACGTTGGTGGTTTCTCAGATCCATTAATGGATTGTAAGGAATGTAAATCAAGATTTAGAGCAGATAAATTAGTTGAAGATCATATGACTGAAAGTGGAGTTGAAGTGGCAACAGCTGATGGATGGGCTAATGAAGAGTTAATGGAATACATAATTAAAAACAATATTGTTTGTCCTAAGTGTGGAAAGATGAATTATACAGATATAAGAAAGTTTAATTTAATGTTTAAAACTTTCCAAGGTATAACTGAAGATTCTGCCAATACAGTATATTTAAGACCAGAAACTGCTCAAGGTATATTCGTTAACTTTAAATCTGTTCAAAGAACTTCAAGAAAGAAAGTTCCTTTTGGTATAGCTCAAATAGGTAAGTCTTTCAGAAATGAAATTACACCAGGAAACTTTACATTTAGAACAAGAGAATTTGAACAAATGGAATTAGAATTCTTCTGTAAGCCAGGAACAGATTTAGAATGGTTTGGATATTGGAAGGATTACTGCTGGAACTTCTTATTAAACTTAGGAGTAAATGCAGATTCTTTAAGAATGAGAGATCATGGTGAAGAAGAATTATCATTTTACTCAAATGCAACATCTGATATAGAATATTTATTCCCATTTGGATGGGGAGAACTTTGGGGAATAGCTGATAGAACAGACTATGACTTAAAGAAACATGCAGAGCATTCTGGAACTGATATGTCATATTTAGATCCAACAACTAATGAAAAATATATACCATATTGTATAGAGCCATCATTAGGGGCTGATAGAGTTGCTTTAGCATTTTTAGTAGATGCTTATGATGAAGAAGAATTAGAAGGTGGAGATGTAAGAACAGTTATGCATTTACATCCAGCATTAGCTCCATATAAAGCAGCTGTATTACCATTATCTAAGAAGTTATCAGATAAAGCTGATGAAGTATATTCAATGTTAGCTAAAAACTTCAATGTTGAATATGATGAAACAGGAAGTATTGGTAAGAGATATAGAAGACAAGATGAAATAGGAACTCCATTCTGTATTACAGTTGATTTTGAAACTGAAAATGATGGATGTGTTACTATAAGACATAGAGATTCTATGACTCAAGAAAGAGTTGAAATTAGTAAATTAACAGACTTTATTGCTAAGAGTTTAGAGTTTTAATTAATAAGCAGTAAGAAATGATTATTAATAATTATTTCTTACTGCCTTTTTTATATTATATAAGATTTATATTTATAGAATATAAGAAATTATAATGATATAATTATTTATATAATTGGAAAGAATTATTAATAGCTATAAATGAGAACAAAATTATAGTTTAAAATTGGAGGCAGTAATGAAAAATTTTAAAGAGTTTAAGGATTTTATTAATAGTAAAAATGTTGCTGTTGTAGGGATTGGAGTAAGTAATATTCCTTTAATAAACTTTTTAGTGAAATTAGGAGCTAAAGTAACAGCTTTTGATATGAAAGAGGAAAAGGAATTAGGAAAAATTGCAGAAGAATTTAAAGAAAAAGGTGTTAAGTTAGAACTAGGTAATGGATATTTAGAAAAATTAACTGGATTTGATGTTGTTTTTAAAACTCCATCGATGAGAATAGATAGTGATGCATTAGTACGAGCTAAAAATGAAGGTGCTTATATAACTTCAGAGATGGAAGAGTTTGTTAGATACTGTAAAGGGAAAATCTATGGTATAACAGGATCTGATGGAAAAACTACAACAACTACTATAATATCTAAGTTATTAGAAAAACAGGGATATAAAACATGGGTAGGAGGAAATATAGGAACTCCTTTATTTTCTAATATAGAAGAAATAACAGAGGATGATATGGTAGTTCTAGAGTTATCAAGTTTTCAACTTATGACAATGGATTTACCTATAGATGTGGCAGTTGTTACAAATTTAGCACCAAATCATTTAGATATGCATAAGGATATGCAAGAATATATAGATGCAAAGAAAAATATATTCTTATATCAAAATGAAAACAATGTATTAGTTGTAAATAGAGAAAATGAAATAACATATAATTTTGAAAAAGAAGCTAAAGCACAAATTAGAGAATTTTCATCAAAAAGAGTAATTCCTAATGGAGCATATTATAAAGATGAAGTTTTATATCTAGAAGGCAAAGAGGTTTGTAAAAAAGAAGATATAGTAATTAAGGGGATGCATAATGTAGAAAATTATTTAGCTGCATTTATAGCAACAAAAGATGATGTTAAAATTGAAACAATGAAATATGTATCTGAAACATTTGTAGGGGTAGAACATAGATGCGAATTAGTAAGAGAAATAAAAGGGGTTAAATATTATAATGATTCAATTGCATCAAGTCCTACAAGAACATTAGCTGGATTATTTGCTTTTGAAAGAAAGGTAATACTTATAGCAGGAGGATATGACAAGCATATACCATTTGAACCATTAGCTGAAAAGGGGTATCCGTTTATAAAACAATTAATTCTTATGGGAGATACGAAAGAATTAATACAATCTGCCTTTAATAAATTAAAAGAAGAAAAAGGAATAGAGATACCTAGTATTATTGTTGATTCTTTAGAAGAAGCTGTTATTAAAGCTAATGAAATTGCAGTAGATGGAGATATTGTAACCTTATCACCAGCTTGTGCTTCTTTTGATATGTTTCCTAATTTTGCAGTTAGGGGAAATAAATTTAAGGAAATAGTAAAGAATATTTAGATTTAAAATATTATTTTCATAATAGAAGTATATTTTTATATAACTATATTTAATGAAATTTATAAAAAATATTAATTAGTTAAGTTAAAGATTAAGTATTTTTTATAAAATTAATTTATTAAATATGGTTATTTTTTTATAATCAAATTATAATTGATTAATTATGATGAAATATAAGAGAAAAATATATAGTATATTAAGTTAAATAATATAAAAAACTTATAAAAAAGTAAGTATAAGCATTAAATAAATCACCAACATTACCTAGTGTATCATTATAAGAAAATAATAGTATTTTGTAGAAAAAATGAGTAAAAATAAAATAAATCATTTAAAATTCAATATATTTAATATTTGACTTATATTAAACGTGTTAATATAAAACACGTCGTCGGGAACAAAATAAAAAGTTTCTCAAGACAATATAGATTATCAATCCAAAAAACTTAAAAAGTTTTTTGAAAAAAAGTGTTGACAGTCGAAAAAAGAAATGATATTATGAATAAGCAGTCAAGTGATTGCAAATGATCTTTGAAAATTGAACAGAATATAAATTAAGTAACCAGCAATTCTTTTGAGAGTCTTAAAACAAAGACTCAAAGTAATTTGAGCAAATGATTAAACTTTTTAGTGAGAGTTTGATCCTGGCT
>UQFE01000046.1 GCA_900540255.1 uncultured Clostridium sp.
AAAGAATTGCTGGTTTACTTTAACTATATTCTGTTCAATTTTCAAAGACCATTTATTCTGTCGCACCGAAGCGACTTCTTTATCTTATCATCACCCTTTTATCTTGTCAACAACTTTTTTAAAAAAGTTTTTGACTTTTCATCAAGCGATGAATTTGTATCACCTCAAATGAACTTAATTAAATATTTCATTAATTTGTGTTGCTCATTTGTCATCAGCGACGTGTTTTATCTTAACATTAACTTCACTTTTAATTTTATCATTTTATTCATTTATATCAAATTATTCTTAATTTACTCTATTTTTATATTTTATTCTCACTTTTTCTATTAATGACACGCTAGGATTAGAGTATATAGAATTTATATATTTACTTAATACTTTACAAAAAATAAGTGATAAATTATAACTTACTATAAATAGTATTTACAATTTATCACTTATTATTTATGTTTATTATTTAATGTTATTTATGAATTTTTTATTCTTCTGTTTCTTCTTTTTGCGATTCTTCTACTAATCTATCTAAACTAGTATCTTTATTTGCTTCAACAACTTCATTATCTGCACATGCTTCTAAAGATAATTGCTCATCTTTTTCTTCATCTCCAGTTTTAGCAATTTTAGCAATAGCAACAACTTTTTCTTCTTCTGATGTTCTCATTAATCTAACACCCATTGCAGATCTGCTAGTTACTGATATATCAGATACATTTATTCTAATTGCTATGCCACTTGTATTTATAAGCATTAATTCATCATCATTCTTACAAACTATAGCACCTACAACTTTACCAGTCTTTTCACTAATTTTATAAGTAATAAGACCTACTCCACCTCTATTTTGTCTCTTATATTCACTTACTGGAGTTCTCTTACCATATCCATTTTCACTAATTACTAATAATTCTTCATCATCAACTGCTATATCCATACAAACAGCAATATCATTTTCTCTAAGATTCATAGACTTAACACCTGATGCTGTTCTTCCCATTGGTCTTACATCTTGTTCATTAAACTTAATTGCATTACCCTCTTGAGAAACTATTATAATATCAGCATCTCCTCTAGTAACCTTAACCTTAAGAAGTTCATCTCCTTCTCTTAAGTTAATAGCTATTAGTCCACTCTTTCTTAAATTCTTAAATTCTGATAATGGAGTTTTCTTAACTAATCCATGTTTAGTTGCCATAAATAAATATCCATCATGAATATTATCTCTAACAGTTAACACAGTTTCTATTTTTTCATCTTGTTCTATTTGAATAAGATTTATGATATTAGTTCCCTTTGCAGTTCTTCCTGCATCAGGAATTTCATATGCCCTCTTCTTATATACTCTACCTCTATTAGTAAAGAATAACACATCTGAATGGGTAGAAGTTACTAAAACATGTTCTACAAAATCATCTTCTTTTGTAGTCATTGCTTGAATACCTCTGCCCCCTCTTCTTTGAGCAGAATATGTATCAGCTGATATTCTCTTAATATATCCTGAATTAGTTAATGTAATAACTGTTTCTTCCTCTTGAATTAAATCTTCTATATCAATGTCATTAACAACTTTTTCTATTTGAGTTTTTCTTTCATCGTTATATTTAGCCTTTATTTCAAGTAATTCATCTTTTATTACACCTAATAACTTTTCTTCACTTGCAAGAATTGAGTTTAAGTAATCAATAAGTTTCATTAATTCTGAGTATTCTTCTTCAATCTTATCTCTTTCTAAACCAGTTAATCTTCTTAATCTCATTTCTAAGATAGCAACTGCTTGCTTTTCAGATAATCCAAATCTCTCAATTAATGTATTTTTAGCTATTTCACTAGTCTTTGAACCTCTTATTATGCTTATTACTTCATCAATATTATCTAATGCTATTCTTAAACCTTCAAGAATATGAGCTCTTGCTTGTGCCTTTTCTAATTCAAATATTGTTCTTCTAGTTACAACTTCTTTTTGGAAGTTAATATAATTATTTAATATTTCCTTTAAGCTTAAAACTTGAGGTTGATTGTTAACTAATGCTAGCATTATAATCCCAAAAGTATCTTGCATTTTTGTATGCTTAAATAATAGATTTAAAACTACATTTGGATTTGCATCCTTCTTTAATTCTATTACTATTCTCATACCTTCTCTATCTGATTCATCTCTTAAGTCAGATATTCCAACAATCCTTTTATCTTTTACTAAATCTGCAATACTTTCAATAAGCTTAGCCTTATTAACTTGATATGGAATTTCAGTAACTACTATTCTATGTCTTCCATTTTCCTCTTCTATTTCAGTTTTAGATCTTACTACAATTTTACCTTTTCCAGTTTCATATGCAGCTCTTATTCCTGATTTACCCATTATTATTCCACCGGTAGGGAAATCAGGTCCCTTTATACATGTCATAATATCTAATCCTGTAGCTTCTGGGTTATCTATTAACATTATAGTTCCATCTATAACTTCTCCTAAGTTATGAGGAGGTATATTAGTTGCCATACCTACAGCAATACCAGATGATCCATTTACTAAAAGATTTGGATATCTTGATGGTAATACTACCGGTTCTTGTTCTTCACCATCAAAGTTTGGCATAAAATCAACAGTATTTTTGTTTATATCTCTAAGCATTTCTACTGATATTTTATTCATTCTTGCTTCTGTATATCTCATTGCGGCTGCACTGTCACCATCAACAGACCCAAAGTTACCATGGCCATCAACAAGCATATATCTCATTGAGAAATCTTGAGCCATTCTTACTAAAGCATCATAGACCGATGTATCTCCATGTGGATGATACTTACCTAAAACTTCACCAACTATTCTGGCACATTTTCTGTAACCCTTATTAGGTTCTAAACCTAATTCTTGCATTGCATAAAGAATTCTTCTATGAACAGGCTTAAGACCATCTCTTACATCTGGAAGAGCACGCCCAACTATTACGCTCATGGCATAATCAATGTAGCATTGTTTCATTTCTTTATTTATATCTACATGTATAAATTTTCCCTCATTTAAGTTCATGTACTCACCTCAACTAATACTAACTTCTTAGTACTAAATATCTAAATTGCTTATTTTACCAGCATTCTTTTGAATAAATTCTCTTCTTGGTTCAACCTTGTCTCCCATTAATATAGTGAATATTTCATCTGCAACAATTGCGTCACTTACAGTTGCTTTCTTTAAGATTCTATGTTCAGGATCCATAGTTGTTTCCCATAACTGACTTGCATTCATTTCTCCAAGACCCTTATATCTTTGAATGCTTATAGTATTATCCTTACCACCGAATTCCTCTAAAAGATTAGCAAGCTCTTCTTCAGTATATGCATACCCTTCTTTTTTACCCTTGCTTACTTTGTATAATGGTGGTTGAGCTATATATACATGACCTCCATCTATAAGTGGTCTCATATATCTATAGAAGAACGTTAATAGTAAAGTTCTAATATGAGCTCCATCAACGTCGGCATCGGTCATGATTATTATTCTGTCATATCTTAACTTTTCTTCATCAAAATCTTTTCCAATACCTGCTCCAAAAGCAGTAATCATAGATCTTATAGTTTCAGAATTAAGTATTCTATCTAACCTTTGCTTTTCAACATTTAATATCTTACCTCTTAACGGTAAAATTGCTTGGAACTTTCTATTTCTTCCTTGCTTTGCTGAACCACCGGCTGAATCCCCTTCGACTATATAAATTTCACATTCCTTAGGATCCTTAGATGAACAATCAGCTAACTTTCCTGGAAGTGTAGATCTTTCAAGTACTGATTTTCTAGTAAGCTCTCTTGCTTTTCTTGCTGCATCTCTAGCTCTTGCTGCCATTAATGCTTTATCAATTATAATTTTACCTACTGCAGGATTTTCTTCTAAGAAAATACTTACCCCTTCAGCAACTATAGAATCAACAACACCTCTAACTTCTGAATTTCCTAACTTAGTTTTAGTTTGACCTTCAAATTGAGGTTCTGATATTTTAACAGAAACAACTGCTGTAAGCCCTTCTCTAGCGTCATCTCCAGATAGGTTTTTATCACTATCTTTAATGTGTCCAAATCTCTTAGCATAATCATTTATTGCTCTTGTTAATGCACTCTTAAATCCTGCTAAGTGAGTTCCACCTTCAATAGTATCTATATTATTTGCAAAAGAATATAAGCTTTCATTATATCCATCATTATATTGAAGTGCAATTTCAGCAATTATGCCATCTTTTTCGCCTTCAACATAAATAGGTGATTCATGTAAAACTTCTTTGTTTCTGTTTAAGTAAGAAACAAATTCCTTTATACCACCTTCATAATGATATTTTTCAACTCTTTCTTCTTCTTCTCTTTTATCTATTAATGTAATTGCAATTCCCTTGTTAAGGAAAGCTAATTCTCTTAATCTGCTTGCAAGTACTTCAAAATCAAATATAGTATCTTCGAAAATTTCAGGGTCTGGCTTAAACATAACTTTTGTTCCGTGTCCATCTGAATCACCTATTTTAGTTAAATCACATAAAATATTCCCTCTTGAATATTTTTGTTGCCATACATGCCCTTCTCTTGTAACCGTAACTTCACAATATTCAGATAATGCATTAACAACTGAAGCACCAACACCATGAAGACCACCAGATACTTTGTATCCGCCACCTCCAAATTTTCCTCCAGCATGTAATACAGTCATTATAACTTCAACTGTAGATTTTCCCATCTTAGGATGAATTCCAACAGGCATACCTCTACCGTCATCAATTACAGTAATTGAGTTATCTTCATTTATTGAAACTTCTATATTTTTACAGAATCCAGCTAATGCTTCATCTATACTATTATCCACGATTTCATATACTAAATGATGAAGTCCTCTAGAACTTGTGCTACCTATGTACATTCCTGGTCTTTTTCTTACTGCTTCTAAGCCCTCTAAAACCTGAATCTGACTTTCATCATAACTTTGCTTATTCTCTTCCAACATAAACTCCTCCTTATATTTTTGATTTTTTAACTATGAAGGCTAAATATTGGACTTATGGATTATAATCAATATTTGTTCTCTTAGTTAAAGTAGATGACGAAATAGGTGATAAATACACCTTACTCATTTTATTAACTTCTGCTATAACAAATGATTTTGGACTTTCCTTTGAAATTCTTTCAACAAATCCATCTTCTTCAGCCATTCTTAAAAATGATATTGTATCTGAACTATACATTGATGTTTGTAAATCAAATATACCAATTACATCCTTTATTGGTACTACTACGTTTTCCCCTAAATGTAAAAACATAAGAACTCCTCCTTTAGTTAAGAATTTCCCCATCCTTAACTTTAAAAACTTTAGATTTATCATCCAAATACTCATATAAATCTTCAATTCCAGTACATGTAATAATTGTTTGGATATCTCCTATTGTACTTAATATATATCTTTTTCTACTAAAGTCTAATTCAGAAAGTACATCATCTAAAAGCAAGACTGGATGTTCTCCAGTAAGCTCCTTAATAATTTTTAAAGATGCAAACTTAATAGTCAATACTGCTGTTCTTTGCTGTCCTTGAGATCCATAGCTTTTAGTATCAATATCGTTAATTAAAACTACAAAATCATCTCTATGAGGCCCTATAGAGGTAATTCCTCTTTCGCAATCCCTAGCTCTATTTTTTTCTAATAGTGAATAAAAACTCTCTTTTATGTTTTCTAAATCCTTAATAGTACTAGTATACTTAAATTCTATCTTTTCTTTTCCAGAAGTTATATCTGAATGTATTTTTTCTGAATACTTATTTAATTTTTTAATATATTCTAATCTATCTATTATTATATTATATCCAAATTCAGCCAATTGCATATCATATACATCTAAAATATCTTTACTTATATTTTTATTTCTTAATATGCTATTTCGCTCATTTAAAACTTTATTATATTGGACAAGATTATAATAATATTTAGGATTTAACTGACATAATTCCATATCGATGAATTTTCTTCTTACACCAGGAGAATCTTTAATTATTTTTAAATCTTCTGGAGAAAACATCACAACATTAAAATTTCCAAATAACTCTCCTATTTTTTTAATTTTAATTTTGTTAATTTGTATTGCTTTTTTTCCGTCCTTAAGAATGCTTATATCTATTCTCTTATCTAATCTTTCTCTTCCAACAGAGACACTTAAAAGTGCATTATCAGCATTCCAATTAATAAGTTCTCTATCTTTTGAAGTTCTATGAGATCTTGCAAAAGCACAATAGTATATGCCCTCTAATATATTAGTTTTTCCTTGAGCATTATCACCCATAAAAACATTAACATGTGGACCTAAGCTTATATCCAATACATTATAATTTCTATAATTAAGCATTTGCAATCTTTTAATAAACATCTTAAACACCTTTAATTATAACATATTAAACTTAATAAGGTTAAGCAGTCTGGGAAAAATAGTCTTTAAACTACTTCGTAACTTTCCCCATTAAATTCAACTATGTCACCTTTATATAATTTTTTCCCTCTTTGTGTGCAAATTTCACCATTAACTTTTATAAGTTCATCTAAAATTAACATTTTAGCTTCTGAACCCATTGATACTGCACCTAAAAATTTTAAAAATGAATCTAATTTAATAAATTCTGTTGTAATTTCTATTTTATTCATAACGTTTCTTGTATATTTATTCAAATTTTATACAAGTCCCTCCTATCTTACTAGTCTTACTGGTAAAACTAAATATTTGGCATTATTACTATTTTTTCCTTTTATCACACACGGACTAACACTTGAAGTTAATTCAATAACTATTTCTTCTTCTTCCATGCTTTTTAATACGTCTAATAAATACCTTGAATTAAATGCAATTTGAATCCCTTCTCCTTGCAGATTTATATTAACCTCTTCTCTCACTTTTCCCAATTGAGAATTAGAAGTTATAACTAAAATATCTTCTTGAACATCTAATCTAACTAAATTACTATTTCCTTCTTTTGCCATAAGCGATGCTCTTTCAATACCTTGTTGAAGTTCTTGTCTTTTAACATTTACTAATAACTTATATTCCTGAGGTAAAAGTGAAATATAATTAACAAATTTACCATCTAATAATCTAGATATTATTTTAGTGTTGTTAATATTAAATAATATATGATTATTTGTGAATGTAATTTTTATTATATCTCCATTATCTTCTAATATTTTTGAAACTTCATTTAAAGTTTTTCCTGGAATAACTACTTCAATGTTGTCATAAGCATCTAGTAATTCACTTCTAACAGCTAATCTATAGCCATCTAATGCAACTAAATTTAATTCTTTATCTTTAACTTCAAAAAGAATACCTTGTAATATTGGTCTTGCTTCATCTTGAGCTATTGCAAAAGATGTGCCTTTTATCATATTTTTTAATAAATTTTGAGGAACTTCTACACTAAGTTCTTCGTTTATGCTTGGTAAAGATGGATAATCAGCAGCGTTCATAAAAACGACATTAAAAACTGACTTTTCACAACTAATTTGGACTAAATCATTTTCTGATATTTCTATTTTTACATCTGAATTTGGCAATTTTCTTATTATTTCGGAAAAAATCTTTGAATCAATTACAATACTGCCTTCTTTTAAAACTTCTGCTTCTACTTTTGTTTTTATACTAACATCCATATCTGAACCAATTAAAGTTAAACCTTCTTTAGTTGCTTGAATGTAAATACCTTCTAATACAGGCATTGTAGTTTTTCCTGTTATTGCTTTTGTTACAATAGAAATTCCATCTTGTAATTTTTGCTTTGAGCATATTATGTTCATAATCTTACCTCCTAAGTTATACACAGTTATGCACATGGAATTATGCACTATAAATAGATAATATATATATAATAAATATAATAGTAGTAGTAGTAGGGCTTGTGGATATGTGGATAACTTTCCACAAGCCTGATTTTATAACAAATTTCGTGTAAAAAATACTGTGGATAAGTTGTTGATAAAATCGCAGACTTATCCACAGTATCCACAGCCAAAGACGAAAAAATAAGTTATCCACAAACTATTCACTAGTTATTATGTACAGTTGTTGATTATTTTTGAGTTAGTTTTTTTGTTATATCATTTATTGTGTGTTCTAAGCTTTCGTCTTTATTTAGGCTTTCTGATATTTTTTCATAAGCGTGAATTACAGTAGTATGATCACGACCACCAAATTCCTCACCAATTTTAGGTAGTGACATATCTGTAAGCTTTCTGCTTAAATACATAGCTATCTGTCTAGGATATGCTACATTTCTTGTTCTTCTCTGTGATTTCAAGTCCTCAACTCTTAAATTAAAGTAAGTGGCTACAACGTCCTGAATAAGATCTATAGTTATGCTTTTGTTCTGTTTATTTGAAATTATATCTTTTAAAGCTTCTGTTGCTAAATCTACAGTAACTTCACGATTCGTTAAAGATGAATAAGCTATTATTCTAATTAAAGCACCTTCAAGCTCTCTAATATTAGATTTTATTTTTGTTGCTATATATACCATAACTTCATTAGGTACATTTAATTTTTCTACATCGGCTTTTTTCTTTAAAATAGCCATTCTAGTTTCAAAATCTGGTGCTTGAATATCAGCAATAAGGCCCCATTCAAATCTTGAACGTAATCTATCCTCTAAAGTTGGAATTTCTTTAGGGGGTCTATCAGAAGATAAAATTATTTGTTTATTTGCTTCATGTAAAGTGTTAAATGTATGGAAAAATTCCTCTTGAGTTCTTTCTTTACCGGCAATAAATTGAATATCATCTATTAATAAGACATCTACACTTCTATATTTAGTTCTAAATTCTTCGTTTTTATCATCTTTTATTGCATTTATAAGTTCATTAGTAAATTTTTCTGACGAAACATAAACAACTTTTGCATTTGGATTATTTTGAAGAATATAATGTCCAATTGCATGCATTAAATGTGTTTTTCCTAGTCCCACTCCTCCATAAATGAAAAGAGGATTATAAGCTTTAGCTGGAGATTCAGCAACAGCAAGAGAAGCTGCATGGGCAAATCTATTGCTATTACCAATTACAAATGAATCAAAAGTATATTTTGGATTTAACGTACTCGACATTTCGTCATTTACAGTAACTGAAATTCCATCTTTTTTACTAGTATTTTTATTTTCTTCATTTTTTTCTTCTACTTCTTGTAGTTCAGAAGCAATTACAAACTCTAATTCATAGGTTTTCGAGCATGCAGCTTCAATTGAATTTATAACTAAATCTTTATACCTTTTTTCCAATATATCTTGAGTGAAGGAATTAGGAACACTGATGATTATAGTATTTGATGATATGGATATTGGCTCACAACTTTTAATCCAAGTATTAAAGCTAACTTCAGTTAACTCGCCTTTTATTATATTTAGGGTTTTTTCCCATAATTCTTTAAGCTCAGTTTCCATTTAAGCTATCCTCCAAAAAAAGAAATTTTAAAAAGTTATTAACAGGTTATCAACAAAGTTATTAACAGAGACAAGCTGATGTTGATAAAGTGGATAAAGTTAATAACATATTCACAGGTAGATGTAGATAACTTAATTACATTATAGTTATCCACAGTTTTAAATTTTATAAACATAGATATTATTGACAGCGAATAAATGCCCTATTTTTGATAATAATAACTACATAAATATATAGTTATTAAGAAATATTGAACAAGTTATACACAGATTAATCCACAAATGTGGATAAGTTAAGTTATTCACATATTTATTCACATGTATATTTAATAATAGCATAAAAGTTCATAAATTATCAATAAGTTATCCACAATTTTTAAACTGTGAATAAAATTATCAACAGTTTTGTACAAGTTAATTCATATTGACAGTAAAAAGGGAAATATATATAATGATAAGGTAACTTTAAATTGAGAAATATAGTTTTTACTATAAATAAATCACTCAAAGGGGGTGTATTTCGAATGTTCATGACATACCAACCAAAAAAGAGACAAAGAAAAAAAGAACATGGTTTTAGAAAAAGAATGAGCACTGCTTCAGGAAGAACTGTTCTTAAGAGAAGAAGACAAAAAGGTAGAAAAAAATTAACAGCATAAGGGCCGCACTTTGTGGCCTTTTTTCTGCAAGTGCAGGAATTTTAAGGAGAGTTTATTAAAACTTATGATATATAAATTAAGAAAAAACCAAGAATTTAGGCTTGTTTATAGAAGAGGAAAGTCTTATGCAAACAAGTTATTAGTTTTATATGTTTTTAATAATAAGAAAAATATTACTGAAGAAAATGAATTATATAATAAATTAGGTATTTCTGTAAGTAAAAAAGTTGGAAATAGTGTAGTTAGAAGTAGAAGTAAAAGACTTATATATGAAAGCTATAGGTTAAATGTTAATGACATTAAGCCTGGATATGATTTTGTTTTCGTAGCTAGAAGTGCTATAAATGAAAAAAAATATAGCGATGTAGAAGCAGCTATGATAAACTTATTGAAAAAGGCAGGAATATATTTGAAATGAAAAATTTGCTTTTAAAGTTTATAAAGCTATATCAAAAATATTATTCTCCTATGAGGCCTAGAAGATGTATATTTGTTCCTACATGCTCACAGTATGCAGTAGAAGCAATTACTAAATATGGTGTACTTAAAGGAGGATTTTTATCTATAATGAGAATTTTAAGGTGTAATCCTTTTAATAAAAATGGAGGATATGACCCTGTAAAATAAGGAGGCTATTAAAATGTGGAGTGCAATTGTAAATGTAATGACGAAAATGTTCGATGCTTTACATAGTTTAATTGTATCATTAGGGGTATCAGAGAATGCAGAAGGAGTTTCCTATGTATTAGCAATAGTTTTATTTACAGCAATAATAAGATTATTAATATTACCTCTTAATATCAAGGCAACAAAATCAAATGCAAAAATGCAAGAAATTCAACCAGAAATGCAAAAACTTCAAAAGAAGTATGCAAATGATCCTCAGAAGTTACAATTAGAAACTTCTAAATTAATGAAGGAAAATAATGTTAGTATGTTTGGTGGATGTTTACCATCATTATTACCATTACCTATATTATTTGCTTTATATGGAGTATTTAGAAATATACAAGCAACACCAGGAGCAGATACATCATTCTTATTTATTCCAGATATATTTGCTTATCCAAAAGGAATAGGATTTGTTTCTATAATTCTTGCTATATTAGCAGCGTTAAGTACGTATATTCCATCTCTATTATTAAGTAAATCAATGCCACAACAAGAAGGTGGTATGAATATGAGTACTATGAATATAGTGATGTCAGGTATGATGGGATTCATGGCTCTTCAATTTCAACCAATATTAATACTTTATTGGATCACTGGAGGAATAATTCAATTAATTCAAACATATTTCTTAAATTATCGTCCAGCTATGCAAAAGAAAAAAGTTAAAGAAGAGCAAGAAGCACAAGCTAAAATTCAAAAGGCTAAAAAAGCTACACCAAAAACTAAAAAGAGATAACTATCAATTTTATAGGTGGTGAAAAGGGTATGAAGACAATTGAAATGACTGGTAAAACAGTTGATGAGGCTTTAAAAAATGCATTAAATGAATTGAAGCTTACAAAGGAAGAAGTCGACATTGAGATAATTGATGGGGGTAGTAAGGGAATATTCAATTTAATAGGTAATAAACCTGCAAGAATTAAAATAACTAAAAAGAAAAGTGCCATAGATGAAGTTGAAAAGTTTTTAACAGATGTATTAAAATCTATGGATATAAAAGCTGAAATTAATATTAAAGAAGAAAATGATATTATAAATGTTAATTTAAGTGGTGAAAAAATGGGATTAATAATAGGTTATAGGGGGGAAACCTTAGATTCACTTCAATATTTATTATCTTTAGTAGTAAACAAAAATCATAACAATATTTATAAGAAAGTTGTGTTAGATGTTGAAAACTATAGAAAAAGGAGAGAAGAAACCTTAATAAAAGTTGCTCAAAAGGTTGCTTATAAGGTAAGAAAATCTAAAAGACCATATAAATTAGAACCTATGAATCCATATGAAAGAAGAATTATTCATTCTACATTGCAAGAATTTAATGATATTATAACTTACAGTGAAGGTGAAGAACCTTTTAGAAGAGTAATAATAAGTTTAAAAAAATAATAAGAGAAGACCAATTTTGGTCTTCTCTTATTATTTTTTATAATTTTGACTTATATAAAATAGTTATGTAAAATGAATAATAGCGAAAATAGGGCATAATAATTAAAAAAACGGAAAATCCGGAGGACTAATAAATGAAAGAATTTGATACAATATGTGCCATAGCTACTGCTTTAGGTGAAGGTGGTATTGCAATTATTAGAATATCAGGAGATAAAGCATTAGATATAGCATCAAAGATATTTAAACCTAAAAGCAATGATGATATTAAAAATATGAAATCTTATACTATGAAGTATGGACATATTTATGATGTAGAAACTAATGAACTTATTGATGAAGTAATTATTAGTTTTATGAAGGGGCCTAAAAGTTTTACAGCAGAAGATACAATAGAAATTAATTGCCATGGTGGAGTTGTTTCAACTAATAAAGTTTTAGAAACAGTAATAAAAGCTGGGGCAAGACTAGCTGAACCAGGAGAATTTACAAAAAGAGCTTTTTTAAATGGTAGAATTGATTTATCTCAAGCTGAAGCTGTTATGGATATAATAACGGCTAAAACTGATTTAGCAATGAAATCAGCATTAATGCAAAGTAATGGATATTTATCAAGAGAAATTAATAAGTTAAGAGAATATATGCTTAACATATTAGCATTAGTTGAATTTGCAGTAGATTTTACTGAAGATGATGAAGAAATAGACCCAAGTATTCCATTAAAAGTTGCCGAAAGCTTAGAAAAATCTATAAATGAAATGAATTCACTTCTTAAAAGTGCAGATGAAGGAAAATTAATTAGAGAAGGATTAAGTTTAGCAATTGTAGGTAAGCCTAATGTAGGAAAATCATCTTTATTAAATGCATTGTTAAGACAAAAAAGAGCAATAGTAACTGATATTGCAGGAACAACAAGAGATATAATTGAAGAGTACATAAATTTAGATGGAATTCCAGTTAAAATAATAGATACAGCAGGAATTAGAGAAACTGAAGATATTGTAGAAAAAATTGGAGTTGAAAGATCAAGAGAAAAGATTCAAGAAGCTGATTTAGTATTATTAGTTTTAGATTCATCAAGAGAATTAGATGATGAAGATAAAGAAATTATTGATTCTGTTGGCGATAAAAAATGTGTAGTTATATTAAATAAGATAGATTTAGAATCAAAAATAGATGAAAACATAATAAGTAATTTTGATAACATAATAAAAATATCAGCTAAAGAAGAAATTGGATTAGGAGATTTAAAAAATACTATAAAAGATTTATTCTTTAGTGGAAAAATTGATACAGAAAGTCTAATTATATCTAATTCAAGACATAAGCAAGCTTTATTTAGAGCATTAGAAAATGCTGAAATGGCATTAAGTAAAGTAAGAATGAATGAATATTTAGATTTAATATCTATTTTTGTAACTTCAGCATTACGAGCTTTAAATGAAATTACTGGTGATGAATTAGAAGAGGACTTAGTAAATAAGATATTTGGAGATTTCTGTGTCGGAAAGTAGGAGTGAAAAAATGAGATATAATGCAGGAGAATACGACGTAGTTGTAGTTGGTGCAGGTCATGCTGGTTGTGAAGCAGGGTTAGCAACAGCAAGAATGGGGTTAAAAACATTAGTATGTACAATAAACCTAGATGCAATTGGATTAATGCCATGTAATCCTAACATAGGAGGAACAGCTAAGGGGCACTTAGTAAGAGAAGTTGATGCACTTGGTGGTGAAATGGGAATTAATATAGATGAAACATTTATTCAATCAAGAATGCTTAATACATCAAAGGGGCCAGCAGTACATTCATTAAGAGCACAAGCTGATAGAAAAAAATATCAAAATAGAATGAAGAATATTTTAGAAAGTGAAGAAAACCTTGAGGTAAGACAGCTTGAAGTTATTGATGTTGAAGTTAAGGATGGAAAAGTTGTTGGTGTTTTAACTAAAAATGGAGCATTCTTCAATTGTAAGTCAGTTATCTTAACAACAGGTACATATTTAAGAGCAAAAGTAATAATTGGAGATGTAATTTATAATAGTGGTCCAAATGGTTTAGCACCAGCTAATGAATTAACTCAACACTTAATGGATCTTGGAATAGAAATGAGAAGATTTAAAACTGGTACGCCAGCAAGAATCAATAGAAAATCAGTAGATTTTTCAAAAATGATAGAACAACCTGGTGATGAAAAAATAGTACCATTTTCATTTATGAATGATAAGTTAGAAAGAGAGCAAGTTTCATGTTGGTTAACTTATACTAATGAAGAAACACATAATATTATAAAAGAAAATATAGGAAGATCACCATTATATAATGGAAGTATTGAAGGGGTAGGTCCTAGATATTGTCCATCTATAGAAGATAAGGTTATGAAATTCCCAGATAAGAATAGACATCAAATATTTATTGAACCAGAAGGTGAAGATACCTTAGAAATGTATGTTGGTGGAATGTCATCATCATTACCAGAAGATGTTCAAATTAAGATGTATAGAACATTAGAAGGACTTGAAAATGTAGAATTTTTAAGAACTGCTTATGCAATTGAATATGATTCAATTAATCCAATGCAATTAAAACCAACATTAGAGTTTAAAACTATAGAAGGCTTATATGGAGCTGGTCAGTTAAATGGAAGTTCTGGATATGAAGAAGCTGCTGCACAAGGATTAGTTGCAGGAATTAATGCAGCATTAAAAATTAAAGGTGAAGAGCCAATGATATTAACTCGTTCTGATGCATATATTGGAGTTTTAATTGATGATTTAGTTACAAAGGGAACAAATGAACCTTATAGAATGATGACATCTAGAGCTGAATATAGATTGTTATTAAGACAAGATAATGCAGACTTTAGATTAACTGAAATAGGAAGAAGAGTTGGGTTAGTTACAGATGCAAGATACAATAGATTCTTAACTAGAAAAGCTAATATAGAAAATGAAGTTGAGAGATTAAAGAACTTACAAATAACTAATAAAAAAGAAAATAATGAATTTTTAGTTAGTCTTAATTCAACAGAATTAAAGAAGCCTATAAGTATGTATGAATTAGTTAAGAGACCTGAATTGGATTATTTTATGTTAGCACCTTTAGATTTAGAAAGGCCTAATTATACAGATGATATTGGAGAGCAAGTAAATATTATAGCAAAGTATGAAGGATATATAGCCAGCCAATTAGATCAAGTAAAGCAATTCAAAAAATTTGAAAAAAAATTATTGCCTGAAAATATAGATTATAATGATGTAAAAGGATTAAGAGTTGAAGCAATTCAAAAATTAAGTGCAATAAGACCTGTTAGTATAGGTCAGGCTTCAAGAATATCAGGAGTTTCACCAGCTGATATATCTGTATTACTTATTTATTTAGAACATCAATATAAGAAGAAGAATCAGGAGGGATAACATGAAATTTTTTGATTTAATGAAAAGAGCTGCAAATGAAGCAGGTTTAGAATTAACAGAATTACAATATGAGCAATTTATAAAATATATGAGACTTCTTCAAGAGTGGAATGAAAAAATTAATTTAACAGCTATTACAGATGATGAGGAAGTTATAAAAAAGCATTTTATAGATTGTATTAAGGCTTTTAAATCAGATGCTATAAAAAATGCTAAAACAATAATAGATGTTGGAACTGGAGCTGGTTTCCCAGGATTACCAATAGCAATAATGAATCCTAATGTTAAGGTAACCCTTTTAGATTCATTAAATAAGAGAATTAATTATTTAAATACAGTTGTAAGAGAACTTGGATTGAAGAATGTTACAACTATTCATTCAAGAGCAGAAGATGGAGCAAGAAAACCAGAATTAAGAGAAAAATTTGATGTTGCAACATCAAGAGCTGTAGCTAATATGGCAGTTTTATCTGAATATTGTATGCCATATGTAAAGAAAGATGGATATTTTGTAGCATTAAAGGGTCCATCTGTTGATGAAGAACTTAAAAATGCAACTAATGCAATTAAGACATTAGGTGGAGAACTTAAAGAAATAATAGAAGTTTCTATAGAAGAAACAGATCTTAAGCATAATATAGTTGAAGTTAAAAAATTAAATCCATGTTCTAAGACTTATCCAAGAAAAGCTGGAACAATTACTAAAAAACCGTTATAAAAATAAATTATTATATTGTAAAAGGTTTTAAACATTTATTAGTAAGCTTATTATTTTAACAATAGAATTTAAAATAAACTTTATATGAAAATAGGATAGGCTAATTAATAAATTATTAGGAATTATTGTACACAAATGAATAAAGAAATAATAAATTCTAGATACATATCAATCAAGAAAATTTTTAATGAAGAAGCTTTAATTTAATATTCAAAGTGAATATAAGCTTGAAGATGAGTATGAATTTATTGAAATAACTGTTTCTATTCCTAAAAATAAATAAAATTTTAAAAGGGGCTGTCGCACTAAAAATTTTATACACAATATATTGTTTTAAAAAA
>UQFE01000047.1 GCA_900540255.1 uncultured Clostridium sp.
TCTTTGTATACATTCATTTTTTATGAGGAGAACGTCTATATGCAACAACAGGTATAACTGTGGTAATACGCTGATTCTCACTTTGAAAATCTCCAGCTGCATATTCCATTGTAGGTGATTGATAATTATCCATAAACTCTCCCCCCCTTTGATATTTTTAGAGCCAAAATATAATTTCTACTTAACTTAATCTAAATACAATAATATTATTAAGTAAATCACGTATATATATTTTTTTTATTATAGCTCGTATATTATTATACATAAAACTTCTTTAAATTTAAATTTTTTCTTTTTTTAAGATTTTATTGTTTTATTTAATTTATATACCATTTATTGATTTTTTAGTAATATATGTTTGTTTTTTTATTTTTTATGATATAATCTATTTAGAAATATTTCGAAATAGATTGCATATGTAGTTATTAAAATAATAATTTTAATTAATTCAAAAGGGGGTTATTAAAATAGATAATATAAATATATTTAAAGCATTATCTGATAATGTCAGACGTGATATCTTAGTTTTATTAAATAATGGTCCACTTTCAGCAGGCGAAATATCTGAAAAATACAAATTGACAAATTCAACAATATCTTATCATTTATCAATTTTAAAAAAATCTAATCTTATATATGAAAAAAAAAAATAAAAATTATATTGTATATTATATTAATACATCTGTATTTCAAGATTTAATACTATGGATCATTCAATTTAAAGGAGGAAATCATAATGAAAGTATTTAAAAAATACTCACTTGAAATAATATTTTTAACTATTTTACCATTAATTATAACACTCTTCATTTTACCTAATTTACCTGATAATTTAATTATGCATTTTAATCTTGCTGGTGAAGCTGATAGGATTGGTAATAAAAATGAATTAATAATATTACCTTTAATAAATATATTATTGGGCATATTATTACCTATTCTTCCAAATAAAAATCCTTCTGCTTCTTTCTTCAACAAATATAGTGTAGAATTCACTCTTGTACTTATTAATATAATTTGTTATATAATGCTATTTATCTCTTATAAAAACATTAATAATATTAATAATCTTATTAATGTTTTTTGGACATCTTTATGCTTATTATTGGTTCTAATAGGAAATTATCTTCCTAAAATTAGAAACAATTCCATAATAGGAATTCGTACTAAATGGACTTTATCTAATCATGATACTTGGTATAAAACTCATAAATTTTCTGGAAAACTTTTTGTTATTTGTGGTATAGTTTTTGCTCCAGTATGCTTTTTTACATCAAGTAAAATTAGCTCTATAATATTTTTGACTATGTTAATACTATTAACTATAACTTCTACAATATATTCATATAGAATATTTAAAACTGTAAATAAAATATAATCATTCATTGCAATATTATTATATAATCACGTATATAAATAAATAAAAAACTGTGTAGAATAAATTTTCTTCGCAGTTTTTTCCTCTTAAAAGTATTATTATATTTATATTCCTATTAAATATAAAGATAATTTAGTTCCGGGAATAAAGGAATTCTAAGATCCATACAATTCTACTCTATTTATACTTGACTGATATATTTAATTCCAATCATCTCTCAATATATCTCTCAATATATCTCTCATAAACACTATTGATATTACTTTAGATTTCATTTTTTTATAAATATTAAAATATTTTACATATATTAATACTGAATATAAAACTGTTACTGTAACTCCAAGTGGTCAAAATCCTGGCGGATATAATGTTACAACTGGTGGTGGATTATATTCTGAATCTTTCAGTTTATCTAATTAAGTTTATTTTTCTAATTTAAGTCTTAATAATGTACAAAATTCTATATCTGTATACTTATTCCTAAGATGTTTTATTTCAATATTATATTCATCTTTATTGTAATTATATTTTTTATAATATGATATTCATTCAATTTTTCAAGTTATATTTTTGTAAGTTACCATTTCTGATTTTATATGGCCTAATTCTTCAAGTTTTTTCAATTCTTTTGATACTATTGTTTAAATTAGATCTACTAAACTACTAAGATATTTAATCGTAATTATCCTGTTTTCATAATACTTACTTATATATAACAATAAAAATAATATAAGATTCATATTACTATTCAAGTCTTTATTATTATAATTCCTTTTAAACTGTATTTCTACTTTCAGGGTGATGAGACTTTATTTTATCCTTTATTATTTTCTGAATTTTTCACCAAATCATTTGTCAGCTCTGGCAGTATGTCTTTACTTATTTCCTCAGAGATATAGCTTTTATTAGCTATATCTCTTTTTTCAATGATACTAATTTAAGGTAAATTTAAGGTTTATATAATAGTAGATTAATTATAATATATTATCTTATTATTAAGATTAACAATACCAATTGATAAAGATTAAAGAAATTTAATTAAAAATACGGAATATTTAGGGGGATAATAATAAAAATGATAAAATATAATAAGAAAATTATAATTGGGACAAGTCTTGTTATTATTGTAGGGATGGGAATAGCTTATACTAATAGTACTCCTGGAAAAGAATTTATAAAATATAAAATAAATAAAATTTATTATTCACAATTTGAAGATAAAGAATATAAAAATAACTTTAAAGAAACATTATATAAAAACTACAAAATACTTCATAATGAAGAAGTTGAAATAGCTTTGCCTTTATTATTTTCATATTTAGATAAAATTGAAGTAAAATCAAATGAAATTTTAGGATATATTCCTAAAGAAGAACTTACAATTCAGTTAGATTTTGATAAAGAAATATTTCAAGAAAGATTGAGCATAGGAGATATACAAAGACATGGGGCTGGGTATTATAATAAAACATTAAATACAATTTATATGAATGTTGAAGATGTTTTTAGAGAAATTATTAATAACTTACCAAAAATAAGAGAAAATGATGATTCATTTGTAATACAGTCAATGAGTTTTAAAGAAAAATTATTTAACTTATATTATAATTATTTACTTGATAACTTTTTTAAAGATAATAACTTAAATGAACAATATTTTCCTATATGGTTTATAAATGGACTTAATGAATATTATTGTTCTATTAAGGAAAAATTATTGGAGGATAAATAATATGAAAATTTTAATTGCTGAAGATGAAGACGATATAAGAAGGTTATTAGCTTTAAATATGAAGAAAGAAGGTTATGAGGTAATTGAATGTAAAGATGGAATAGAAGCTTTAGAAGCTTTTAAAAATCAAGAAGTTCATTTAGCATTATTAGATATAATGATGCCTAATATAGATGGTATAACTGTAATGGAAGAAATAAGAAAAACTTCTGTGATTCCAATAATTTTTATAACAGCTATGTCAACTGATAGTGATAAGGTTTTAGCATTAGGATTAGGTGCTGATGATTACATAGTTAAACCAATTAATACCATTGAGTTAACAGCGAGAGTAGCATCTCAATTAAGCCGTTGTTATCAATATGTAAATAATAAAGAAGAAAAACAAGAATATTTAACTATAATTAACATAAATTCAAGGAGAGCAACTAAAATAATAACTGATTTATTTGAATTTTCTTTATTAGATAGTATGGATTATAAATTAAATATGAAAAATGTAGATGTAAATGAAGTCTTAAGAGAAATTGTTGCTTATTATATTCCAGAGCTAGAGGCAAAAGATTTTAATTATGATTTTAATATATCTGAAGAAGAATATTTAGTTAATATTGATGAAGTTAAATTTACAAGAGCAATAAGTAATTTAATAGATAATGCTATAAAATATAATGAAAAAAATACAACTTTATCTGTTATATCACGAAAGTTTAATGATAGAATTGAAATAAGGATTTTTGATGATGGAAGAGGTATTAATGAAGAAATAAGAGAATTAATTAGAGAATTAAATAAATAGACAATAAAAGCTGATTTATTAATTTAAATCAGCTTTTATGTATTAATTTTATTCAGTTTACACAAAGTTTTTTACAGGGTCTATAATTTATAGAATCATATATTTTATTCATTTACTTTTCTAATTGTAATATCTCCAGAATTTAATATTTTAGTTGACCCATCAGAGTTTTTTACAATTAAAGAACCATCATTAGCTATGTCAATTGCTTTTCCAATTAAAGATATTCCTTTAGAAGTATATATAATATCTTGATTTAAAACTATACTCCTTTTTTTATATTCTGAAATAAAATCATAATTTTCTATTTTAGAAATCATATTTAAAATATTATTTGCAATTTCTGCACAAAGCAAGTTTCGATTAATTGTACTATTATTATACTCAAATAATGATGAAGCAATTTTTCTTAATTCTTCTGGAAAATCATTTTTAGGTTGTGTAAAATTTAATCCTATACCTAAAATTAAATAATCAATGGTTTTACTTTCAAAATTAGTAGAAGTTTCTGCTAGTATTCCTGCAATTTTTTTACCATTTAAATAAATATCATTAATCCATTTAATTTGGCAGTTAATACCCGTTAATTTTTCAATTGCATCACAAATTGCAACAGCCGATGATGTGGTAATTAACACTGAATCCATTGTTGTTAAGGATAGCTTAAGTATGATACTCATATAAATTCCAGTGTTAGCAGGTGAATAAAATGACCTTCCAAGTCTTCCTTTACCATTAGTTTGTTCTTCTGAAATTACAATAGTGCCATGTTTAGCTCCATTTAATGCTAATTTCTTTGCAATATCATTAGTAGAAGTTACTTTTTTATAGGTGTAAATATCAATATATTTGAACTCATCATTTAAGTATAATGTAATTCCCTCTTTTGAAATAAAATCACTATTTTTACTCAAAAAATATCTAGTGGTTGTAGTTGAAGTAAGGGTATAACTATCATTTCTAGAGGGCTTTATAGCTTTACTTATTGAAATTGTTGATAAATTTAAAGGTTTAGTAATTTCAGTAGCTAAAAAAGTTCTTCTTTTGTTTTCTTCAATGGTTTTTACAGCTTTACTTTTTAACATAGTAATTTACCTCCTAAAAGAAATTATATTGATATTAAAATATTTTATCAATCAAAATAATAAAAAACTCTTTTTATTAATACAGTAATAATGCTAAGATATTTTATAAAGAAATTATTAGATTACAATTATAAAAAAAATATATATAATATTAAATGAAGTTTATTTATGAAGAAAGGAATGAGGCAAAATTGGGATTAAGAAAAGAAAAGGCAATTGAATTGCATAAAAATAGATATACTTGTTCTCAAGCTGTTGCATGTGCATTTTGTGACTTAGTAGATGTTGATGAATTAACAATGAAGGATATGGTTAGAAGATATAGTGGAGGTGCATATAAGGTTTGTGGTGCTGTAATGGGTGCTTATGTAATTGTTAATTATTTAAATGGAAATATAAATCCAGATAATCCTGCAGAGCCAATAAAAGAAGACTTGAGTTTATTAAAGGAAATAGAAAAGAAGTTTAAGGAAAAAAATTCATCTGTTATATGTAGAGAATTAAAAGGGTTAGAGGGAGGTAAAGTTTTACGCTCATGTAGGGGTTGTGTAGAAGATGCTGCAGAAATTCTTGAAGAATTAATAAGTAAAGAAAATTAGTTTATATAACTGTATTTAAATACACTTTAGTTTAATTTATTTAGGCTAAGGTGTATTTATTTTATATTTAAAATATTGATATCTTATAAGGAACTTTTTTAAAAATGTTTCATATAATGATGTTGCTTAATAATTACCAGGATATTAAAAAATTTGAAAATAGAGAACTTTTTTTGCAATATATAAGTCTATTTTATATAGAAATAATTTAGCAATATGTAATATAAGGGGTAATAATTTTGTGGAAAAAAATAAGTTTAAGAGAAAAGGATTATAAATATTTAACAAAAGGGTTAACTTGTGGTGTAGGTCTTGGAATTATAATAGGTGTTATAGCAAAAGAAACTTTATTATTTTTTGCACTTGGGGGAATTATAGGAATTATAAGTGCATCAATATTTTCAATAATAAAAAAATAGGCTTAATTATCAATAATGGACAAGTGACAAATAGCAAGTTAATGTTGAAATACTTAAAAAACTCCTTAACTTGTTATTTGTCATTTAAAACATACAATTCCTTTAAACACAAACCAAAAATTAACAAGTATAATAAAAGTTGTAAATAATTATAAAAAATTGTATAATATTCTAAAACATTTATAAAATAAAGGCAGGAAATGCAAATGAATAGGGGTAATTTAATTGAAATTTTAGAAAAAAAAATAGTAGTTCTTGATGGAGCCATGGGAACAAGTATACAAAAATATAATTTAACTGAAAAAGATTTTAGGGGAGAATTACTTAAAGATTTTCATAAAGATCAAAAGGGGAATAATGATATATTATCATTAACTAAGCCAGAAGTAATTAAAGAAATACATAAAAGCTTTTTAAAAGCAGGTGCAGATATAATTGAAACAAATTCATTTAATTCTACAAGTATTTCACAAGAAGATTATGGCACTGAAAATTTAGTTTATGATTTAAATTATAATGCTGCAAAAATAGCAAGAGAAGTAGCAGATGAATTTACTAAAAATAATCCTAATAGACCAAGGTTTGTTGCTGGTTCTATTGGGCCAACAAATAAAACAGCATCATTATCACCACATGTAGAAAATCCTGGGTATAGAAATGTAACTTTTGATAGCTTAGTAAATGCATATAAAGAACAAATAAGTGCACTTATAGATGGTGGAGTAGACTGTTTATTAATAGAAACTGTATTTGATGCATTAAATTGTAGAGCTGCTATAGTTGCTGCAAATAAAGTTTATGAAAAAAAGCAAGTAGTTTTACCAATAATGATTTCAGGAACACTTACAGACAAGTCAGGTAGAACATTATCAGGACAATTATTAGATGCTTTTGCACAATCAGTAAGAAATGAAAATGTTATTTCTATTGGTTTAAATTGTTCTTTTGGTGGAGCTGATATGATTCCTTTTATAAAGCAATTAGCTCATACTGAAGATGTGTATATATCTTGTTATCCTAATGCTGGTTTACCAAATGTTTTAGGAGAATATGATGAACTTCCAAAGATGACAGCAGGATATATAAGAGAACTTGCACTTGAAAAGGATGTTAATATTGTAGGTGGATGCTGTGGAACTACTCCAGATCATATAAAAGCAATTGCAGAAGCAGTTGAAGGATTAGAGCCAAGAAAGATTCCTAAAAAAAAAAAGAAAGCATTTATTGTGGACTAGAAATAATAAGAAGTAATAAAGAAAATAATTTTATAAATATAGGAGAAAGAACTAATGTTGCAGGTTCTGCAAAGTTTGCAAGACTTATACGAGAAAAAAACTATGAAGAGGCCTTGTCTATAGCAAAGGAGCAAGTTGAAAATGGTGCTCAGATCATAGATATAAATTTTGATGATGGTTTACTTGATAGTCAAAAGGAAATGGAGTATTTTTTAAGACTTATAGCAGCTGAACCAGATATATCATCAAGACCAATTATGATAGATTCCTCAAGATGGGAAGTAATTGAAACTGGTTTAAAAAGTATTCAAGGAAAACCAATAGTAAATTCTATTTCTTTAAAAAATGGGGAAGAAGAGTTTTTAAGTCATGCAAAAATAGTTAAAGATTTTGGTGCTGCTGTTATTGTAATGGCATTTGATGAAAATGGACAGGCTGATACGTATGAAAGAAAAATATCCATTTGCAAAAGGGCTTATGATTTATTAGTAAATAAATTAAATTTCCCACCAGAAGATATAATTTTTGATCCTAATATTTTAGCTATAGCGACTGGTATTGAGGAGCATGATAATTATGCAGTTGATTATATTAATGCAACCAAATGGATTAAAGAAAATTTACCATATGCAAAAGTTTCAGGTGGGGTATCAAATTTATCTTTCTCATTTAGAGGAAATAACACAATAAGAGAAGCTATGCATTCTGTATTTTTATATCATGCAATTGAAGCTGGAATGGATATGGGAATAGTTAATCCTGGAATGATTCAAATTTATGATGATATTCCTAAAGATTTATTAAAGTTAGTTGAAGATGTAGTTTTAAATAAGCATAAGAATTCAGCGGAAAAATTATTAGAAAAAGCTGATGATTATAAGCAAGGAAATACAAAGGTTCAAACTAATAAAAATTTATGGAGAGAAAAAAGTTTAAATGAAAAGTTAAGCTATGCTTTAGTTAAGGGAATTACGGAATATTTAGAAGAAGATTTAGAAGAAGCAGTAAATGCTTATCCAAAGCCACTTTCTATTATAGAAGGACCATTAATGGATGGTATGACAAAAATTGGAGAATTATTTGGTGATGGAAAGATGTTCTTGCCTCAAGTAGTTAAATCTGCAAGGGTTATGAAAAAAGCTGTGGCTCATTTGCTTCCATATATTGAAAAAGATAAAGCACAAGGACAAGCAGCTAGTGCTGGAAAAATATTGTTAGCAACTGTAAAGGGAGATGTCCATGATATTGGTAAAAATATTGTTGGTGTAGTTTTAGCTTGTAATAATTTTGAAATAATAGATTTAGGTGTAATGGTTCCATGTGAAAAAATTATAGAAACAGCAATAAAAGAAAATGTTGATATAATTGGAGTAAGTGGTCTTATAACACCTTCATTGGATGAAATGTGTCATATTGCAGCTGAAATGGAAAAGAGAAATATGACTATTCCTTTAATAATAGGTGGAGCTACAACATCAAAAGCACATACAGCACTTAAAATTGAACCTAATTATAGTGGACCGGTTATTTATGGATATGATGCATCTAAAACTGTAGAAATATCTAAAAAATTATTAGGTAAGAATAAAAAAGAATATATAAAGTCTATAAAAAAAGAATATGAGGAAGTAAGAAATACTTATAATAGTTATGAAAGTGAATTAGTTTCTTTAAAAGAGGCAAGAGAAAATAAATTTAATATAAATTGGAATAACAGGGAAATTCCTAAGCCTAATTTTATAGGAATTAAAGAGGTAATGAATTATACAGTATCTGATTTAAGACCATATATAGATTGGACTTTCTTCTTTATAGCATGGGAAATGAAAAAATTATATCCAGATATATTAGAAGATTCTGCTTATGGAAAAGAAGCAAAAAAAATATTTAATGATGCAAATAAGATGTTAGATTTTATTGAAGAAAACAATATTGTAGATATTAAAGGGGTTTTTGGAATCTTTAAAGCTAATTCTAATGGAGACAATATAGAACTTTATAATAAGGATAAGTCATTAGCTGCAACATTTAATTTATTTAGAGAACAAAGAAAGAAGAATAAAGGGCCATATTTATGTCTTTCTGATTTTATTGCTCCTAAGGAAATTAATAAAGATGATTATTTAGGTGGGTTTATAGTTACAACAGGATTAAAGGCAGATGAATATGCTAAAAAATTAGAAGCAGAGGGCGATTCATATAATGCAATTATGTTAAAACTTGTATGTGATAGATTAGCAGAAGCTTTTGCAGAAAAACTTCATGAAGATATTAGAAAAAATTATTGGGGATATGCAAAGGATGAAAATTTATCAATGAAGGAAATATTTAAAGCTAGTTATAGGGGAATAAGACCTGCATTTGGTTATCCATCACTTATTGATCAAAGTCAAATGAAGATATTATTTAACCTTTTAAATGGCGAAAAGGTAACTGGAGTTAAGCTTACAGAAAGTTATATGATGGATCCAGTATCGTCAGTTTGTGGTTTATATTTTGCATCAGAAGATTCAAGATATTTTAATTCTAATTTTATTGATAAGGATCAAGCAGAAGATTATGCTAATAGATGTGGGTTATCATTAGAACAATTAGAAAAATCATTACCTAATATATTAAGTTATAAATAAATTTTAAAATTGAAATAATTACTTTATTTATAATAATTTCAAATAGGGCTATTATTTTGGTGTAGGATTTATTTATAAAAATTCTATATTAAGTAATAAAATTTAAAATCTGATAGAAAAGTTAATTATGATCTGAGTTAATTATGATCTAAAAGAAAGTAATTAATATTGTCAATAAAAATGTATAGAGCATATTTATGAGGGCACTGAAAAAGTGCCTTTTATTTTTGTCTAAATTACATGGTAAAAAATGAGAACCCTTAGAAGCGATTCTAAGGGTTCTCTATTAACTTTTTAGACATATTTGACCTCTGAAATTTTCCTAAAATTTTGATATTTACTCAATAATTTTAGTTTTTCAGTGGCTTCCATATTTATATAGTCTATTTTAGCTAGCTTTCTTTTTAGGAAGCTAGCTTTTTTTTTATTAGAGGAGATGAAATTTTTGAAAAAAATAGCTGTAATAAGTGCAATATTAGAAAAACCACAAAAGTGTCAAGAAAAATTTAATAATATAGTTTCAAGCTTTAGATGAAGTATAAGGAAAGGATAGGAATTTCATTTTAAGAAGGAATTTCTGTTATAAGTATTACTGTAACAGGAACATTAGAGAAAATTAATGGTTTAATAGGGAAGTTTGGAAATGTTCCTGGTGTTGTAGTAAAAACAGTAATCTTAAAAGAATTGGATACACATATGTGTGGTATAGGGCCATTTATTCCATATAAGGATACTCCACTTGCAAAGGAAAAGGGAGGTACATTAGAAAAAACAATAATAATGTTAGCTTTAATTAGATTAATGTTACCTAAGGTATTTCTTCCAGCAACTACAGCACTTGGTAGTATAGATTCATTAGGAATAGAAAAGGGGTTAAATGCAGGAGCAAATGTAGTCCAAATCTTTCACCTAAGGATGTAAGAGAAAAGTGTTTAAATAATTAGTGATTAAATTTTATTTAAATTTATCATTGATTATCATTGTTTGTATTACCTTATTATAGTAATATAAAAATGATGATATATTTCACATAATATTCTTTATAGAATTATTTTCAGTATCACTTCAAGGGCCACTTATTCCAAAGGTGCCAAGAAAGCTTGACTTAATAGATGAATATTATTTTTCACGAATATCTGCTATGATTGTAATAGAAATATTATATTTATTTTTAACAGTAGGAAAACCTTATGTTTACAAAAATTTAAGTAACCATGAGCAATCTATTGCAGAAAGCAAAATTTAATTATAGGAGTGAAATTAATGAAGAAAAAATGTGCAAAGGAAGCATTGAGATATATTAAAGACAATACAATTATAGGATTAGGTGGTGGAAGTACTATTTCATACCTTATATCTTTTATAAAAGAAGCAGGTTTAAACATAGAAGTAGTAACACCATCTTTTAAGACTGCTAGTCTTTGTATAGAAAATGGATTAAAAGTTATTCCAACCTGGTCAGTTAGTAAAATATCTGTTGCATTTGATGGTTGTGATGAAGTAGATGAAAATCTTACAGCTTTAAAAAGTGGTGGTGGAATACACACAAATGAAAAAATAATTGCAACTATGGCAGATGATTATATTTTACTTGTAGATGAAAGTAAGGTTGTAAAAAAATTAGAATTTAAATATCCAATTGTATTAGAAATTATTCCAGAAAGTAAAGCCTTTGTTGAAAAGGAAGTTAAAAACTTAGGGGGAATACCTAAAATGAGAACAAGTCTTTCAAAAGATGGTATTACTATAAGTGATAATGGTTTATATCTGATGGATGTTGAATTTAATAAATATGATATAAAAGATATTTCATCATTAAATGATAATTTAAAAAATATAGTTGGAGTTTTAGATACATCTTTGTTTTATAATATAGCAACAAAAGCTATTGTTGCAAGTGAAGATAAAATAAGATTAATAGAAGTTAAAAGGTAGGTTATGTAAAATTATGAGAAAATTTAAAGTATTAAGTAATGGTATAAAAATACCATCTATAGGTTTTGGAACATATAAATCTGGTGATAATAATGAAACAGCAGAAATAGTAAAATATGCATTAGAATGTGGATATAGACAAATAGATACTGCTTCATTTTATGGAAATGAAGTTGGTATTGGTAATGCTATAAAAGAAAGTAAAGTTAAAAGGGAAGACATATTTTTAGTTACTAAACTTTGGAATGATGATCATGGTTATGATAAGACTATTGAAGCATTTAATAATTCTTTAAAAAGATTACAAGTTGAGTACTTAGATTTATATTTGATACATTGGCCTAATAAATTAAATGCTGAAACTTGGAGAGCTTTTGAAGATCTTTATAAAGCAGGAAAAGTAAAAGCTATTGGAGCTTGTAACTTTAAAATTGGACATTTAGAAGAATTAAAGAAAACAGCTAAAATAATGCCTATGGTCAATCAAGTTGAAGTTCATCCTCAAAGTTCTAAAAATGAAATGTTAAATTATTGTATAGAAAATAATATTCAGCTTATAGCATGGAGCCCAATAATGAGAGGAAAGTTATTTACAAATGAGTTAATGTTAAACTTATCTGAAAAATATCAAAAATCTGTAGCTCAAGTAATATTAAGATGGCATATTCAAAGAGGGGTGATTCCTATACCTAAATCATCAAATAAAACTAGAATAAAAGAAAATTTAAATGTTTTTGACTTTGAAATTTCTAACGAAGATATGAAATCAATATATATGTTAAATGAAGGTAATAATGCTTCTATAACAGGAGTTCCTGAAAATACAACTTACTTAAAATTTGATTAAAATTGTTTTAAATTAATTATTATGAAACACATATAAACTTTTAACTAAGATTATATGTGTTTTTTTGTTTTGTTATTAACATTTTAAAGATATTTATACTATTTTTGGATTTATTTTTAAATTTATTTGGTAATTTTAAGAAAACTATTTACATTTTACTGTAATTGTATATAATAGTAAATATAAGGAACGATAATCATTATCAATAAAAGAGGTGTTTATATGTCTTTAATTTTATCTAAAGTGGGAGAAGAAGTAACTATAAAAAAAATAACAGGAAATGCAGAAACAAAAAAATTTCTAAACAGCTTAGGGTTTATTATTGGAGAAGGAATTACAATAGTATCAGATTTAGGTGGAAATTTAATAGTAAATATTAAAGGTGCTAGAATAGCATTAGATAAAAGTATGGCTAGCAGAATACTAGTATAGGGGGATTTAAAATGACTACATTAAAAGATGTTAAATGTGGACAAACAGTAAGAGTAAAAAAAATTCAAGGAGAAGGTCCTGTTCGTAGAAGAATTATGGATATGGGAATTACAAAAGGAAGCGAAATTTATGTTCGTAAAGTTGCTCCATTAGGTGATCCTGTTGAAATTAATATAAGAGGTTATGAATTAACTCTTAGAAAGTTTGATGCAGAAATGGTAATAGTTGAGTAATTTAAAATAAGGGGGAATAAATAATGGCAATAAAAATTGGATTAGCCGGTAATCCTAACTGTGGTAAAACTACAATGTTTAATAACCTTACAGGTGCTAAACAATATGTTGGAAACTGGCCTGGAGTAACAGTTGAAAAAAAAGTAGGTAAATTAAAAGGTCATGCTAATGTTGAAATAGTTGATTTACCAGGTATATATTCTTTATCACCATATACATTAGAAGAAGTTGTAACTAGAAATTTTATGGTTGATGAAAAGCCTGATGCAATTATAAATATAATTGATTCATCAAATATTGAAAGAAATCTTTATTTAACTACTCAAATATTAGAACTTGGTATTCCAACTGTAATTGCATTAAACATGATAGATGTTGTAGAAAAAAGAGGAGACGTTATTAATCTTGAAAAAATCTCTCAAATTTTGGGATGCCCAGTAGTTAAAACAAGCGCATTAAAAGGTACTGGTACTAAAGAAGTAGCATTAAAAGCAATAGAAATTTCTAAAAATAAAAATTCTAATAAATTTAATATGAATTTTTCTAATGAAGTAAAATCTGCATTAGATGAAATTAAAAGCTTAATTCATTCTTCAAATTTAAATCAAATAGATGCTAATGAACAATGGTTAGCAATAAAATTATTTGAAAGAGATAGCAAGTTAATTGAAAAAATTAATATTCCAAGTGAAACAATGAATAAAATTGAAAATATAGTTTCTAAATGTGAAAAAGAATTTGATGATGATGCAGAAGGTATCATAACTGCTGAAAGATATGAATTTATAGGATCAATAGTATCAAAAATTATAAAGAAAAAAGATAATTCAAAACATACCCTTTCAGATAAGATTGATAAGGTAGTTACTAACCGTATACTTGCATTACCTATCTTTGCATTAATAATGTGGGGAGTTTATTATATTGCAGTAAGTTCTTTAGGTGGAATTCTTACAGATTGGACAAATGATACTTTATTTGGAGAAATAATAGGTGAAAATGTAGCGGCTTTTCTTGAAAAAATAGGAACTGCTCCTTGGCTTCAAGGTTTAATAAATGATGGAATAATTGGTGGTGTTGGTGCTGTATTAGGATTTGTTCCTCAAATAATGTTATTATTTTTCTTATTATCATTATTAGAAGACTGTGGATATATGGCAAGAATTGCATTTATAATGGATAGAATTTTCCGTAAATTTGGCCTTTCAGGAAAATCATTTATTCCAGTACTTATTAGTTCAGGATGTGGAGTTCCAGGTATAATGGCTACTCGTACAATGGAAAATGATAAAGATAGAAGAATTACAATAATGCTTACAACTTTCATACCTTGTGGTGCTAAAATTCCTATAATTGCACTATTTACAGGTGCAATTTTTGGTGGAGCATCTTGGGTAGCACCTTGTGTTTATTTTCTAGGAATATTCATGATAATAATATGTGGAATAATTTTAAATAAAACAAAAGTATTTAAAGGTGAACCTGCTCCATTCGTAATGGAACTTCCTCAATATCATATACCAAGTCTTAAGGGTGTATTAATTCATATGTGGGATAGAGCAAAAGCATTTATAATAAAAGCTGGTACAATAATATTTGTTGCTTGTGCAGTAATTTGGTTTACAAGTTCATTTAGCTGGTCATTACAAATGGTAGATGCTCAAGATAGCATACTTGCAAGCATTGGAAAAGTTATTGCTCCATTATTTACTCCACTTGGATTTGGAAATTGGCAATCAGCTGTTGCTACTTTATCTGGTTTAGTTGCAAAAGAAAATGTTGTTGGAACATTTGGTGTTTTATTTGGTATTGCTGAAGCTGCAGAAGACACTCCAGCATTAATGACTCAAGTTGGAACAATGTTTACAGCAGCTAGTGGATTTGCTTTCATTGCATTTAATATTCTTAATGCTCCTTGTTTTGCTGCAATTGGTGCTATTAAAAGAGAAATGGGATCTTGGAAATGGATGTGGATTACTATAGGTTTCCAAACATTAACTTCATATATAGTTGCATTAATAATTAATCAAGTTGGAAGCTTTATTGCTGGTACTGGAAGTTTATTTGGTGCAATTGGCTCAATCTTAGTAGCAATAATTGCAATTTCACTTGCAGTACTATCAGGAAAAGATGTTAAAAGTGAAAAACAATTAAGTAATGCTCATTAATTAATTTATTTATTAATTATGATTATATAAGGAAGTGATAGTATGGTAAATTATATTATTGGCAGTATTATTTTAATATTATTAGTATTAGCAATTCGTCACATAATAAAAAGGAATAAGACTGGCAATTGTAGTGGTTGTCCAGGATGCTCAGATAAAAAATATTGTTATAATAAATTAGAAATCAAAAAATAACTATTACACTTTCTAACAAAATGGGGCTGTTGCACTAAAACTTTTATACACAATATATTGTTTTAAAAAATAAAAAT
>UQFE01000048.1 GCA_900540255.1 uncultured Clostridium sp.
GATTTATATATAATAAAATGTTAGCTGATAAAATTGAGTATTATAAAGAAACTGGCGAAATGTTAAAAAATACACCTGCACAATATAAAAAAGAATTTGAATGGCTAAAAGAAGTTGATTCATTAGCACTAGCAAATGCTCAACAAAACTTAGAAAAAGCTTATAAAAACTTTTTTAGAGATAAGTCTATAGGTTTTCCTAAGTTCAAGTCTAAGAAAACTAATTACTATAGTTATACTACTAATAATCAAAAAGGAACTGTATATATTGAAAATAATCATGTAAAAATACCAAAACTAAAAACTATGATAAAAATAAAATATCATAGAGAATTTACTGGTGTTATTAAAAGTTGTACTATATCAAAAACTCCAAGTAATAAATATTTTATATCTATATTAGTAGATACTGAAAATAAAACATTACCTAAAGTTGATAAGAAAATAGGTGTAGATGTTGGACTTAAAGAGTTTGCAATATGTAGTGATGGGTACAGGGTAGCAAATCCAAAATATCTAAGAAAGTCAGAAAAGAGATTAATTAAACTACAAAAGGATTTGTCAAGAAAACAAAAGGGAAGTAACAATAGAAATAAGGCTAGATTAAAAGTAGCTAAATTACATTAAGGTATAAAATAAGATTAAGTAATATATAAATTGGAGTGAGATGATTTGGACAAAAAAGATATGCCCATAGGGTTTTTAGATTCTGGTGTTGGTGGCTTAAGTGTAATGAGAGAAGCTATTAAAATAATGCCAAATGAAAACTATATATATTTTGGAGATTCAAAAAATGCTCCATATGGAACAAAGCCAACAAAGGAAATAAGAGACTTAACATTTAAAGTAGTAGAATTTTTACTTGATAAAGGAATTAAAGGATTAGTAGTAGCTTGCAATACAGCAACTAGTGCTGCTGTTAGTGAGTTAAGAAAGACATATCCTGATTTACCATTAGTAGGAATAGAGCCAGCGATAAAACCAGCTGTTGAAAGGAATAATGGTGGAAAGGTATTAATTATGGCAACACCAATGACAATTAAACAAGAAAAGTTTAATTTGTTACTTAATAAATATAAGGACAAGGCAGAAATTATACCTATTCCATGTGCAGGACTTATGGAATTTATAGAAAAAGGTATTTTAAGTGGTGATGAATTAGAAGAATATTTAATAGAAAAACTATGTGTATATAAAAGAGAGGAAATAGATTCTATAGTATTAGGATGTACACATTATCCATTTGTAAGAGATTCAATAAAAAAGGTTGTAGGGCACGAAATTGCAATTATAGATGGAGGAGAAGGAACAGTTAGAGAAATTAAAAGAAGATTAAAAGAAAAAAATTTATTATCGGATAGGAAAGAAAAAGGGATAATTTCAATTTATAATTCCTTAGAAGACCAAAAGATTATAGATTTAAGTTTAAAATTAATAGAAAAGAAATAGAGGATGTCGCATTAAGAATAAATACTATAAATATATTGTATTAATTTTTATTTTTTAAAACAATATATTGTGTATAAAAGTTTTAGTGCGACAGCCCCTTATTTTATAGAAAAAATATAAAAATAAAGAAATTTTCTTTAAAAGATTGAATTAGTATATGAAAATATGATAATAATAAATTATACCAAAAAATGAAAGTGAGGTAATTATATGAAGAATCCTATAGTAACTATAGAAATGGAAAATGGAGATATAATGAAAGCTGAATTATATCCAGAAATAGCACCTAATACAGTAAAGAATTTTATTGATTTAATAAATAGAGGCTTTTATGATGGATTAATATTCCATAGAGTAATACCAGGATTTATGATTCAAGGTGGATGTCCAGAAGGAATGGGAATTGGAGGTCCAGGATATAGCATTAAAGGTGAATTTTCAAGAAATGGATTTGCAAATAACTTAAAGCACACAAAAGGTGTTTTATCAATGGCAAGAGCAATGCATCCAGATTCAGCAGGAAGTCAATTCTTTATAATGGTAGAAGATGCTCCACATTTAGATGGGCAATATGCTTCATTTGGAAAATTAATAGAAGGATTAGATGTTGCTAAAAAAATAGTAAGCACTAAGAGAGATTATAGTGATAAGCCATATGAAGATCAAGTTATGAAAAAAGTAACTGTAGATACTTTTGGTGAAAATTTTGGGGAACCTGAAATAATAGAAGATTAATATTGAATTTAAATTTAATTTATTAGGCTGTATCATATTTTGATGCAGCCTTAAATTAAATGAATCTCCAAATTTTAATTTGGCAAGATGAATTTATTCATCTAATTAAAAGGAAGGCCGAGTTTCATTAAAGTTTTATAAGTATAAAGGGGTGAATTAAGATGCTTGAGAATAATAAGTGTATATTAGTGTATGGATTAACTAATATAGACTTAGAATTCATAAAAAAGCTTAATTATAAGATAATTGAAATAACTCCAGAAATGTGTGAAATGACTTTAGGAGATATATTATTAGGATTAAAATTAAATATTTATAATAATAATCCATTTAAGGGGAAAGTTATACTTTATAATAATTTAACACAAATGGAAGTGAAAAATGCAATAAATGATACTAAAAGAGGTATTAAAGATGCAGTATTGGAAGTAGTGACAGAGGAATTTATTAATTGGAAGGTAAATTACTTAATTAAGCATTTAAAGAATGAAAATGAGTGGTATTCAAAGGCTAGAAAGGAAATAAAAAATGAGTAGAGTTGGAGAAAAAATAAAAGAAGCAAGATTAAAAGCTGGTATGACACAAAAAGAACTTGGTAAAAAATTAGGTGTAGCAGAAAAATTTATAAATGAAGTAGAAATTGGAAGAAAAATTGTACAAGAATCATTTATAGAAAAAGCAGCAAAAATATTAAATGCAGATTTAAATGATGTAAGCATGGTTGTAACAGATGAAATTTTAATGGAAGAAAGAAAAAGTTATGCAGAAAGTAATAAGAAGCCTACTAAAATAGAAACAAATGAAGTTTGGGATAATGCTTTTTCTACAGTATTAAAAAATGTTCCTATTTATGATTATAATTTAAAAAATATTTTAGGAAAAATAGAAATACCAATCCATTCAAATAAAGTAGAGGGTTATCCACAAGATAAAGTATTATATTTAAATATTCAAGATAATGAAATGTCTGGATTTAGAATTATGGAAGGTGATTTAGCATTTGCTCATTTAGTTAATGAAGTTAGTAATAATGGAATATTCTTAGTAGAGTATAAAGGAAAAAGAAAAATAAGACAAATAAAGAGTCTTGGAAATTCTAACTTACTTTTAGTAAGTAACGGGGGAGCTCTAATGACTGAAACTGTTGAAAGTAGAGAAATTTCAGTAATTGCAAAGCTAGAAAGAATTGAAATAAAGTTATAAAAAGGTGCCAGGAGGCACCTTTTTTATCATATAAACAATAAAATAAAAAATTAATATACATAATTATGTGGATAATGTGGATAACTTGATAAAAACTGTGGATAACTTTGATGTTAATACAAAATTTAATTTAAAAAACTGGATTTAATAGCTTAAAATTTGTTATTTAAATTATTTTTAAATGTAATAGTTCAGATATTTTAATTTAAACATATATTTGTAAGAGAAATTATTACGAGGTGGGAAACATAGAAAATAATAAAAATAATTTAGGTATATTAAAGAATATACCAACATCAATATTATCAAAGCTCAATATATCACATAGCTTTTTAGCAACTAATAATGATTCTGAAATTGAAGTAAGTATAATTTCAGGAGCTTCTACAAGTGAAGTTTCTAAAATAGTGGAAAACTTAAATGGAAAGTATGTTGATTTAGGATATGGATATGGAATAGTAGAAATTTCAATAGAAAATCTTGTTGCTTTAGCAAATAGTCCAGAAATTCAATATATAGAGTTACCTAAAAGCTTATATGCAGATGATTATGAAAGTAATAGGGCTTCCTGTATTACTCAATTAAATTCAAGTGAATTTAATGGAAAAGGGGTTTTAGTTGGATTTATTGATACGGGAATAGATTATACTCATCCTGCATTTAGAAATTCTGATGGAACTACTAGAATAGAATATATATATGATTTAAATAATGGGGGCAAAGTATATAACAAAACTCAAATAAATGAAGCACTTAAATTAACAGATCCATATTCAATGGTTAATTCAACTGATGTTACTGGACATGGCACCCATGTTGTTGGAATAGCTTGTGCAGGTGGAGAAATAGATAAGCAATATTATGGTGTAGCACCTGAAAGTTCAATAGCTATGGTTAAAGTTTCAAGAAGTAGATTTGCATTAAGTACTCAAATAATGAAGGGGATAAAATTTCTTATTGATAAAGGTAAGGAATTAAATATGCCATTAGCTATAAATATGAGTTTAAGTACTAATGATGGAGCCCATAATGGTAGTAGTTTACTTGAACAATATATATCAACAGTTTCTGCTATTGAAAGAGTAACAATAGTTATAGCAGCAGGAAATGAAGGTGAAGCTGCACATCATGTAGGAAGAACCTTAGAAGAAATAAATGATGTATACTTTAATATTTCATCAGATGAATCTATAGTTGTAATAAATTTGTATAAGTCAATATTACCGGAGTTAAGTATGGAATTACTTTCTCCATATGGAATTGGTACTGGAGAAATAATATTAAAAGAGGGAATCAATGAAGGAACTATAGGAAATTCTAGATATTCAATATATTTAACAGGTCCTAAGCCATTTGATGTAAGTGGAGAAATTGGAATTGTGTTAACAGGTATTAATGAGTTTGTATCATCAGGGCAATGGAAAATAACATTAAGAAAATTAAATGAGTATGAAGGAAGTTTTGATATGTGGTTGCCTATTTCAGAAGGGTTAAATGTGAATACTAAGTTTTTAGAGCCTGTTGTTTATAATACATTGGGAATTCCTGCTACAGTTAAGAATATAATATCAGTTGGAAGTTATAACTATTTAGTTGATACTATGTCACCATTTAGTGGGAGAGGTAAAAGAGTAAATGGGCAATATATAAAACCAGATATAGTTGCACCAGGAGAAGGAATTTATTCTGCTATACCTAATAGGGGATTTGATAAAAAAACAGGAACTTCTATGGCGACTCCACAAGTTACTGGGGCTTCTGCACTTATGATGCAGTGGGGAATAGTTAATGGGAATGATTCTTATTTATATGGAGAAAGATTAAAATATTTTTTAATTTTAGGTTCAAAAAGAGGTAGACAAGATATAAAGTATCCAGATGCAGCTTGGGGATATGGTCAACTTTGTTTAAGAGAAAGCATTAATTTAGTATCTCAAACATTAGGATTAGGTTTTAGAAATAATGATATTAAAAATATAATTATAAATGATTACCTTAAAAGAGTAGATGAAATAAATGTAGACTATAATTCAAAGAGTAATGATAGAATTTTTCTTTTAGTTGAAATTGCAAATGAAGAAGTATTAAAAAATTTATTAAAGATACAAGAGGTTGGGGGTTTAATGATATCATCAAATTTTGCAGTAATAATTACACCAGCTAATAAGGTTGATGAAATAAAAAAATTGGTAATTAGAATAGTTAATATTGAAGAATTTTCTACTATATTGACATTAAATGATATTTCACCAGTAGAAGCAAGTGGAGCACCTGTATTTAATACTAATCCATATTTAAAACTTAATGGAAGAGGTGTATTAGTAGGCGTAATTGATACGGGAATAGATTATCTTAACAAAGAATTTCAAATGGAAGATGATACAACAAGAATAGTACGGTTATGGGATCAAACTATTCAAGGAGATACAAATATATATGGATTAAAATATGGTACTGAATATACAGAAGAGCAAATAAACCAAGCAATAAGTTTACAAACTTCAGGTGGGGATCCATATAGTATAGTTCCATCTAAGGATGAAATTGGACATGGCACTAAGGTAAGTGGAATTATTGGTGGAAGGGGTATAAATCCAGATTTAAAAGGAGCTGCTCCAGACTGTAAGTTTGTTATTGTTAAGCTATCTAGAGCAACAAAAGTAGAACTTGATGCAGCACTTATCGATAAAACAGATGTGCCATCATATAGTTCGTGGAGTGTATTATTAGGAATAAAGTATGTAGTTTCCGTTGCAAGAGAATTAAATAAGCCATTAGTTATATTTATACCACTTGGAGGTAATATGGGCTCTCATACTGGAAATGGAATTAATGAAAATATTATTAATAACTATTCAACTGAAGCAGCAACTGTTTTTGTAGTGCCAGTTGGAAATCAAGGAAATACAGATACACATACAGAGGGAATAATTGAAAAGGCTGGAGATATAAAAGATATAGAGATAAGAGTTGGTGAAAAGCAAAAAAATTTACCAATAATAATATGGATAAACAAACCTAATAGAGTTATGTTATCAATAATATCCCCTACAGGAGAAATAATTGATAACATGGAGGCTAAAAATACAAATAATAATAGAATAAAATTTTTATATGAAAAAACTGAAATGATAGTTAATTTTACTTCACCAGAATTATCAACAGGTGATGCACTTATTTTTATAAGAGCATATAATTTAAAGGCAGGAATTTGGAAGTTTAGATTAACTGGAGAATATATAGTAGATGGTAATTATTATGCATGGATACCTCAAAGGGAGCTTATAGATGATGAAACTAAATTTTTAAATCCAGTTAAATATACAACTATTACATTGCCAAGTACTACTAATGGAGCAATTTCAGTAGGGTATTATAATCAAAATAACAATTCAGTTGTATCAGAATCTGGCAATGGATATACAAGGAATGGAAGTATAAAGCCAGATATAGTAGCTGGAGGAAGTAATGCTTTAGTTACTATTCCAGGAGGAACAACTTCAGTTATGACTGGATCTTCAGTTGCAGGGGCTGTTGTTGCAGGATGTTGTGCTCTTATTCTTCAATGGGCAGTTAGTGATGGAAATTATCCAGATATATATGCATCACAAATAAAAACTTATATTATAAGTGGAGCAAAGACAAGGCCTGGAGATATTTATCCTAATAGGCAATGGGGATATGGAATGTTTGATTTACAACGTATATTTGATTGGATACAACAAACATATACACCTAGAATAAATGATGATTTTGAAGAATATAGGGTTAAAAATTTATTTATTAGAAAGCCTAAAGACTTATAATAATCACTAAATATAATAAAAAAGCATATTAATAATTAATGGATTAATATATTAAGGAGTTATTATGGCTGATAAAGGTAGATTAAAAATACAATGTTTTGTAGGTGATACTTATGTACCTGTAGACGGTAGTAATATAACTTTAGTATCAACTTCAGGGCAAACAAATGATAATAAAGAGGTTAACTTGGTTACTAATTCATCAGGAGAATCACAAGTTATTGAATTAAATGCACCACCATTAGAATATTCTCAAAATCCAGATCAGCCTACACCATATAGTTTATATGATTTAAGGATAGATAAAGAAGGATTTCAAACTTTAGTTATTAATGGTGTTCAAATATTTCCAGGTCAAACAGCAATTCAACAATGTCAATTAATAAAATCTAATAATAGAAATAGTAGAGCAGATGTAATAAATATAGGTCCTAATACACTAAATGGAAACTATCCATCTAAAATTCCAGAGGAAGTTGATAAGCCTTTACCACCTCCAACTAGTGGAGTTGTGCTTCCAAAACCTGTAGTTCCTGAATTTATAACAGTTCACACTGGAAGTCCTAATAATAATTCAGCACCTAATTATACTGTTTTATATAAGGAGTATATTAAAAATGTAGCTTCATGTGAAATATATTCAACTTGGCCAGAAAGTACTATAAGAGCTAATGTTTATGCAATAATATCATTTACATTAAATAGGATATACACAGAATGGTATAGGGGAAAAGGCAAAAATTATGATATAACTAATTCTACAGCATATGATCATGCTTTTACTTATGGAAGAAATATATATGATAGTATAAGTGTTGTTGTTGATGACATTTTTGCAACTTATATAAGAAGGCAGGGAAGAAAACAACCACTTTTAACTCAATATTGTGATGGTAAAAATGTTCAATGTCCAGGATGGATGACACAATGGGGTAGTAAATATCTTGGAGACCAAGGAAAAACTCCATATGAAATATTAACTAATTATTATGGTTCAGATTTAGACTTAGTAACAGCAGAGGAAGTAAAGGGAAGTCCAAAATCTTATCCAGGATATGATTTAACAGTGGGGTCAATTGGTGATGAAGTAGAAACAATACAAGAGCAATTAAATAGAATATCTCAAAATTATCCATTAATACCTAAGTCAGCAGTTGATGGAGTTTATGGAGAGAAAACAAAAGAAGCTGTAAGTGTATTTCAAGGGATATTTAATTTACCACAAACAGGAGTAGTGGATTATTCAACTTGGTATAAAATTTCAGATGTTTATGTTGGTGTAACAAGGATAGCAGAATTAAGGTCAAGTGAAAAAGAAAGAGTATTTATTCCACCAATTTCATTTGATATTTTAAATTCAAGAGAAATACCTAAAATAAGCTATTTTGATAATTAAAAAAATCTTTTAAGATAGCAATTATTAAGTTTGATATAAGAAATAAATTTAATAATTGCTATATTATTATTTTAGCTATTAAGTTCTGATTTATTTTTAAGATAAAATAAAATACATTGAGTTATAAAAATTAAACTTAAAAAACCAAAGATGGGATATAATTTTGAAATTAAATTTGAAAAACCTATTTGTGATATTGGTAAAGCAATAGCTAATACAAGAAATATACCTTTTTTAAATTCAATATTGAAAGATTGTTCTAATGTTTTGCTAATAGAATATACATCAGAAACTTCTGTAGAAAACATTTCAAGCCAAATAATAACTAAAAGTAATGCTTGAATTACAGTTCCAAATCTTTGGGCAACTAAAAGCAAAGGAATTTCTGAATCATATATATATGGTTGATTAGCTAATAATAATAAATTAATAATACTTGATAATAAAGTTAAACCTAGTGCTCCAATAGCAATTCCATATACCATATTTTTTGAATTTTTAGTTTCATTGCTTAAGGGAACTAAAACACCAGAGCAACAAAGTATGTTATAGCCCGCATAAAGGATTGTAGAAAGTACAATTCCTTTTTTAGGTGGTTCAAATGAAGATATAACATGAAAAGAAATAGAATCTTTAGCAAATAAAAAATATAAGATTATAATTAAAGTAATAGTACCTAAAAGAGATGGAACAATAAATGAGTTTACTTCAATAAGGCCTTCAGTGTCTCTTAGTAAAAATGTAGTAGCAATTGCAATCATTATTAATGAACCAATTATCTTTGGAATTCCAAAAAATTGATTAATCAAGGCTCCACTTCCTGCTAATATTATTGAAGCACTTGAAATAAGATAAAAAGTTGTAATAACACCAGTGATTTTCCCAAGTAAATTAGGACTTATAACTTTTAATACATCACTATAGGAATTTAAACTATATTTAATACTTATTTTTGCTATTATTGAACCCATTATTACATAAAAGACTCCACAAAAGAGTATTCCTAAAAAACTTTTTAATCCAAAGGAAGTAAAAAATTGAGTTATTTCTTTTCCAGAAGCAAGTCCAGCACCAACAACAGTACCAATAAAAACAGCAGCAATTTCAAAAACCTTAGTGAAATCCTTCTTCACGAATATCCCTCCAATACATTTCTAATATCTAATATATAAGGATTACAGTATAATTATTCTATTTATTTGTGAATAAGCTATAAGTTATTAGGAAAAATAAATTTAAAAGTATAATAGTTATAAGGAGATTAATATGAAGAACATTAAAGTAATTTTAAGTACAATATTAATTTTAATAATAAATTTATTTGTAGGTTGTTCTAATATAAATGAAAAAAAAGAGGAAAAGTTAGATTTATTTGATGTTTTTAAGGGAAAGGATTTAGCAATTAATTATTTAATTAATATAAGAAATGGAGATATAAGTAGTGCAGTTAATAACTGTGAAAGTGAAATTTTAGAAAGTAATATTAATTTATCAGAAGGGGTTTCTAATATTACTGGGTTCCAGCTTAATAGAGCCATAGCAAATTCACAATTTGCATATTATATATTTAATGTTATTAGAGATTCAAATATAGAGCCTAAAAGTGATTTAGAAGAATATATAATAAAAGTAAATAGAAATGATGATAATTATATAATTAGTGATATAAAATCAAAATCACAAAGAGAATTATATATAAAAAATAATGCAATTAGAATAATTGGAGAAAAGGGTGGAAAAAGTAGCTTAGTTATTAGTTTAAATAACATACCTAAAGATACATATTTAAGAGAAAATAAAATAATGCTTTATAAAGAAAAAGTACCTAATAATAGCTTTGGAAAAGTTGTTTTAGGTTTTACAGGAAAGAAAATTGCAATTTCAGCAATAGATGATAAAAACTCATATATTTGTATTGCATATATTGATGATACATTAATGAAGAGTGGAAGTGATATAGTTGATTTAAATAATAATTCATCATCAGCACTTTCAGAAGGATTGCAAGAAGCATTAGAAAAACCAGTTACTAGCAAGGTTGTATCTGTAGATTTATTAAATAATTGTAAAATAGATGATTTTATATTTTCTAAAGAAGATGATAATTTAGCAGTAAATTATAAAAATGAAAAAGGATTAAATAGATTAAATATATATAAGGCTGAAGATGGTGAGGCTATTAATACAAAGTTTAAGGATATATTTAATGAATATATATATAATATTAAAGCAGATTATTTTGTTGATAATAAGGTTATTTTTGATGTATTTAAATCAGATCAATCTATAGATGAAATGACAGGAAAGTATAGTTTAGATTTGACTAATGAAGAAATGATTAAATTGTAATTGGATAATAAGTATTTTATAATAAAAAAATAAAAGAGGTTAATGCTATATTGCATTACCTCTATTTTAAGTTATATTAATTATAAAGATTAATATAAGTTATAAGGAGAAAAAATAATGAAAAAATGGAATGAAAAAAGATATCATAGTTTAAATTATTTCCTAAGAAATAAATTTGGAGAAAAGATATATAAAATATCATTAGATGGAGGATTTACTTGTCCGAATAGAGATGGAAAGGTATCTAAAGGTGGTTGTACATTTTGTAGTGCAAGGGGATCTGGAGATTTTGCAGGAAGTAGAATATTATCTATAACTGAGCAATTTGAAGATAGAAAAAAGATGATGGAAAAGAAGTGGAAGGATGGAAAATATATTGCATATTTTCAGGCTTATACTAATACTTATGCTCCAGTAGAAGAATTAACAAGAAAATATGAAGAGGCATTAGCTCAAGAAAATGTTATTGCATTATCTATAGCAACTAGGCCAGATTGTTTAGAGGAAGATGTTTTAGATTATTTAGAAGAGTTAAACAAGAAAATTTATTTATGGGTAGAATTAGGATTACAAACTGTCAATGATGAAACTGGGAGAAATTTTAATAGGGGATATGATTTAGAGGTATTTGATAAAAGTTTAAAAGAGCTTCAAAAAAGAGGAATAGAAGTTGTTGTACATACTATTTTTGGGCTTCCAGGAGAAACAAAAGAAGATATGTTAAAAACAATAGATTATGTTGCTCATAGTGGAGCTCAAGGAATTAAATTTCATTTGTTACACTTAATGACGGGAACTAAAATGGTAGAACAATATGAAAGTGGAGAATTACAACTTTTAAGTAAAGAAGATTACATAGATTTAATATGTAAGGGAATAGCTATGATACCAGAAGAAATGGTAGTTCATAGATTAACAGGTGATGCTCCAAGACAAAGTTTAATTGGGCCAATGTGGAGTTTAAAGAAGTGGGAAGTATTAAATGATATTGATAAAGCACTTGTAGATAATGATATTTGGCAAGGGAAAAATTTTAGATAATTTATAGTAGCTGTTACAATATTTTGTAACAGCAATTTTTTAATTTATAATATGGAACAAATTTAAATGAGGATTTGTCTAATTAAAGAAAGGGGAGAATGGTTTGAAGGTCTCAGCATATGAACAAGATAAAGAAGAATTGATAATGCAAGTAAGAAAAGCAAAATATGGTGATAAAGAAGCATTTTGTAATTTAATTAGAATAAATAAAGTAGCAATATATAGGATAGCTAAGTCTATATTAATTAAGGAAGAAGATATAGAAGATGCAGTTAGTGAAGCAATATTAAAAGCATATAAAAATATAAAAACTTTAAAAAATGATGATTTCTTTAAAACATGGTTAATAAGAATAGTTATAAACGAAAGTAATAATTTATATAAAAAGAGACAAAGAGAAATTGCTTTTGAAAAAGATCATTTTTCTAAAATTAAAGTTAATGATACATATAAGGATTTAACATTACATAATGCAATTAATTCCTTAGATGATGATTTAAGAACAATAACTATTTTATTTTACTTTGAAGATTTAAAATATAAGGATATTGCAAAGGTACTTGGAATTAAAGAGGGGACTGTAAAATCAAGATTGTCGAGGGCAAAAGAGAGATTATTTACTATGTTAAAGGAGGAGTTTCATGGATAAATTTGATGAGTATTTAAACAATAAAGTTGAAATGGAAAGTGAAAAATTTATTTTACCAAAATCATTTGAAGATAAAATTGAAGAAACTCTTGAAAGCTTAGATAAAAAAAATTTAGAAAAAGAAGAAAAATGGTATTTCAATAAAAATATATGGATAATAGCAGCATGCTTTGCATTTATCAGTTTAACCGTATTAGTAACCAATAAAAATAATAATGAAACAACTAATGATTTAATAAGAATGAGTAGTGAAATGGATAATAATTCAAGTATAGTTAGTTATAATAACGCTGAATCTGGAAGTATAAGAGAATATTCAAGTAACGAAAGTGTAGAAGAACAATTAGAGTCCAACATTAATATAAATGATAGCTTCATAGATTATAATAATATAAATAAGATAATTATTAAGTTTATGGATAACATTAATAAATATAAAACTATAGATAAAAGAGATGATATAAGACAAGTAATAGATTTTATAAATTATACTTCTAAGAAAGAAATAGAAAAACAAGATATAAATAATTGGGACTTTTTAATTCAAACTAATGGTATTGGACTTAATCATAATATTATAATTAAAGATGATATTATGATTATAGACGATAAGTGGTACAAAATAGATTTAAATGATAATGAAAGATTAAAGAATGTTTATAATGATTTAAATTATAATGAAAAGGATATACCTTACTGTGATTATTAAAAAATATAAATTTATATAATTAAAAGTGACAATTATAAAAATCGTCACTTTTAATTAATTTATACAACTTGGAATATAAAGAACTTTAAATAGTATGATTCATCTGAATTCCAAAGAATTGGATGATCTGAACTTTGAGTTCTAATTTCAACTTGTCTTAAGGTTCTTCTTGCATCATGAGCAGCTTCAAGAACTGTTTTCTTTAATTGTTCTTCATTCATGTAATGAGAGCATGAACATGTTGCAAAATAACCACCTGGCTTAACCATTTTTAATCCTCTAAGATTAATTTCCTTGTATCCTCTAATTGCTGCATTTATTGTATTTCTTGATTTAGTAAATGCTGGTGGATCTAAAATAACAACATCATATTGTCTTCCTTCTCTTGACCAATCACCAAGAACATTAAAAGCATTATGACATTCAAATTTAACAGTATCTTGTAAGTTATTTAATTTTGCATTTCTTGTAGCACAATCAACGGCATGTTGAGAAACATCTATTCCAAGAACTGATTTTGCACCAGCAATTCCAGCATTTAATGCAAATGAACCAGTATGAGTAAAGCAATCTAAAACATCTTTTCCCTTACATATTCTATGCATAGCAGCTCTATTTTCCTTTTGATCTAGGAAGAAACCAGTTTTTTGACCATTTTCTAAATCAACTATGTATTTAACACCATTTTCAATAATTTCAACATTAGTATCAAAAGGTTCTGTTAAGAAACCTTTAGTTTGCACTAATCCTTCAATTTCTCTAGTTTTTATGTCACTTCTTTCATAAACACCTTTAGCACCGTATTCTTCAACTAAGATTTTTACTATTAGGGCTCTATATTTCTCCATTCCTAAAGTAGAAATTTGAATTACATAATAATCTTCAAATTTATCTACTGTTAATCCAGGTAAGAAATCAGCTTCACCAAATATAAATCTGCAAGAAGATGTATCAATTACAGTTTTTCTATAATCCCATGCTGCAGCAAATCTTCTTTTGAAGAAATCTTCATCAATTTCTTCATTTATATCTCTAGTCATTATTCTGATAGTTATTTTACTTCTATCATTTATATATCCCTTACCTATGAAGTAGTTTTTATGATTATAAACTTCAACGATATCACCATTTTCATAATCGCCATCATATTCATTTATTTCATCTATGTATATCCAAGGACGGCCTTGTTCAGCTTTTTTGTTTTTTCCTTTATGTAAGAAAAATTTACATGCCATAATATTATTTGCTCCTTTTCTATTAATTCTCATAAGATTATAACATAACTAATTAAAAACAGTGCAATTTTTGTTTATAAAATAAATGTACTATTTTGTGAGAAATTCTATAATAAGGATTTTGGTGATATATTAATTCTTAACTAACATATTTATATTTTAAACAATTAAAAAAGATTTGAATTTAGATTAAATTTATTGATTCAATTTAATACAATTATATCTAATATATTAAAATATGGATAGGTGTATGTAGATTATTTTATATATTTTTTTCTATATTGATTAGGTGTTAAGTTATAATTCCTTTTAAATACATTTTGAAAATAACTCTGACTAGAAAAGCATAGATAATTACTTATTTCACTTATTGACTTATCTGTAAATTTTAAGAGAATTTCTGATTCTTCTAATTTTTTAGTTAGGATATAAGAACTAAGTTTAATATTCATTTCTGATTTGAAAGTTCTTGAAATAAATGATCGACTACGATTAACATGTTCAGCTATATCACTGACAGTAATATTTTCGTTAGTATTAGTTGAAACATATTGAATGCATTTATATACAATATTAGATACTTTATCAGGTAATTTAGTCGAGTTTACTCGTTCAGCAAAATCATACATCTGGTCTTATGTCAATATTTTGGACACAAAAAGTCAAACTTTTTTATGCTGCACTT
>UQFE01000049.1 GCA_900540255.1 uncultured Clostridium sp.
AGAATTGCTGGTTTACTTTAACTATATTCTGTTCAATTTTCAAAGACCATTTACTTTGTCGCACCGAAGCGACTCCCTTATCTTATCACTGAGAAACTTTTCTGTCAACACTTTTTTTAACAATTTTTTATTATTTATATCAATAAAAAATTTGTTTTTTGTTTTGACTTACTCATTACCTCCCTCAAGATAATAGTTATGATATCACCTAAAATCATTTATAATTTATATTATATCCCCAATATTTAAAGTTATAATATAAATTACCCATATTTTTATTAAAATTCTCTTAATTTCTTATGTTGATACACTAGGAACAGTGTCATATTTTTATTATATACTTATCCACTTAATACACATTATCCACAACCTTATATATATTAAAACTTATTATTATCAACATAATTAACATTATCCACAAGTATATATTTTCATATAATTCCTATAATTTATTTTAACTTCTGCATAAATTTTTATAATAATCAATATAAATAATGCTAAATTTTATAATTTAAATATATTTTCATATTTTTATTAAATTCTATATAAAAACTTTCTATGCAAAAAAGTGGCTGTCGCACTAAATTTATTAAAAAAATAAATCCCAAACTCCATGAGTTTAGGATTTATGGTAAAATACTTTTATGTACTTAAAAAAAATCTTACACAAAAATTATACTATAAATCGAAAGTTTTATCAATTAAAACTTCCTTTTGATATAGGGTGCATAATTCCAGATAATGATTCGGTGAGATTACTAAACCAGTTTGTGGATGATATGCATTTAACTGAGCTATATTCTACTTATTCTAAAATAAGAGAAAATCAAGTATCATCAATGAATATGCTGAAAATTATGCTTTATGGATATATGAATGGACTTTACTCTTCAAGAGACGTAGAAACTGCATGTAGAAGAGATATCAATTTTATGTTTCTACTAGAAGGTGCTTCGCCACCAGACCATTCAATATTTGCAAGGTTTAGAAGTTTACACTTTGCTCCATGTTCTAAAAAACTTTTATCAGAAGTAACCAAGTTTCTTTATAAAATTTAGGAAATATCAGGTAAGTCAATATTTATTGATGGTACTAAAATAGAAGCTTGTGCTAATAAGTATACTTTTGTTTGGAAAAAAGCTGTAACAAAAAATCTATCTAAATTGTTAATAAAAATAGCCGACCTTGTAAAAGAATGTGAAGAACTTTATGGAATTAAATTAATTTATAAAGATAAAGTACAAATGAAGCATGTAAAAAAGCTTAGAAAAAAACTTTATGAATTAAAAAGTTTAGAAGGAATAGAGTTCGTCCACGGATGTGGTAAAAGAAAAACTACTTTACAAAAGTCTATAGAGAAACTCGAAGAATATCTTTTAAAATTTAAAGAATATAATAAAAAGGTATACACTTGCGGAAATAGAAATAGTTACTCAAAAACGGATATTTATGCTACATTTATGAGAATGAAAGAAGATGCTATGAAAAATGGACAACTTAAAGCAGCTTATAATGTGTAGCATGGGGTGGATGCTGAATATATTACGTGGCTTACCGTTGTTCCTGAGCTAACAGACACAACTACATTGATACCATTTCTTAAAAGGATGGAAGAAAAATCAAAATTTAAATATTTAAAAATAGTTGACGATGCTGGATATGAAAGTGAAGAAAATTACTCATTTATTGAAGAAAATAATCAGATATCATTTATTAAACCTTCTAATTATGAAATATCTAAAACAAGAAAATACAAGAATGATATTAGTAGAATAGACAATATGGATTATGATTCTGAAAGTGATTTATTTATATGTCAAAATGGTAAAAAGCTAATAGCTAATGGGGTAAAGATTAGAAAATCTAAAACTGGATATGAAAGTGTAAACACAATTTATATATGTGAGGACTGTAGTAATTGCAACTATAAGAGTCAATGCATTAAAGGAAATAATTCTAAAATTTCATTGGAGAAAAGAACTAAAAAATTTGAAACTTCAAAAAAGTTTAATCAACAAAGGAAAGAAGATTTAGAAAGAATTATTACAGATGAAGGTATTTTACTTAGAATGAATAGAAGTATTCAAGCAGAAGGAGCTTTTGCACAAGTAAAACATGATATGAATTTCAAAATATTTATGTGTAGTGAGCAAAAGAATGTTTTAGCAGAAAGTATTATACTTGCTATTGCTCATAATGTTAATAAGTTACATAATAAAATACAATATAACCGAACTGTTAAGCATTTGTTTGCGCTAAAAGAAGTTTAACAGTTAAATTTTTCAAGTTTTTTCTGTTAGCTTTATTAAAGTGCGTCTATTTTTAAATAAAATCTATTCATATTATAAAATATATTCTAAATATTACAAACGTATAGAAAAGGAACTATCGCTAACGGATTTTTTATCCGCTATTGCGACAGCTTCTTTTTATAATAAATTTTATATTTTAAAAGGAATTATCTATCATAATTTTCAATTAGAAAGTTCGAAAACTAATTGAAAGAAATATCTTAAACTTATTAATTAATTTAATATCCAACACCCAATATTAAATTAATATTATTAAAAGTTAATTTGTAATTAAACAACTCTCTTTTTAGGAATAACAACAGGATTGTCTATTAATCCCTTTACTTCTTCATTATCATCTACTAATGTTCCCTTATCAGTAATTGCATGATTCATCATTACATTATTTCCTATAACAGTATTTTGTAATATAACACAATTTTCAATTACACTACCTCTTCCAATATAAACATTTCTTCCTATAACACAATTCTTAACTTCTCCTTCAATATAGGAACCATTAGCAATTATAGAATTTATAACATTACTTGTTACAGTATATTGAGTTGGGCAAGCATCCTTTGGTTTTGTGTATATTGGAAACTTACTATAGAATAACTCTTTATTTACTTTCTCATTTAAAAAATCCATATTTGCATCAAAATATGCATTTATAGAATTTATACAAGCTAGATACCCTTCAAATTCATATGCTCCAACTTTTAATTTATCTATATTTCCATTAATATAATTTTTAATCTTTTTATATCTTCCACCTCTAATACATTCATATATCATATCAATAAAAAGATCTGTTTTCATTATATACATTTCCATATTAATATTAGCACTATTTTTTAATCCAACATTTTCTCCAACACCAATAACTCTTGAATTTTCATCTAAATTCAATACTTGGCAATCTATAAAGTTTTCTTCTACATGCTTAACATTCTTATAAACAACACTTACATCATTTCCTTGTTCAATATGATACTTAATTAAGTCATTATAATCTATATTACAAATCATATATGAAGAACAGATTAACGTATACTCTTTTTTGCTACGATCAAAATAATCAATGTTATCTAAAAAATTATGAACATCATCATGTACTGGAGGTTCATCACTAAAGTTAAATACCTTTAATCCATCTTTCTTACGATATATATCCCAAGGCTTTCCATTTGTTAAATGGTCCATTAATGATCTTGAATTATTCTTTGTAAAAATTCCTATTGCTTCTATACCTGAGTTAGTCATATTTGATAAAATGAAATCAACCACTCTATATCTACCAGCTATAGGTAAAGATGCTAATGGCCTATGTCTTGTTAACTCCGTTGTTTTTTTTTCATTTTCATCTAAATTAATTATACCAATACAGTTATTCATCTTCTCATCTACCCCCTTATATTAAACATCCATTGCCTTTATTACACTGCCACTTTTAACATCTTCTTTTGATGCTATAACTGATATTTTTTCACCATCTCCTATTTTGCAGTCTTTTCTAATCTTTGCTTCTCCACCTATAATGGCTTTATTAATAACTACATTATCTCCAATCTTAGCATCTGTCATAATTACAGAGTCCTTAATAACAGTGTTCTTCCCAATATATACACCTTCAAATAATACAGAATTCTCTACTTTTCCATGAACTGTACATCCTTCAACAACTAATGAATTCTTAACATTTGCATCTTTTCCTATATATTGAGCAGGTCTTACTGGACTTACAGAATAAATCTTCCAATCATCATCATAAAGATTTAATCCACTTTCTCTTTTTAATAAATCCATATTTGCTTCCCAAAGGCTGCTGATTGTACCAACATCTTTCCAATAGCCCTTAAATGGATATGCAACTAACTTTCTACCTTCATTTAACAGCTTAGGAATTATGTTTTTACCAAAGTCATTACTTGATTCCTTATCTTTTTCATCATCCTTTAATGCTTGTCTTAGAACCTTCCAGTTAAATATATAAACACCCATTGATGCCATATTACTCTTAGGATTAGCTGGCTTTTCTTCAAACTCATATATAGATAAATCATCATTAGTATTCATTATTCCAAATCTACAAGCCTCTTCCATAGGAACTTCTATTACTGCAATAGTTGCTTCAGCATTTTTTTCCTTGTGGAATTGAAGCATTTTATCATAATCCATTTTATATATATGATCTCCTGATAAAATTAATACATATTCAGGATCATATCTATCAACGAATTCTATATTTTGATAAATAGCATTTGCTGTTCCCTTATACCAGTTACCACCCTTTTCTTCTTGATATGGTGGTAGTATGCTTACTCCGCCATCTCTTCTGTCTAAGTCCCAAGGAGTTCCTATCCCAATATGAGCATTTAATTCTAATGGCTTATATTGTGTTAAAACTCCAACAGAATAAATTCCTGAATTTGAGCAATTACTTAATGGAAAATCTATAATTCTATATTTTCCCCCATATGGAACTGCCGGCTTAGCTAATTTTTTTGTTAATACGCCTAATCTTGATCCTTGTCCTCCTGCTAATATCATAGCAACCATTTCTTTTTTTCTCACTATTCTCCCCATCCCCTCTTAATTTAATAAACTACAATATTTTATTGAATTACTAAATTACATTTTCTTATTTATGTTAAATTTATTATTTAACTATATTTATTTATATAAATGAATTCCTCATTAATTTTTATTTGTTAGTTATATATTAATGTTAAACTAACATTTTCAATATTAATTAATTCAATATTTTACAAGTAAATGATTTAATAAGGCACTTTATTTTGATAAAAGTGCCCTATTTTTTATAGAACCTTTAAAATTTTATATTCATGTCCTTTTAAATTTAACTTTAATTTTCCATCTTTTATTTCATATTTTTTTTCACTATTAATTAAATCAATAATATTTTTATTACTATTAATTTCACTTAAGAATATATTTTCTTCCATTTCTATTGTATTTACTACAACTATTATTTTTTCATTATTATACAGTCTTTCATATCCTAAAATTTCATTTGGAAGCTTTAAAAATTGTATCTCCCCATTTTTTAGAGCATTTTCTGTACTTCTAATTTTTACTATGCTCATATAAAAATCTAATATTTCTTTGTTTTCTTTTCCCCAAGGATATGTTTTCCTATTACTAGGATCACCTTTTCCTAACAATCCCGCTTCATCTCCATAATATATCAATGGAACTCCTGGCAATGTCATTTGAATTATAACTGCTAATTTTAATAAACTAACATTATTATTTAAAACTGTTAATACCCTTTCAGTATCATGGTTTCCTAATATATTCATAGTTGAATAAAAATATTCCCTAGGATAATTTTCTTTAAGAGACATATACTTTTTTATAAAATAACTATTTCCTATAAATCCTCTAACTATATCTAAAATAATTTGCCTTAAAGGATAATTGGTAACAGAATCCAATTCATTTCCAAATAAGTATTCTCTCTTTCTGTTATAACTAAATTTGTTAGATGCATCCTCCCATACCTCACCAATTAAAATGCCATCTTCTTTTACGTCTTTAAGTTTTTTCTTTAAAATCTTAATAAATTCATCTGGAAGCTCATCAGCAACATCTAACCTCCACCCACTAGCTCCAAGCTTTAACCATTTCTCTATTATTGAATTATCTTGCCTAATAATATAATCTAAATAACTAGGATTTAACTCATCAACATTAGGCATATTAGAGAATCCCCACCATGACTCATATAAATTTGGATAATCATTAAATATATACCATCTATAATATGGTGATTGTAAAGATTGATAGGCCCCTAAAGAATCGTAATTCCCAAACTTATTAAAATATTTACTATCACTTCCTGTATGACTAAAAACCCCATCCAATACGATCTTTATACCTAACTTCTCTGCTTTACTGCACAATTCCTTAAATATATTTTCATCTCCAAACATAGAATCAATTTTTTCATAATTACCTGTATCATATTTATGACAGCTTGGTGAATCAAATATTGGGTTAAGATATATTGTGCTAATGCCTAAAGATTTTATATATTTTAACTTTTTAATTACCCCTAAAAGATTACCTCCATAAAAATCCCATCTAACTATATTTCCATTAATATCTTTTATATACATAGGCTCATCATCCCATCTTCCATATATAAAAGTATTTTTTTTAGGATTTAATACTTTTCCCTCTTCTTCACCATTAAAAAATCTATCTACGAATATTTGATATATAATCCCCTCTTTATACCAATTTGGTACTTTTTCATTAGAATATATAGTTATTTGATAACTTTTGTGATCATTAAAATATACTTGTCCAACTCCACCTAATGCTTCTATGTTATTACCATATATAATATTTCTACCATAATAATTTATTCTAAAATGATAATATATTAAGCCAAAAGAATTACTAGTATCTACTTCAGTTTCATAAATCCAATTATTTATTTCTTCATTCCAACCTAATTCATTCATTTGAAGTTCTATTTGATTATTATAAAAATTAATTAAACTAATATAAGCTGCACATCTTTTACTAGTCCATAATCTAATTTTTACTTTAGTCCCTGTAATAACTGCTCCAAAAGGGCTTCTTAATTTAATATTATGTGAGTCATGGAAAATTTGTATATCATCCAAATTCACATTCCTCCTATAAATTCTTATATATTACTGTAGATCCCCAAATTCCAGTTGCATATTCCTTAATAGTTCTATCTGATGAAAATATACCTGAATGAGCTATATTAATTCCACATATTTTTTGCCATTTGTTTTGGTTCTTATAAAGTTCATTAACTCTATTTTGAGCTTTTAAATAAGATTCAAAATCCTTTAGTACAAAAAATTCATCATTATAAGTTAATAAATTTTCATATATGCTTCTAAATCTATCTTTATCACTACAATACTTACCATTAATCAAGTCATCAGTTACTCTTTTTAGCTTAGGATCATTATTACAAACTTCCCATGCAGAATACCCACCATGTTTATGATAACTAAGAACTTCTTCTGCATTTAATCCAAAAATAATAATATTATCCTCTCCAACCTCATCTTTTATTTCTATATTAGCACCATCTAAAGTTGCTATTGTAATTGCACCATTCATCATAAATTTCATATTAGATGTACCAGATGCTTCTTTAGTTGTAGTTGATATTTGTTCACTTAAATCAGCTGCAGGAATTATCTTTTCTGCTAAAGATACTTGATAATTTTCAAGCATTACAACCTTAATTTTATCATTTACTCTAGGATCATTATTTACGGTTTCTGCTACCCTACATATTAATTCAATTATATTTTTAGCTAAATAATATCCTGGAGCTGCTTTTCCTGCAAATATAAAGGTTCTAGGTAATATATCTAAATTTGGATTTTCAATTAATTTATTATAAAGATCCATTATTCTTAAACAATTTAAAGTTTGTCTCTTATAAGCATGTATTCTTTTTATTTGAACATCAAAAATTGAATTAGTATCAATAATTATTCCATTAGTTTTATATATTTCTTTTGCTAATCTTTCTTTATTATCTTTCTTTATTTGAGCAAGTTTTTGTAATACCCCTGAATCATCTAAGTGATTTTTAAAATTTTCTAAATCTGTTGGATGTTTTATAAAGCTATCTCCAATTGTATCTATTAGAAGATTTGTTAATTTAGGATTAGATCTAATTAACCATCTCCTATGAGTGATTCCATTAGTCTTATTGTTAAACTTAGATGGATATAAATAATAAAAATCAGACATTTCTCTTTTCTTTAAAATTTCTGTATGAAGTTTAGCAACTCCATTAACACTATGGCTTCCTACTATAGCTAAATTAGCCATTCTTACATATCCATCCCCTATAATAGACATCCTAGATATCTTATCCCATTGTCCTAAATATTTATTCCAAAGTTCTTCACAATATCTTCTATTTATTTCTTCAATAATCATATAAATTCTTGGTAGCAATCCCTTAAACATATCAATGGGCCATTTCTCTAAGGCTTCTGCCAAAATTGTATGATTAGTATATGAAATTGTATTTTGAGTTATTCTCCATGCAGTTTCCCAAGATAACCCTTCTTCATCTAATAATATTCTCATTAACTCAGGTATAGCCAATGTTGGATGTGTATCATTAATATGAATTGCTATTTTTTCATCTAATAAATTTATATCTCCATTATGCTTCTTATAATGCCTTACAATACTTTGTATTCCTGCTGATACAAAAAAGTATTGTTGTTTTAACCTTAACATTTTTCCCTCATAAAAAGAATCTTCTGGATATAAAACCAAAGAAATTGCTTCTACAGAATTTTTATAAGATATAGCCTTTAAAAATTCTCCTCTACTAAATGATGAAAAATCAAATTCATTTGATACAGGTTCTGCACTCCATAATCTTAATGTATTTACCGCCTCATTTTCATATCCAACTATAGGTGTGTCATATGGAACAGCTAATACAGGCTCATAATTCACATGTGTAAATGTAAGTTTTCCATTAACATAATCTGAAATTATACTTCCCCCGAATTTTACTATTTCAGCCTTGTCCTGCTTTTTAATCTCCCACACATTACCTTCTCTTAGCCAATTATCAGATGCCTCAACTTGTTGACAGTCAACTATTTTTTGTTCAAAAAATCCATATTTATATCTTATTCCACACCCATGCCCTGCAATATTTAATGATGCCATTGAATCTAAAAAACATGCTGCTAATCTACCAAGACCTCCATTACCTAAACCTTGATCATGTTCTAAGCTCTCAATTTCTTCAAGCTCAATTCCTAGTTCACTTAATGCTTCTCTACAAATATCTCTTATTCCTAAATTTAAAAGAAAATCACCTAATAACCTTCCTAATAAGAATTCCATTGAGAAATAGTATACTTGCTTTTGTCCAGTTTGATTATATCGCTTATTAGTATCCATCCAAGTACTAATTACATAATCTCTAACCAAACTGCCTAATGCTTCATATTTTTGTTGATTACTTCCTTCTTTTAATTCCTTACCATGTAATTGAACGAATTTATTGTTATAATCTCTTTTAAATGAATTCTTATCTATTGATAGCATATATCTACCTCCTAATAGCTTGTATCCATTAAGGTGTTTTAACTAATCCTTCATATAACTTCTTGTATTGTATAGCTGATTTATCCCAACTGTTATCTGAATTCATGGCTTGTCTTATTATGTTTTTCCAAGCATCCTTATCTTTATAGATCTTCAATGCATATTCAGTTATTTGCATTAATTCATTTGAATTGAAATTTTTAAATCCAAATCCGTTTCCTTCTCCAGTATATTCATTATATGGAGATATTGTATCTTTTAATCCTCCAGTTTCTCTTACAATAGGTATTGCTCCATATCTTAAAGAAATTAATTGTCCTAATCCACAAGGTTCAAATAATGAAGGCATTAAAAACATATCCGTTCCTGCATATATTTTATGAGCTAATACATTATCAAATTTAATATTTGCTAAAACCTTATCTGGATATCTATATTGCAAGTTTTTAAATGTTTCTTCATACCAATAATCTCCGGTTCCTAAAACAACAAATTGTATATCCTTTTGAAGAAGCCTATCAATAATACTTACAATTAAATCACATCCTTTTTGATGCGTTAATCTTGATATTAATCCAATCATAGGAGTATCTTCTTTTTGTGGTAATCCTAATTCCTTTTGAAGTGATAATTTATTTTCAATCTTATCTTTTATATTATTGCAGTTAAAATTCTTAAAAATGAATTTGTCCTCTTCAGGGTTAAATTCTTCATAATCTATTCCATTTACTATTCCCTTTAAAATTTCACTTTTACTTCTAAGTAATCCATCAAGGCCTTCACCACCTTGTTGAGTTTTTATTTCTTCTGCATAAGTATTGCTTACTGTTGTAATTTCATCACAATAATTAATTCCACCCTTTAAAAAACTTACCATTCCATTTAATTCAAGACTGCCATTAGCTAATGGCATATAATCATATCCAAATAATTCTGGTAAAACTTGAGGTATAAAATTGCCCTTAAACAATAAATTATGAATAGAAAATACAGTTTTCATTTTAGAATAAAATTTGTCATTTTTATATTCTAAATTTAATAGTACTGGTACCATTCCTGTTTGCCAATCATTACAATTAATTAAATCTGGTTTCCAATCTATTTCTTTAATAAATTCCAAAACTGCCCTATTAAAGAATGCAAATCTTTCTCCATCATCATAATAGCCATATAGACCATCCCTATTAAAATAGTACTCGTTGTCTATAAAATAATAAACAACATCTTTATATTTATATTGGAAAACTCCGCAATATTGATTTCTCCAACCAACAGGAACTGTAAACCATTTTATAAATTGTAAATTTTGCTTTAGTTCATCCTTTATATTTTTATACTTTGGTATTACTACCCTTGCATCTACACCTAGGTTTGCTAAAGATTGAGGTAATGCCCCCATCACATCTCCTAAACCACCAGTCTTAATAAATGGATGCGCTTCTGATGCTGCAAACAATACTTTCATCTATTCACACTCCCTATTTAGAATTATTATTCATTTTTTTTAAAATAATAGCCGCCATTGGTGGAACCTTTATTGTTATAGAGTATGGTTGATTATTAAATGTCACTTCTTCTGCAATTAAAACTTCATCAATAGTTTGTCCTGAACCTCCATAAATTTCACTATCTGTATTAAAATCTTGTACATATTTCCCTAACTCTGGAACACCTAATCTAAAATCATATCTAACAACAGGTGTGTAATTACATACAAATATTAAAGATTCTTTCTTTTTCTTATCCATTCTAATAAAAGAATATATACTTTCTTCAGAATTATCTGGATCAATCCACTTATATCCTTCAAGATTATAATCATTGTCCCATAATGCCTTATGTTCCTTGTAATAATGATTCATGTCCTTAAAGAATAACTGTGTTTTTTTATGCATTTCAAATTCTTCAATTAAGTTCCACTGTAATTGCTTATCCTCATTCCATTCTTCAAATTGTCCAAATTCTGACCCCATAAAAATTAACTTTTTCCCTGGATGTCCAATCATATGAGCTAAATAAAGTCTCAATCCAGCAAACTTATTCCAATAATCTCCCCACATTTTATTAACAAGAGCTCCTTTTCCATGCACAACTTCATCATGTGAAATAGATAATATAAAGTTCTCTGAATAGTGATAAGCCATAGAAAATGTCATCTTATTATGATGATATTTTCTATATATAGGATCTTCCTCAATATATTTTAATGTATCATTCATCCATCCCATATTCCATTTAAAGTTAAATCCTAAACCATCTTCTTCAACTGGTTTTGAAATTTTAGCCCATGCTGTAGATTCTTCTGCAATAGTCATTACAGTAGGAAATTCTTCATGAATTGCTGAATTATAATCTTTTATAAATTGTATTGCTTCTAAATTTCCATTTTCACCATAAATATTAGGATACCATTCATCATTTTCTCTTCCATAGCTTAAATATAGCATATTGGAAACAGCATCATTTCTAATACCATCTATATGAAATTCTCTTATCCAAAAAAATAAATTTGAAATTAGAAAACTTTTAACTTCTGGTTTTCCTAAATCAAAATTACATGTACCCCATCCCTTATTTTCTCTTTTCCATTCTTCATCATATTCATAAGTTGGAGTTCCATCAAACATATATAAGCCATGAGAATCCTTGCAAAAATGGCTTGGTACCCAATCTAATATTACTCCTATTCCTGCATTATGAAGTTCATCAATAAGGTATTTAAAATCATTTGCATTTCCATATCTACTAGTAACAGAATAATACCCTACACCTTGGTACCCCCAAGATGCATCTAATGGATGCTCTATTATTGGTAATATTTCTACATGAGTATATCCCATATCAACTAAGTAGTTTGGTAGTTGTTCTGCAATCTCTCTATATGTTAAAAACTTTTCATCTTTTGTTTTCCATGAGCCCAAATGCATTTCATAAATATTAATTGGACTTTCATACATATTAAATCTTTTTCTTTTTAACATCCAACTTTTATCATTCCATTTATATTTATCAGTTTCTCCAACAATAGATGCTGTATTAGGTCTATTTTCTGATTTAAATGCATATGGATCTGACTTTAAATTATAATGTCCATATATATTTTCTACTGCATATTTATATTTTTCGCCTTCATTAAGACCTTCAATAAATATACTCCATATACCTTTATCTGATACCTTTTCCATTTCATATTCATCTTTTATTTTAAAATCAGAAAAGTCTCCTACTACATACATTCTTTTTGCTCTTGGAGCCCAAGTTGTAAATCTTACACCCTTTTTTCTCTTTTCAGAAACACAATGTGCTCCCATAAATCCATATGACTCATAATGCTTTCCTTCATGAAATAAATCAATATTTTCCGAAGTTAATTCACATTTTACCTTTTTTCGTATTGTTCTACTTACTTTTTTATTATCTAAACTTTTTTTATTATTGTTTTTATTTATTGATTTAACATCTTCAATAGTCTTTTTGGTACTACTTTTCTTAACAGCTACTCCATTTTCTCCTCTCATGTAAATACCCCCTCATTTCTAATTCTACTTTATCAAATAATATAGAATTTAATTCCTTTATTATATAATTCTACCATTAAACATTTATACGCTTCAACTTCTTTTAAGCGACATTTAATTTAATAATTCCTTTTAGTTATTTAATTATTATTTTTATTTGTGTTGAAATTTGTAGTTTATGTACCTTTATTCTTATTATTTGTCCATATCTTTGCACCCTATTCCATTTTTTACCTATCATATTTCTTACACTATTTTATTTTAAATATATGTTTTTATGATATTTTTTATAACAATATAAAATGATTTTTGATTTATTGTAAATTTTATTAATTCTTAAATTTAAAAAGAGGCTGTCGCACTAAAAATTTTATACACAATATATTGTTTTAAAAAATAAAAATTAATATAATATATTGTAGTATTTATTCTTAATGCGACATCCCCTTAGCTAGTGCAACATTACTTTATACAATTTTTTATGCTCTAATAAATTTTCACTAAATCACCCAGTAAAAGCATAACATGCTTTTACTCTATAAAAAATATTTTTGAAATCGAGTAGGAGGAAAATAAATTATTTTATATTCCGTCCTCTCACACCACCGTGCATACCGGCCTGGTACACGGCGATTCTTTAAGTTTAATAAATTTTAATATACTGATGTGTTAGGCTTTTCAAGCCTAAGTCCGTAACCTTCATCTCATATATCTGCTACATTTACTCCTAAAGTT
>UQFE01000050.1 GCA_900540255.1 uncultured Clostridium sp.
ATAAGTTATAGACACATTATTATGTTTAGATTTTAATTCATTAACTAAATACCATCTAATCATACTCATAAATGTAGCATCTTTAAAACCTCTAACTTTTTTACCATTCACGCACCAATCATAAAGAAATTTTCCCTTCTTATGATTGGCGGGAATATGGCATTTGCTACAAAGTGTAATTAAGTTTTCAGGTCTATCACTACCACCTTCGCTTCGGTATCTAATGTGATGAACTTTTAATATCTGCTCTTTCTTATCTTTATGTTTGCAGTTTGGATTTTGACACTTATGACCGTCCCTGTGAAGGACAAATTCTCTCACATTCCAAAAACCAAACATATCCCCATTTTGATAATCAATACCAGAAATCAAATCATCTTTCATCTTTTGAATATCGAAATTAGCAACTTCAATAGTAATTTTCTCTATTGGAAGTATATTTTTTAAATAATCTATAAATTTAATGTGAGTATCCAGTTTGTGCTTTAAAGATGGAGCTAACCATCCTTTTTTCTTAGACTTAACTCTATTATTCCATCTAGCTTTTCTATATCTTAATCTACTTCGTCTAATTCTTCTATATGAAGCTTTTTCTAATAATCTTTTTTTCATTCCTTCAAGAAGTTTAACTTCTCCAGCAATATATTCTTGTTTTGCGTCTATGACGCTAAAACCGATATTAGAATATCCACTATCTACACCCAAATTTAGTTTTTGTATATATTCAGTTTTAGTTTTGTATGTTAGCTTAACCACAAAAGGTCTTAAACTTACAACTTTAGCCTTCTTTTGTTTAAGTAGCTTTCTAGCTTTTGCATTAGATGTAGGCATAAGAGCCTTTCCATCTATACTTTTAACATAAACCATAAAAGTCATTCCTTTTAAATTAATCTCGCCCGAAGGCGGTAAGCTCCCTTCGCCAATGTTATCCAGAGGTTTTGTATACAAGCAACACTTCTCCTGCCATCAGAGATGTTTAATCGCTTACCACAGAGCTTAGAACTTGGGAAACATTCTAAGGTGTCTATATATTCTCCAGTAACGTAGTATATTCGCTGTGCAAAGCACATTCCGATATACTTAGGCTATTCAACCATCACATTCGCCCGAAGACTATGCAATACTACTTTCAGAGGAGAGACTAGGGATTTTCATCCCAAGCCCCTATCCCTTTAGGGTAGTGGGCTGTTGACCTATATACATCAGCTATAACATCATTTAATGTCTTCATAGCCATTATTTTTATATTAGGTATATTTACATCTTTGCTAAAGGAATCTTTTGCAACATATACTTTCTTAAACCCCATTCTTGCAAGCTCTTTTACTCTTATTTCTAATGAAGGTACCTTTTTTAATTCTCCCGTTAAACCTACATCTGCTATAAAAGCAATATTAGCTTCTATTCCCCTTTGCTTTACAGATGAAACTATGCTCATTATTACAGCTAAGTTTATTCCTTGCTCTTTAATTCTCATTCCACCAGTAGTTTTTATAATAACATTTTTATCATAAAGTCCTATTCCACCTCTTTGTTCTAATATTGATATTAACGTATTAAGTTTATCCTTTCCCAAGGTTTCCCCTATTCTAGTTGGATAAGGAGTAAATGTCTTAGATACTAAACTTTCTATTTCTGTTATTATAGGTCTTGAACCTTCCTTTATAACAGTTAATGTACTTCCTGAAACTACTTCTCCCTCTTCCCTTTTTGTCATAAAAAACTCTGAAGGATTATCTATAGATACCATTCCTCTTTCAGACATTTGAAAAAATCCTGTTTCTCCAGTACTTCCAAATCTATTTTTTGAACTAACTAATCCTCTTAATTCTTCATCTGTATCACATTCTATAATCAATACAGTATCAACTAAATGTTCTAAAGCTCTTAATCCTGCTAATTCATCAGCTTTAGTCATTTGCCCAACTATTATAACTGCACGCTGTCTTTTGTCGTCTTTAGCAATTCTTAATAATTCATTTGCACATTCCATAGTTTGTGTTGGTGAGCCTGCTCTTGCTGGTAAAAATGCTTCCATAGTAAAGGTTTGAATACTATCTATTATCAATAAATCTGGATCAATTTCATTAACAGCATCAACAACATTATCCATACTAGTTTCTTGAACTACCCAAATATTATCATCAATTTTATCTAAAATTCTATCTGCTCTATTCTTAATTTGACTATCACTTTCTTCACCTGAAGCATAAATAACTTTATATCCACTTTGGGCTATATTATCTGCTACTTGTAATAACAAAGTTGATTTACCTGCTCCTGGTCGTGCTGTTATTATAGTAATTGAATCTTTAACTATTCCGCCACCCATTACTCTATCAAATTCATTTATTCCAGTTACAATTCTATCACTTTTACTTGATTTAACTTCTGATAACTTTTTAATTGGCTTCTTACTTAATTGTCTTACTTTTGTAGCTTCTTTTGCTGCCTTATTTTGCTGAACTACCTGCTCCTCATTAAATGTATTCCAATTGCTACAATCAGGACACTTTCCCATCCATTTTGGTGATTCATATCCACATTCCTCACATACAAATACAGATTTTATTTTTGCCATTTTATTCACCACTCTATCTATATTAATTTTCTTATTTTAATATATCACACATAAAATATAAAAAAAATAAACCATAATATAATCTTATGGCTTATTCTTTATAAATTATTTATTAATTTTGCAGCTGCTTTATCTACTATTACAGTTACATCTCTATGCATTTGTAATATAGAAGCTGGATTTTCTGTTGTAATTTTTCCTGAAAATAATCCCTTTATAGCTTCTGCCTTACTTTCTCCTGAAGCAATTAATACTATCTTTTTTGCTTTCATTATTTCGCCTAAACCCATAGTGATTGCTCTCTTAGGTACTTCATCAATAGTATCAAAAAATCTTGAGTTAGCTTTTATAGTATCTTCTGTTAATGTTATTACATGAGTTCCTGAAGATAACTCTTTATCTGGTTCATTAAATGCTATATGACCATTGTTTCCAACACCTAATAATTGAACATCTATTCCACCAAGCTCTTCTATCTTCTTATCATATTCCTTACATTCAGCATTTAAATCTTGAGCTAGCCCATTAGGAACAATAGTATTATTAATATTTATATTAACATGATTAAATAAGTTTTCATTCATAAAATGTCTATAACTTTGCTCATGTTCTGGATTTAATCCAACATATTCATCAAGATTTACTGTTTTAATTTTTGAAAAATCTAATTCTCCATCTTGATACATTTTAATTAATTCTTTATACATTCCAACTGGTGAACCTCCAGTAGCTAATCCTAAAATAGCATTTGGCTTTTCTTTTATAGTGCTTGCAAGCTCTCTTGCTGCCACCTTACTTAATTCTTCATAATTATCAATAGTTATTAATTTCATATTATCTCTCCTTCCTTTCTTGAAATATTAACTTGTAATGTAAACTTATCTGATTTATAATACGCTTCCTCTAAAAATAACAATTTATTTGAATTAGTAAATATTTTACTTGTTGTTTTTAATATTGGTGTATTTTCTTCACATTCTAATAAAATTCTCATTTCACTATTTAAATTAACTGCTACTATAGATGAATTAGAATGACTAATAACATATCCAAAGCCTTCTAATACTTTATATAACGAGCCCTCTAACATTTCTTCATTAATATTTCCACAATAATCAACTGGAATATATACAGTTTCTAGTGCAATACATTCTCCATCTACAATTCTTTGCCTTGTTATTTTATACAGCTTGTCTAACACAAAAATATCTTGCATATCATCTGGAGTATCTATGATTTCAAAATAAACAACATTAGTTTTTAGTTTTCTACCACTTTGTTTAATAATTTCAGTAAAACTCATCATATCTTTTTGATTTACTTTTTGTTCACATACAAAAGTACCCTTTCCTTTTTTTCTAACTAAGATACCTTCTTGAACTAATTCTCCAATTGCTTGTCTTATTGTCATCCTACTGACTTCATATATTTCACAAAGTTCTCTTTCACTAGCTATACATTCTCCAGCCTTCCAAACTCCACTAGCAATTTTTTTAATTAAATCATTTTTTAATTGATAATATACTGGTATTGGACTATTCTTATCTATCATAATTATCACTCCCAAACTCATTATATTATATATATATATAGTTGTCTATACCAGTTGAAAATATTTTTATTCGAAAATAATACATAATTATTTATTATTTGGAAACAATATTCATATAAATCTTAAGGAGATGGTATTTTGATAGATAAATCTTACTTAAAAAAAGTTCAGTCAAAAAATATTTTAAATAACTATAAACCTAAAAACTTATCTAGTAATTATGCTAATAATTCAACTTTAGATTGTATAGAAAATATGATTGTTAATTCCAATTTAGATGAAAATATACATGATAACAACATTAAATAAATTATAAAGAAAAAAAGTAAGAGCAATATGAACTGTACCCTATCAAGTTGACAAGGGGCAGTTAAATAAAGTCTTACTTTTTCTTTATAATTTTATCTATGAGAAAAAACTAATATTTCATCTTTACATTCAACTTTTAGTTTATCTCCAACTTTTATTTCTCCTTTAAGCAATTCATCACTTAATTTATCTACTATTTCCCTATTAATTATTCCTCTTAAAGGTCTTGCTCCAAACTCAAGATTCTTATTTTTATTAATAAGAAACTTATTTAAATCCTCTTCATAAATTAAATCAATATTTTTTTCTTTTAACCTACTTATAGTATCATTTAACATTAAATTTACTATTTTTAGTGTATCCTCTTCTTTTAATTGATTAAATACTATTATATCATCTACCCTATTTAAAAATTCTGGCTTAAATGCTACCTTTAATTCTTCTAATACTATATCCTTTATTTTCTCATATTCTGCTTCATTTGCGTTAAAGCTAGTATCAAATCCAACTTTTCTTTGATTTTTTATTTTTTGAGCACCAACATTAGATGTCATAATAACAATAGTATTTTTAAAATCTATAACTTTACCTTTCCCATCTGTTAATCTTCCATCCTCCATAATTTGCAATAAGATATTAAATACATCTGGATGTGCCTTTTCAATTTCATCTAATAAAACAACCGAATATGGTTTTCTCCTTACAGCTTCTGATAATTGACCACCTTCTTCATATCCAACATATCCTGGAGGAGCACCAATTAATCTTGAAACAGAATGTTTTTCCATATATTCAGACATATCAATCCTAATTAAATTGCTCATTTTTCCAAACATAACTTCTGCTAACACATTACAAAGTTCTGTTTTTCCAACACCAGTTGGTCCACAAAAAATAAATGTTCCAATTGGCCTATTTGGATTTTTAAGACCAACTCTAGCTCGTTTAACTGCCCTTGTTAATGATTTTATAGCTTCTTCTTGACCAACTATTCTCTTTTTCAATATATCTTCTAAATGTAATAACTTATCTGATTCTTTTTCAGTTAATCTTTCTACTGGTACTTTAGTCCATATTGAAACAACCTTTGCAATATCATCTTCATCAACTGTTTGAACTTCTGTACAACTATGAGCTCTCCATTCATTTTTAATTTTTTCAAAATCTTCTTTTAAAATTCTTTCATTATCTCTCAAGCTAGCAGCTTTTTCAAAATCTTGATTTTTAATTGCATCTTCTTTTTCATTAATTACTTTTTCAATATTTAATTCTTTTTGTTTAATTTCTGGTGGCAAAGTTAGTCTTGAAATTCTTACCTTGGCTGCAGCTTCATCTATTAAGTCAATTGCCTTATCTGGCATATATCTATCAGTTATATATCTATCTGCTAAATCCACAGCCATATATAATGCACTATCTGTAATTTTAACTTTATGATGTGATTCATATTTATCCCTTAATCCAAATAAAATATTTATTGTTTCCTTTTTAGTTGGTGGTTCAACATTTACAGTTTGAAATCTTCTTTCTAAAGCTGCATCTTTTTCTATATGCTTTCTATATTCATCAATTGTTGTTGCACCTATACATTTTATTTCTCCCCTTGCTAAAGCAGGCTTCAAAATATTAGATGCATCAATAGCTCCTTCAGCACCACCAGCACCAACTATAGTATGAATTTCATCAATGAAAATTATAATATCATCTTCATTCTTAAGTTCATTCATTACTTTCTTTAATCTTTCTTCAAATTCCCCTCTATATTTTGCTCCTGCAATCATAGATGTAATATCTAAAACTAACAATCTTTTACTTCTTAAACTTTCAGGGACATCTCCAGCTACAATTTTTTGTGCTAATCCTTCTATTATAGCTGTTTTTCCTACACCTGGTTCACCAATTAAACAAGGATTATTCTTTATTCTCCTACATAATATTTCTAAAACTCTTTGAGTTTCCTCTTCTCTTCCTATTACAGGATCAAGTTTTCCTTCTTGTGCATTTTGAGTTAAATCAGTACTATATTGATCTAATACAGGAGTTTTATTTTGCTTTTTCTCTTTTTGTATTGATTTCTTATTTTCTCTAAGTTCATTTCCTGAAATATATTTATCTAATTCTTGTTTAATTAAAGTAAAATCTGCCTTACTGCTTGTTAAAATAGTAAAAGCTACTCCTTCGCCTTCATTTATTAGCGCCATTAATATATGTTCAGGATTTATAAAACTATGCCCATATTTTCTTGCTATATCTAAACTATCATCAAATAATCTCTTTGCTCTTGGTGTTAATAACATTTCTCCTGTTAAAATTTCATCATCACCAAATCCTAAATAATCTTCAGTCATTTTTTTTACTTTATCTATGGTAATTCCGTTATTAGTTAAAAGCTGACCTGCATACCCATTTTCCTTTAATATTCCTAATAAAACATGCTCAGTTCCAATATACCCATGTTTAAAACTTTGAGATTCTTGTTGTGCTTCTATTAATACAACCTGTGCTCTTTCTGTAAACCTCCCAAAAATCACAGTGTCACCTCCAAATAAAATCTAATATAGATTAATATAAAATTTTATAAATATGACCCAACCCTTTACTACTTTTATCACTCTACTATAATTATTATGATAAAATTACCATTATAATACCCTTAAGTATCTCAGCTCTTAGTTTATTTTTATCTTCTGTTAATATTAAAGTTCTATCGTTAATTGATATTTTTACAATTTCAAGTTCCCTTTTCGTAATTAATTCTTTTTCACATAAATACTCTAAAAGCAATACTGCAGAATTATAAGTTAAGCTAACCCCTATTGCATTATTGATTGCTTCTAATTGTTGTTCCTTGTTTGTATAATTTACTCTTCTAATTATAATATAGCCACCACCACCTCTTCTACTTTCAATCATATATCCCTTTTCAGATGTAAATCTTGTAGTTAATACATAATTTATTTGAGATGGTGCACAGTTAAATTTATCTGCTAACTCATTTCTTTGAATAATTACCTCCTTATCTTCTTCCTCTTCTATCATGTCATTTATAAACTGTGCTATTATATCTGAAATTCTTGCCACAATTTCACCTTCCTAAACGTCATTTGACCTTCTTTGACTTTGATTATATATAAAATTTTTTTCACTGTCTATTACATAAATTTAGTATTTTTATTTAAATTATTTAATTATTACTTATTTTTTATAAATTTCATTTAATTTATAACTTTCTCTATCATTTTAATAATAATTAAATTTTTAATACTTATATTTTATACATATTTATAAATTAAAATTTTTATATCCTTATATAAATAATTTATATGTAAAAAAAGGGTCATCCTATTTGATGACCCTTTTGGTTAAATTAAGCTTCAGCTGGAGCTCCTACTGGACAAACATTTGCACAGTTTCCACAATCGATACAAGTATCTGCATCAATAATGAATTGAGTATCTCCTTGGCTTATAGCGTTAACTGGACATTCAGCTGCGCAAGCTCCACAGTTAACACATGAATCATTAATTGCATATGCCATTAAAAACACCTCCCCAATATTTTAATAACATAATTATTTTATCATACCTACTTTTTTTTTTAAAGCTAAAGTTAATTTTTTAACATATAAATACATTTTTGTATTAATTTTATAAATTTTAATAAATTTTAATAATTTTTTTTAAATCATTTATAAAAATACAGTGAATTAATTTATTAATTTTTATTTCTAATTTCCTTTAATTAAATCCTTAATTAATTTTCTATCTTCTTCTGATTCAACTTCTAACTTTATATCATCATCATCAATAGAATCTTCATAATGTCCTTTTATAAGTTCAATATTATCAATTTTAAATTCTTCTAATACTTCTTCTTCTCCCTTTTTAAGTTTAACTTTAATGCTTTCCTTAACAATATTGTTTGAGAATACTTCCCCTGTACCCTCACTAGTTTTTACTATTGAACCAACCTTAGGCATTCTCTTTCTTATATCTTCATAAGTACTTTGTTCATAATTTAAACAACACATAAGCCTTCCACAAATACCTGATATTTTAGTTGGATTTAGTGATAAATTTTGTTCCTTTGCCATCTTAATTGAAACAGATGCAAAATCTCCTAAAAAACTTGAACAACACATTGGTCTTCCACAAGGGCCAAGACCACCTAACATTTTTGCTTCATCTCTCACTCCAATTTGTCTAAGCTCTATACGAGTCTTAAATATTGTTGCTAAATCCTTAACTAAATCTCTAAAATCAACTCTTCCATCGGCTGTAAAATAAAAAATAACCTTATTATTATCAAAGGTATATTCTACATCTATAAGTTTCATTGTTAATCCATGTTCTTGAATTTTCTTTAAACATATATCAAATGCATCTTTTTCCTTATCTTTGTTTTTAAAATGTTTTTCTATATCCTCATTAGTTGCTATTCTTAATACACTTTTAAGTGGTGAAACTATATCATTTTCATTTATTTCCTTTATTCCAATTACACATTCACCAAATTCAATTCCTCTAGCAGTTTCTACTACTACATATGTATCCTTTTGTATATTCATATCAGCTGGATCAAAATAATATATCTTACCAGCTTTTTTAAATCTTACACCTACAACCTTTATCATATTTAACCCTCCATGAAGCCTATTAACATTACACGTAGCATCATTCCCCAACTAACATTACTTTTAATGTTTCTTCGAGCTTCTTCTATTGTCTTTATCATATTATTTAATTTTTTAAATGACATTTCCTTAGTAAGTTCTTTTATATCTTCAAGTTTATCACTATTTATGATAAATTCCTCATTTTCAATTTCCTTGTTTATTAAAATATCTCTTATAAATAATCCAAATATATTTAATACTTCTTCTTTATCATTTTTTAAATTGCTAAAACTTTCTTCTTGCTGCAATATAGCTTCTAAATCATTTTTATTTAAATTTTTAATTAATATAACAATATTGTTTCTTAACTCTCTTAATTTATCATCATTAAAATACCTATCTATTCTACCTGGTACCCCTTCACTAAAAGCTATTGCTGATTTGATTTCATTTTCATCATAATTAAACTTCTTAATTTTTATATATTCATATAATTCACTTTTAGTTAATGGCTTTAATTTATAAATTTCACATCTAGATTTTATTGTATCTAAAATCAATTCCAAACTTTCACATAATATTATTATGTAAACTCCTTTTGGAGGTTCTTCTATAGTTTTTAGTAATGCATTTTGTGCTTGAATTGTAAGCTTATTCCCCTCATGAATAATAATTACCTTTTTATCTTTTTCAAATGGTTTTTTATATACTTCTTCTATTATATCTCTAACATCATCTACTCCAAATGATGATTTTTCACTTGAATAATTAATAATATCTACATATTCCCTATCTAAATCTCCATTTAAAATGAACTTAGCTAAAATATTAGCTAACTTACCCTTTCCAACTCCGTCTTCTCCTGCAATGAGGTGTGCATGAGAAAGAGTATTTTTTAAACATCTCTGTTTAAAATTATTAATTAAAGCTTCATGTCCTATAAAGTCCCTCATACAGCCACCTCCTAATCAACTTAATTAAACTTTATAAAATTGATCTACATCTAAAACAAATATTGTAGCTCCACCAACTTCAACTTCAATTGGATAAGGAACATACATTCCTGAATTTGTGCCAATTGTATTTGGTGTTGATGTAGGAACCATTTCTTTTCTTCTTTTACAAACATTTTCAATAACATTAATAAGGTTTTTAACTTCCTTTTCTTCAACACCAATCATTAATGTAGTATTTCCTGATTTTAAAAACCCACCTGTAGTAGCTAATTTAGTTACTCTATAATCTTTATCTGTTAATTCTTCAATTAAATCTATAGCATCATCATCTTGTACTATAGCTAAAACTAATTTCATACCATATACCTCCATTCATTAATAAATTCTTCTTATATATTTTATCATAAATATATAAAAAGTTACTAAAACTTTATATTTAAATAATATATTGTAATAAAAAAGGATTGTAAAAAAATAAAATTATAACTTAAAATAATTTGTTTTTTAAACAACCCAATCAAAATCTATATATAATTTTTTACTTTTTCATAAATATCATTACTTATTTCTTCAATGCTTCTAAGTTTAGAATCCTTACAACATTTAATAACATCCCAATTATATTTTTCTGCAATATATAATGAATTATTATAAGAATTTATTAGATACTCTTTATTACTTTCATGAATATCCTTTGTTTCTCCACCAGTAAACTTATTAGCTCTATTTTTCATAAGTTCTTGACTTACTTCTGGTTCTACATCTAAAAATATTATATGATCTGGTTTAGGTATTTGATAGATATTAAACTCTAAATCATATAACCATTCAATATACTTATCCTTTTCATCATCTTTTAATTTAGCTGCTTGATGTACCATATTAGAAGTAGTATATCTATCACTTATAATTATTCCACCATTGTTATAAAATTCACCCCATTTAGTTTTATAAGATGCATATCTATCGGCAGCATAAAAAGTTGATGAAATATAGGGATTGACAGCACTAGGATTTTTTCCAAAATCACCATTCAAATACATTTTAACTAATGCTGATGAATCACTATCATAATCAGGAAATGTAATTTTTAAACATTTCTTACCTTCTTGAATTAATCTTTCATATAATCTTTGTGATTGAGTTGCTTTTCCACTAGCATCTGAACCTGATTCAATAATTATTAATTTTCCTTTACCCATCCTTACAATCCTTTCAAGTATCTTAAAGTTAATTTATTTATTTTTTATAATTTTATCTGCTATAGAATTTTTAATTTTATTTTTTATAATCTCATATTCATCACTACCAACGTCTATTAAATTCATTCTTTCAATACATTTATTACAAATAAAATTATTGATTATTTGAATTCCATCTCCAATACATTCATTCTCACATATTATACAATATTTTTTTGAATCTCTCCATATATCTTTATTACTAATCTCCATAAATATATCCCTCCTTTTTTATTAAGTCTTGCCCTTGTATTTAATCTCTATACCTAATTTCTTATTATTACTATAAATATTTTATTTAAATTTAATAAAAAAAATAAGCTAGCTATAAAAAATTAATATAACTACCTTATTTTATCTATATTTATAATTTTAATTTACTGATTTAATGCGGGAAATTAAAGTATCACTTGGTTCAAAAACAAACCTATATACTTTTCCATTTTTTCTATATATACATAATAACTTTTTTTCATTATTAAATTTTCTAATATAATGTTTTACACATTTACATTTATTATACTCTTTTGGAGCATTATTTTTTTCTCCAATATAAAGTATATCTTTTATCTTAACGCTTTCAACATTTTCTTCATTTTTACTTTTTATTTTATTTATTATTAGTTTATCGGAAATTATACAATATTTATAAGAAAGCTTACACTTGCTAGTTTGCTTACATACTACTATTAATGTTATTATAATAAGAAAAACTTCTGCACAATATTTAATTTCAATATTTTTCTCAAAATTAATTTTAAAAAATTGATATATATATAATGTAACAGTAATAGTTAATAACGAAACTATTATTGCAATTGTTTTTTTCCCTCGTTTAATTTCCTTATGCATAATTATATCCCCCAAATATTTCTATATTATTTTCTCTAACAATATTTTGATTATACTAATTTTATATAAGAAAGTACAAGCTTATATTTTCTTTTATATCTCTAGTTTATTGATTATTTAATTAATATATTAAAATATCTTATTTAATCTAACTGTTAATCAAAAATAATCATATTTTTAAAATCTAATACTTTTTATGATATAATCCTATTATAGAATTTATTATTTAATAGAGAGGTAACATTTATGATTCAAATATACAAAAGCATAAGTGAAACAAATTCATCATTAAAGCAATTAGATTCAATTGAAAATGGTTGTTGGATTAATATTGTTGCACCATCAGAAGAAGAATTAATATTAATTTCTAAAAAAACTGGTGTTCCACTAAATTTCTTACGAGCTCCACTTGATGATGAAGAAACTTCTAGAATAGATGTTGAAGATGGGTTTACATTAGTAGTTGTAGATATTCCATTCACTGAAATGGAGGATAATTCACTAACTTATGATACTTATCCCTTAGCTATAATTCATTCTGAAAAAGAAATTATCACTGTTTGTCTAAAAAATAGTAGAATACTGACAGATTTCATAAATGGAAGAATTAAATCGTTTTTTTCATTTAAAAAATCTAGATTTATATTACAAATTTTAAATAGAATTTCTACTTATTATTTAATTTATCTTAGACAAATAGATAAAAAAAGTGTAATGATTGAAAAAAGATTACATAAATCAATGAAAAATAGAGAATTAATTCAATTACATTCATTAGAAAAATCACTTGTTTATTTCTCTACTTCATTAAAAGCTAATGAAGTAACTTTAGAAAAAATGCTTAAAATGGATATAATGCAAAAATACAAGGATGATCAAGACGTATTAGAGGATGTAATTATCGAAAATAAACAAGCCATAGAAATGACTGATATATATAGTAACATTTTATCTAGTACAATGGATTTCTTTGCTTCTGTTATATCAAATAACCTTAATATAGTTATGAAGGTTCTTGCATCAGTTACCATATTAATGGCTATTCCAACTATTATTGGTGGAATTTTTGGAATGAATGTAGCTTTACCCCTTCAAGATAATCCACAAGGATTTATTATAATTATATTTCTTACAATTATTTTAACACTTATAACTGCATTTATTTTATATAAAAAAGATATGTTTAGTTAATTATAAAGATTTAATTATAAAGATATCCACAATTAAATTTAATTTAATTGTGGATATCTTTATTTATTATGTTAATAATTTTGTTAGTAATTTATTTCTTATAAAAATTAAAACCCAAGTAGATATATCTACATATACTCTGTAATATCAAATTTATAGTTCTAAATCTTAAAATTCATTTATATTACTAATTTTATTACTTCAAAAATTTTATATTTTCTTATATATAAATAAAAAAAACCTACAAGAAAACTTGTAGATTTTTTTGGAGGCGCCACCCAGATTTGAACTGGGGAATAAAGGTTTTGCAGACCTCTGCCTTAC
>UQFE01000051.1 GCA_900540255.1 uncultured Clostridium sp.
AATATCCTAGTTATTATATAAATAACTAAATAAAAATAGTTAATGAAACTAAAAGTTTCAGCTTCATTAACTATTTTTTACTTTGTAGATAACCGCACTTGAAAAACATTAAGTTTTTCAGTGCCCTCGAAAATCTATGGCTCTTTTTTAGTGCTTTTATATGAGCACTAAATTACGATTGTATCATTATGATATTACTTAGTAACAGCTAATAGCTTTTCAACTACTTCAATATCTGCTGGAATCCATTTTTGTGATGCTAACTGTTCTAATGAAACCCACTTTGCATCATTATGAGCATTTAAGCTTAATGTACCTCCGCATATTTCACAAATAAAGCAATGCATTATTAAATGAAAGCTAGGATAATCATACTCTACAGTAGTTAGATAGTTTAGATTAGTAATATCTAATTCTAACTCTTCTTTTATTTCTCTTATTAATGCCTTTTCCTGAGTTTCCCCTACTTCTACTTTTCCTCCTGGAAATTCCCACATATCAATAAATTCCCCATAGCTTCTTTTAGTGATAAATATTTTATCATCCTTTTTTATTATTGCTGCAACTACTTCTATTGTCTTCATTTGTTCTTACCTTTCCATATTACTCATAACTTTAAGATGAGTTTTATTGACCAAAAATATCTTCAAGTTTTATTTTTAAATCATCAAATACAACACTATTATAAACCTCATTATTTTCAAACACCTTAGGTGTTCCATAATGTCCATTAATTAATCTATATTGTGTTATTGATCCGCTTGGTTCAACAATATTATATTCTAACACTCCAAATTTTTTATATATTCTAGCTTTTATAAAATAATCATTATCAGAATACTTTTCAGATACCACTTCAAAAATAATCTTAGGAGTTTATATGAAACTTTCTCCTAAAGTTTTAGCATCCTCACACATCACAAAAACATCTGGTAAAAAATTATACTGTTCACTTTCATTTTTAAATATAACTTCTATTTGTTCTGCAAAAGGCTCACATTTACTTCCCTCTAAATATATATCTAATTTCGTTAATATTTTTCTAACAACTCTATTATGTTGTCTAGATGTTCTTGAACTAAATAAAATTTCTCCATTTAAATATTCACATACACCATCATACTTACTTTGAATTTCTTCAAATTGCTCTAATGTAATAAATACATTTCTTATTGGCTCCATTACTTGTACTCCTTCCGATAAACTCTCAAATTATAAAAACTATAATAATTATATCATATAAGCTAATTTCATATTATTAATTTTAGCCTTTTTATTTTTTTCTTATTGTAAATATAAAAAACCTAAAGATATAATCCTTATTTATTATTATGTAAAAAAACATGCGGGGTTAATCCATATTTCGTATTAACCCTGCATGTCTTTTTTTATCTTACTATATTCTTTAATTTTTCATCTAATTCTTCTTCAGATAAGTCTTTTATTTTATCAATATCATAATAGAAATTTTCATATCTAAATTTACTTGCTCTATCAATACCAAAAGCATTTGATAAATCCTCTAAGAAATCTATTTCAGTATTTTCATACTCTCCATCTACTAGAGCTAATCCTAACAATTCAAAATAAACTATGTTTTTTACTCTTTCAGATGCTTCTACTAATACTTTTTTAGCATCGTCTACTTCCATTGAATTTACTGCATTAGTTATTCAATGCTTTTGAATATCTATCAATTATTTGCTTCTCTTTTACATCAATATTTCCATCTACGCTTATAAATTCAGTAGCTAATTTTAAAAAAGCTTGCGCCTCTTTTTCGTTTAGTTCTTTTAATAACATCTCTAATCTCCTTCCTTTATCTTCAACTTATATTATACCTGTTTTTACTTTTAAAATCTTCTAAATATATTTTTTAGAAAACTTCCACTCTAATTATATTTCTACAAGCATTCTTTTATTACATTTACTTATACTATACCATTCACAATTTCCACATATATCGTCCATAATTTCCTTAGTAATATGACTCTTTATGTACCTTATTAAAGATTCATATTCATATATTTTTTCTTCTAACTCAAAATATTTTATTACTTTATTATCAATAATATTAACAGTATCTGATTTGCATATATTATTTTCAGATAAATTAGGGCACTTACTACATATATCATCTTCTGAAAATATCAACTGTACTTGTACTTTTTCATTTTTTATTGATTTAACTATTTCAGTCATATTTTCGACAAACTCTCTACTATATCCTTTTCCGCTATATCCTTGAGTACATAACAAATGATGTGGTCTAAGCTTTATCATAACTAATAATTCCTCTTATTGATTTATGATTTCTTAACATGGAACCAATTATAGTTGCTAATACGGCTTTAATTACACCTACTAAAATAAATGGTAATACGCATACTAAAAAAGCATTATACATATTTGAGCTTGTTACTAATGAAAATTGAATAGCTCCCAGTAGGTAGTTAGGAATTGAACCTAATATCATTGCTAAAAAAATTAAAATTTTGTTGTCTGTTCTTTCACAAATTAACCCTATAATAAAACTCATAATTGGAAAAGATAAAATAAAACCTCCTGTTGCTCCTACTATTGCACCAATTCCTGCTGAAAATCCCGAAAATACCGGTAATCCAATTGCGCCCATTAATACATAAACCAATATTGATATAAATCCTTTTTTACTACCTAAAAGTATTCCTGCTAAAGAAACAGCAAATGTTTGTAATGTTAATGGTACTCCCCCTGGTAAAGGTATTGAAATTTGTGCAAGTATTGCTGTTATTGTTGCAAATATACCACAATATACAATATCTAAAGTTTTTCTTTTCATAACAATTCTCCTTAACTTTAAATTGTTAACTATTTTAAATATTTTGGTTTACAAATATTTTATAATACAAACTTTTCTAAGTCAAACTTTTTTGTTTTATAATAAGGCTCTGTTTTAATTGAGTGTTGATATGTGATACTTTTCCGAAAATAGGTTATACTATAGATATACTCAAATTTTGGAGGTATCACTATGAGCAATGTAACATCAGTATTAACACAAGCAAAAGCCTTATCTGAACAAGAACAACAAGAATTATTAACTCAATTAGAAGAACATCTTGTTTTAGGTTCTCAAGTTGCACAAGTAACTAAAGAAGTTAAAGAAATGAGATTTTCTAAGGGTAGAGTTTGCTGTCATTGTAACGGTACTGATGTGGTTAGGAATGGTAAAAATAAAGGTGTGCAAAGGTATTTATGTAGAAGTTGCAAAAAATCCTTCTCTGATTTAACTAATTCTGCCACTTATAAAAGCAAAAAAACTTTAGATAAATGGCTTAGATATGCTAAATGTATGTTAAATGGATACTCCATAAGGAAATCTGCTGAAATCGTAGAAATTAATATTGCAACATCCTTTTACTGGCGACATAAAATACTTAACTGTATTAGCGAGTTTCTTGGTATCGGCTCTGTTGATGGTCTTGTTGAAGCAGATGAGGTGTTTTTTGCTTATTCCTATAAAGGGACTAAACCTACAAATATGCCAAGACCTTCTCGTCATAGAGGAAAAGAAGTTAAAAAGCGTGGAATTAGTAAAGAGCAGGTGTGCGTTGCAACTGCTCTTGATAGGCAAGGTAATTTAATTATAGAATTATTATGCACTGGTAGAATGACTTCTGACGAATTAGAGCGTCTATATGGCAATCGTATAGGGGAGCATTCTATTCTATGTACAGATTCACACAAAAGTTATATTCAGTTTGCCACAGATATGCAATTAGAACATAAGAGAATTAAACGAGGTAGACATAAAGAAGATATATACCATATTCAACACATCAATAGCCTTCACTCCAATTTAAAAAGATGGATGAGTAGGTTTAACGGAGTTGCAACAAAATACCTAAGTAACTACCTAAAATGGAATAAGTGGATAAATACATTTAGTACCGAAAAAGAGACTGTAAAAACTAAAAATTTGATAGTTCATAGTAATATACCTCATAATTATACTATGATAAAGGATTTTAAGAGGATAAAACCTCTATTTGTATAAATATAGGTTTATTAACAAAGGAGATTAATAACATGATAAACAAACTAAAAAAAATACTAGAACCCATTATAGGTTATGGAATTGTATTCATAGTTTTAATAGCAGTTATTTCTGTCATTGCCATATTGGGAGGCGGCATAATGAGATTATTTGGTTTCGAGTATACTTCTGTAAAGAGTATTATTATATTTTTTACTATAGTAACCATAGTAGGATTTCCAATAGAAACTCTTGCTTTATCCTTTCCGAAAGCATTGTTATCACTAGATAAAATCACTATAAAATTAGCAAAGATACTATTCGTTATATTAGACACACTATCAACTATGCTTACAATGTCTTTGATTGATTATTTTATGGGAAGTGTATCTGCATCAGATATATCTATATTTGTAATATCATTTATAATTGCACTTTTATCAATGAAAGATTTGAACGAATAATTATATTTTATCGGTTAGATTTAATTTACAATATTAATCTATTATGATTAACATATAAAAGTGGACAACCTATTGATTGTCTACTTTTATATGACCTATTATCAACATTGGTTTAAAACAGAGCCTATAATAAAAATATAATACTATTGCAAAATTCACAAATTAGTTTTTTAATCATTTCACCTTTAACAATATTATTTATCCATGCTTCACAAATATCATTAAGACCATAATATATTCCCGCTAATCCTCCAACTACAGCTGCTGTAGTATCTGTATCACTACCTAAATTTACTCTTGTAATACTGTGTCTTTATAATTATCATTATTAAAAAAACACCATAAACTTGCTTCAATAGTATGAACTACATATCCTGATGAATTAATATTACATAACTTTTCATTTCCTATATTGCCTTGCAATACTCTTTCTAAAGTTTTTAAAGCTTCTAAATACTGATCATCTTTATAATAATTTAATATTACCTTTTTCATTTTTTCATAAGCTTCTTCTTTGCTATAACCATTAATAAGATTAATTGCAAACTCTACATATATTGAACAAGCTATCTTTGATATATTATGTCTATGTGTTATAGATGAAACATCATGAATTGTTTTAAACTTTTTATCTGAATCCTTCTCATATTTAAGATAAAAAGCTAATGGTAGTATTCTCATTAATGAACCATTTCCATTATCGTATTTTGATGCTCCACCTGCTTCTGTTACCTTTACTCCAGCCTCTATGTTATAAATAGCTTTTCTTGTAGTATTTCCAACATCAAAAGCTACTCCATATGGAGTCATAAATCCATATCTATACCATTTTACAAAATTATTTGCTATTTCATTTAAGTCATATCCCTTAATTAAATTATCTACTAAACATAATGTCATTGAAGTATCATCTGACCATGTTCCTTTTGGTTGATTATGTGTACCATCTGATCTCATATCTATTACAGGATTTTTTTCTAACTCTTCTCTATCTTGAAATTCAACTGGCACTCCTAATGCATCACCAACTATTAATCCCCAAAGGCCCCCTTTTATAGCATCTATTATTTTTTTATTCATCTCATTACCCTCCATAATATTAATTTTTTATATTATTATAAAAATATATTAAAGGCTCTGCAGTAATGCAAAGCCTTTATTTTTCATTTATCTTTTCTTTATATTCTTTTAATTCCTCACTAATATAAATTCTATATTAACCCATTTCAGATATTTTTTACCTTCCTTAAATATCTTCATTTAGCTCATAAAACCCTTTATAAATAATAAAAATTCTTTTTTTATGTCATTATTTTCTTCTAAAAATTCAATTAAAACTTCTATCTTAGGCTGTTTATATCTATGTCCAATTCTATTTCTTAATAATCTAGCTGAATTTAAATGATTAGCAAATTTATCAGTAAGAACATTTTTATCTTTTAATAACTTTATAGCTGAATCTATAGTGATTCCTATTTTATAAATATTATATTCTTTTAAAAGCATTGATATAAAATCTTCATATAAAATAAACATACTCAAATATTTATATTTAAGACTATTGGAAAGTTCTTTTTTTAATAGTTCATTATCAGAATATACTTGTATAAACTTTAAAGATTCCTCAATATCCTTATACTCTAATTCTAGATCATATAGTAACTTTTTTAATCTATCTTTATTCACTATCTAAAACCACCTTATCTAATCTGCTCCAAAATTCAATATTTTCTTTAAATAATTGATCATAATAATTGAATTTTTCATTATATTTATCATCTTTTATTATTATCATTTCACTATTTAAAGCTTCTATCTTAATTAGATTTTCTATATCTTCATCATTAATATCTATTAAATCTATACTTCTTTCTAAAAAATCTTCAAGTTCCAATGTCAAATTCAAATCTAAATTAGATGATATTTTATTATCTCCTATAATTGCTATATCAATATCCGACTCTTCGTTAAATTCATCTTTAGTTAAGCTTCCAAAAATAATTACATTTCTTATATTATGTTTTAAGAATATATCTTTAAACTCTTTACTTTTTACTAAAGTTAAAATCTCATCCTTAGAATTATTTCCGAATATATTTCTATTAAAACTCAAGTCAACTTCCCTCCAAATCAATATTAATATAACATCCTCTTTTTTTGTTACATTTATTATTCACTACTAATTATAACACTTACATAATAGTTTTTCATTAATTTGATAATATATTTATACAAGCATATTTTGTACCATTATATTAAAATTATTCATTAAATATACTGTATTTAACGTTCCAACATATTAAATACCTTATTAATAGAAATACATTTAGCATATCTATCATTCCACATAAATTCATTATAATATTTATAACTTTGCTCTCCACTAAAAAAGTCATTATCAACAGTTGAGTTAGCATAGCTTGGTACAATCATATTAAGTCCATGTTCAAAACCACACTTTATGGTAGCATCTATACATTTATCAGTTTGAAGTCCAACAACAATTATATCCTTTTCACCTTTTTCTCTTAAATATTCTAACAAACCAGTTCCTCTAAATGAACTATTTACATTTTTTACAAACACTTTTTCTTGTTCCATAGGCTTAAATTCTTCATAAACTTCAAATCCATCTTTTCCTTTTGTTAAATCACTTTCTAATCCATCATCATGTATTACATATAATACTTCAATGTTATTTTTTCTTGATGTATTAATTAATTCCCTAATATTTGTAACAAAATTTTCAAAATTATATAATTTACTATTTACTAATAATTTTTGTGTATCAACAACTAATAAAACCATTTATGTACTCCTCCATCACTTCATCAAATCCCCATTTATCTATGTATTATCAGAAAAATTATTAATTCACATTATAATACAATTGTTAATAAAATCCAAATGCTCAATAACATTTTATAGGTTTCTTAACAATAGTGTAAGTATTGCAAGAATAATTATAATAAAACCAGTTAAAATTAATGAAATTGATTCTCTTTTCTTATTCTTGAGATATGAGGAATATCCATTTAATATACTATATACTCCACCTATTAATACTGCCATTGACAGAGCAACATCAGAATCTATAATATTGAATAAACCTAACATTAATAAAATAATACTTACTATTGGCAATAATATCTTAATTCCTTTTTTCATGTAATCAATCCCCCTTTTAAATCTAAAACTTTATTTATGCATAATTTAATACAATTCTTCAATACTGTACACTTTTATTATACATAATTACTAATTATAATTCTGTAAAATTAGGGATATTGGAAAAATATTGTTTTATATCATTTTTAACATTTTCTATCTATAATTAGATACAAAAGTTCTATATCTCTTCTTATAAATTGTCTATTAATCTAAAAGAATTACCTATATTTTTTTTATTTATTATTATCTTTCTACATTACTTATAACTTTAATATTAATTTTATTTATCATAATATCTATTATTGCCCCTACTATAATTCCAATTGTATAACATACTAGATCACTCCATAAGAATCCAAAACCTAATATTAGCCCTCCTAAAGTTGTATTTCTTATAGCATCTATCCAAGCTGCATGATATAACTGACTTATTTCTATGCTATATGATAAAATTATTGCCCAGGAAATAATAAATATTGTCGATTTTTTATTAAATATAAATGCAATAATTAAAAACACCATAAGTGCCCATAATATATCTCCTGAATATAATTCTATTATTTTAGGTAAGTCATTTATTTTTCTTGATAATAATCCTAATATCATAACTATTATTGTTAATAGTAAATATAATAATCTATTTCTTCTCAAGTAACCTCTCCCCAAATACCCTTAAATTATAATACTTTTATTAGCTTTATTAATCATACTTGCTGGAATTTCTTCATGAAGCTTCCATACAAAGCTAATAGGTTTATCACCACTATGACTTCTGTATTCACATGTACCTAAATAAGTAAATGGTGATGTAAGTCCATCTCTAGTTTTATATTCTCTAACAAAAAGAGCTATCTTATTACCAGTTTTTAAATGATTGATATATCTTTGTCCTGTTGTACTTTGTATTGATGTTTTACTTTGAGTTTGCCAGTGAAATAACTTTTCATTAATTGCATAATCTTCATAGAGTGTAGATGGTGAAAAGTCTTTATCACTCTTATTTAATGTTATAAAGAATATATCAGTTTTCTTACCTTCAAAATACTTAACACCTTCTCTAAAAGCTGGCTTTTTCTCTTCATTAAAGTATCCAAAAGCAGCCATAATTACATCTGTTGTATAATCACAATGTAAATCTAAAGGACAATCAAAGCCTAAATCAACTTTCTTATCTATAAATTCAATATGTTTATAATTATAGCTTAATATATCAGAAACTTCTTTCATCATAGTTTTATTAGTAAGTAACTTATTAATTCCTTCATTTATAGATGTTAATCCTACTTTATTAGGTGCATCATTATAGAAAATATAATACACCATATTTAACATTAACTTTTCTTCATTATTAAAATCAACTTCTGAAATATTATCATAGTTATTAATTATATTAATAATAAACTCTATGAATCTTCTTGAATTAATAAATAATAAATTATATAGCTTTTTAGTTATTATATCTTCATTTTCATCATAAAAATCTTCTTTTTCTTCTGCAAGTACACACATTCTTGAAAAGCTTCTGTCTTTAGACTTTCCATAAAAATCTGTTAATGATAGATTATGATAATCTAAAAAGTTTTCTAAAGTTAATTCTAAGTCTGTATCACCTTTAAATGTTCTAAGCTTACTTATTAAATTTGTTTTTGTATTAGCTGCAGATTTTATATTTCTTAAAATATATTCTTTAGCTTCTTTTTCTAATTGAATATAACATCCCTTAGGTAAAGTTAAAAATCCATTTTCAATATACTCTTTTACAGATTTATTACTTCTACCAATTAGTGATCTAAACTTTTCCTCAAAGTTATAATTTTTATGTGCTTGCCCAACATAATCAAGAACAGTTAAACATTCTTTTCCTTCACTAAGTCTTAATCCTCTTCCTAGCTGTTGTAAGAATACAGTTAAACTTTCTGTTGGTCTTAAAAATAAAATAGTATTAACTTCTGGAATATCGACACCTTCATTATATATATCAACAACAAAAATAAACTTTATTTCTCCATTAACTAATCTTTCCTTAGCATTATTTCTATCCTCTTTTTTACTTTCATCTGTTAATGATAATGATGGAATTCCAGCTTCATTAAATCTTAAAGCCATAAATTTTGCATGTTCTTTACTTACACAGAATCCTAGCCCTACTACTTCATTTATATCTGTAATATATTTATTTAAACTTGTAAGTATATTATTAACTCTTATATCATTACCTGTATAAACTTTATCTAATTCACTTATATTATAGCCTTTTCTTTGCCATTTAAGCTTGGATAAATCTACTGAATCAGATACTGCAAAATATTGAAATGGACTTAATAACTTTCTATCTATTGCTTCTGGTAATCTTATTTCTCCTGATATTCTATCTTCAAAATATTTAAATATATCTTTATTATCATTTCTTTCAGGAGTTGCAGTTAATCCTAATAATACTTTAGGCTTATAATAACTTAATAATCTTTGATATGATGGTGCGGCTGCATGGTGGAATTCATCAACTATAATAAAATCATAGTAATCTTCTGATGTTATTTCACATAAGTCTTTGCTATTTAAACTTTGTATAGAAACAAATAAATGATCTAAGGTTTCTGGAGTTCTTCCTCCTACCATCAATTCACCAAAATTATTATTTTTTAATATTGCTCTAAAGGTATCTCTTGCTTGTTTTAATATTTCTTCACGATGAACTACAAATAATAACCTATTAGCCTTCCCCCTATTTTCTTTACAAAAATCTCTATAATCAAAGGCTGAAATTACGGTTTTACCTACACCAGTTGCAGCAATAACTAAGTTTCTATTTTTATTGAAAATCTTCCTTTCAACTTGTAATTTTTCTAATATTTCTTTTTGATAAGCATATGGTCTTATATCAAATGTAAAGTTTAAATCATTATTACTATCTTTTTGTTCTTTTCTTAAGGATATTTGTAATCTTCTTTTATCTTCTTCTGTTCCATTGTAAGAAACAAATTCAGAATCATTCCAATAGCTTTCAAAGGTAGCTTCAAACTTCTTTATAATATCAAAGGAATCTTGTTCTGTTATTTTTAAATTCCATTCTAATCCTGAAGTTAATGCAGCATTTGAAAGATTTGATGAACCTATATATGCAGTAGTAAAGCCTGTTTCTCTTTTAAACATATAAGCTTTTGCATGAAGTCTTGTTCTATCTGTATCATAAGAAATTTTAATTTCTGTATTAGGTAGTTTACTTAACTCTTCAATAGCCTTAACATCTGTAGCTCCCATATATGAAGTAGTTATTATTCTTAATTTTTTATTATTGTTTATTGTTGCTTCCTTTAAGCTTTCAATAATACATCTTATTCCACTCCACTTTACAAAGGAAACTAATAAATCTATAGAATCACAGGATAGTATTTCTTTATTTAATTCTCCTAACATGTTAGGCTCTTGTCCTGATCCTGTGAATAGTGAACTTTGTGATAATGGAGTTACTGGTCTTGTTGCTTTTTTGCTGTTTAATGCTCTTTTATTATTTACTTTTGAATATAAAGCTGTTAGCATTTCTCCATTTTTATCTATTTCATATTTTTTAATGTCTTCTTCATTTGACACTTTGCTTAATATGTTAATTATGTCATTACATGCTTCTATTTGTTTTATTAGTTTTTCGCTATCTTCTTTTTCTTTATCTCTGATGTAGTTTAGGGATTTTCTTATTATTTGTGATATGTATTGTGAAAGGATTGCTTTTGCTTCTTCTTTATCTATTTTATCTTTATCTATAATGAATTTTTCTTGTTCTAGGTTGTTTAGTTGTTGTTGTATTTCTTTGTTTATTATTTGTTCGTATAGACCTTCTTTCAATTTTGCTCCCTCCATTGTTAGTTGTTTATATTTTAATTTTATCATAGATGTCTATAAGATTTATATTTGAGTATAATAAAAAGCCACATTTCTGCAACTTTTATTATATTATGCTATGGTGAAAGCAATACGTGGCCATTAAAATCATCTAAATCATTTATTCAAAATATTTATAATATAATCTAGTTTGCTCTTCATTAGCAAATCCATTATCAATATTATACTTTAACTTTTTATTCATAATCTCCCTAGCATTATCACGTATTATTTTTAAATAATTCTCATTTCTCATAACATTCATCCAATTTAAATTATCTAATGCTATTTTTTCATAATCAAATTTACTTGAATTTATAATGAACTCTAATACATCATTATATTTAATATACTTTTCAAATTTAAATATATTTACGCCTTTATCCAATAAAAATAATACTATAACATTATCTAGCATACTTTCTAGTGGATCCAGAAAACTTGTAAAACCTTGATTGTTTATCCTATCTGAGTCATATTTACTTAAATTATCAACTATTTTACTCTCTATTACTTCATTATATTCAATTACATTATCAAAAATAAAATTTATTATTGTATCTATATTAATATTATCTATATTACTTAATATATTATTTCTTATACTTTCCTTTTGTTCGTTAGAAATTAACTTACTTAATCCTGATATATATTTAATGTTATCTTCTCCTATTATCTTATCTATTTTATTCTTATATAAATTATATGAAAAAGGCTTAACACTACTTAAAAAACTAAATATAGTTCTTGTTTTACCCTCCCATTCTAATTGAAGATATACCTTCTCTGTAAATAATTCATTAATAACTAATTCAAAAGAATTCTTATTTATTACTTTACTATTTCTATTAATAAAACAATTAAAATCTTCACTTATTTCAGCAAAAATATATGGATGTAAATTTTCATCTTTATTTATTAGTACGTCTTCTAATATTTCTACAACCCTTGTATTTTATACTTAACTTGTGTGCCAAATTTTCATTAAAAAGTCAGCCATCAA
>UQFE01000052.1 GCA_900540255.1 uncultured Clostridium sp.
CCCCTGTTACCACCGTGAAAGGGTGGTGTCTTGACCGCTTGACCAAGGGGCCATATCAGCATATCCTACTGACTACTTTTTGTATATTACATTGTTTTCAGACAAAAGTCAACACTATTTTAAAAACTTTTTAAAAAAATTTTTAATGTATTCGATTTCTCTTCTTCTTTTTTCATATTATCCCAGATTATAAATATCTATTAGTTCAATTTCATTGTTAATATTTGTGATTTTAAAATCATCTAAATGTTTTTTATTATTTTTTTATCAAAAATATCACCTTTTAATTATAATAATTCATTAATATACTTTTTAGAAAATATAATTGTATTACCACTTTTATTTTTATTTTCTACACTAACTATCCCTTTATTACCTAAGGCTATACGCTAAACTATTCACTATTAAATAAAATCAATCATAAAGTATATTGTAACTAATTATATAAATTATCTTTATGGAGGTTTATTATGCGACAATTATCATTGTCATATGCAAATCCTAACTCAGGAAAAAATTCTGCTATTATAGCTTGGATTAATTTTGGTAATATTTCATTATCTCCTGGTGAAACTTTAACAGGCTTATATGTTAAATTTAATGATGGCTCAACCCTTTCATTTGATTTAACAAATACTTCTTCTAGTAATATTTTATTAAACTCTACATCTGTTCCTGTTACTTCAACAAGTTCATTTGGATACTCAAATTATACAAATATTTCTGGAACTCCTGCATTGATAGCAGACGTTTCTAATGAAAGTCATTCTGCTTTATTTGAAATTTCTAATATCTCTTACTTAAATTCTTCTGGATTTCATATAAATGACTATACTTTATATATTGCAGATTTATACGCTTCAAATTCATCTGAAAATCTTAGTGGTAATTTACAACAATATATAACTAATGGTTCACCTTGGCTTGTTGAAGAATTAATAGGAATTGGATCTACTCCAAGTATTGAAATTACTGATGAAAGTTCTACTCCTATAACTACCTTTGATCTTAATGATATTACAAATGAAGCTATTACTAATTCAATAAGTGTAGCTGATATAACTTATTATAATTCTAATACTAAAACACCTATTTTATCTACAAAATCACCTACTATTATTCAAGCATATTATAATAATAATGAATATACTATAATAGAAGGCTTTGCAATTGGAATAGCTTTTCCAAACCCTAATATATTCCGTTCAAGAGGTATAAATTTATTTAGATAAAGTAAAAAAATTTGGGCTGTCGCACTAAAACTTTTATACACAATATATTGTTTTAAAAAATAAAAATTAATACAATATATTGTAGTATTTATTCTTAATGCGACATCCCAATTTTTTACTTTAATATAATATTTAAATATTTTTAATTTGCATTGTTAATATAATATTTAAATATTTGTTCTGCCCTACTTTTATTATAATAATTATTTTTCATAGATTTTTCATCATGAATAGATGCACAATATGGAGTTCTCTTACCTTCCTTTATTTCGTTATAATATAATTTAACTAAATTCTTAGAATTAGCTTCAAATATTAAATTTTGATATTTACTATCTCTAATCTTAAAACAAGTTGTATTATTAATTTTAGCTTTACAAATATTATTAATAATACATTCACTACAATCTATTTTTTGCTTTTGATCTATTACAATACTACTTACTAATGCCATTTTATAATTCGTAAATTCTTTTATTCTAATTGAATAATCAGAATCACACCTACCTGTTTCTTCATTAAAATATCCTAATTGTTCAATAACTTCCGGTCTAAGACATAAACAATTCCCAACTAAAGTATCAATTAAATTTATTTTTATTCCATTTCTCTCTATATCCTTGCCATATAAAGAATAGTATCCAAGTATACTTGGTTTAATGGTAGATGCTGCACCTACTTCTGGATATTCACTCATAACTTCCATAAATTTAGTTATCCAATCAGGAGTTATCATATAAGTATCACTATCCAAATGAAAAAAAAATTGCTCTTTCTTTCTTTTTGACATAATATAATTTATTGCATATGCGCATCCCCTATTCAAATCAAATTTTTTTATTTCTTTTATTCTTTTATCATTTAATGTTTTTATAAACTCCCATGTGTCATCACTTGAATTACTATCTATAATATATAATTCAAAATCATCTGTGCTTTTTAATAGTGCATTTAAATTTCTGGCATTTAACCCAGCTCTATTCCAACAAATAAAGCTTACTAATGCTTTTTCCATATAATTCACTCCTAATATTAACTATATGCTATTTTATTCTTTAGCTTTTATTTTAGTTAATATAAAAAGCAGCTAAATACATATTATTCAACTGCTTACTAAATCATATTTTATTTTTATTTAATTCCATTAAAAATACTTGTTTATTATTTATAGTTTTCTCTTTAACTACTTTAAATCCTATCTTTTTATATAAATTAAATGCATTTATATTTTTCTTATAAACTTCAAGTATAATTTTATTTAAATTTAATTTACTAAATCCATATTCACACAAAAGTTTAGTTGCTCTAAATGCAATATTTTTCCCTCTAAAAATTGTATTACCTATTAATAGTCTACCAAATTCAGCTATATTATTTTCAAAATCAATATTATATAAGGCTATAGTTCCAACTGGAATTTCATCATAATAAATCATAAACATCTTATCATTTATATTATTTTTATATTTTTCATACCAATTTTCTTGTTCTTCCTTTGTTATATATTTATTATTAAAAAATACCCCTTTATCATTTTCATTATTTCTCCATTTTCTCATAAGTTCTATATCTTCTATTCTTATTGGTTGAATATTAACATTGTTAAAATTCATATTCATATTTACAGTTACAAACCTTTACTTATATATTTTTATAATAAATCCCAAATGACTTTTAATTAAAAAATATTATTGATTAACTATATCATTAATAACATCAATAACCTGTCTTGCTCCATTATCAATACTATATTCACTTTTAACCTCTTTATAAGCATTTTGTGTGATTTTATATAATTCATCTTTATGATAATATAAATATTGTATACAATTTATCCACTCATCTATTTTATCATCCAAAAGAAATCCATTTATTCCATTCTTTATAACCTTATAAAAGCTTTCTGTTTTAGATGATAATATACATGCTTTACAAATACCAGCAATAGTATATTTCACTTCAGATTTGCTATTTAAAAAATCATTTAATGGTTCTTTACACCTATACTTAATAGCTTCTATATTTTTTTCGCTTAATGTTAATGGATTTAATAATATATCTGCACTTTTAATTAATTTTATCATTTCATCTTCTTTTAGTATTGGATAAGATTTTATCCATTTTTCATTTCTAAATTGACCATACATACCACCTATAACTATAAGATCAAAATCAAATTTAAAAGCCTCTTTACTTTCCACTATACCTTCTATTATATTACTTCCTAATGCTCCTGTACTTGCCCATACTAAAGTAAATTTTTCGCTTTTATTTTCTGGAATATTGTCAAATGATTCTACATCTATAAAAGTATGAAATACATGAACATTATCATTATATTTTCTTATATATTTAGCTAATGTTTTACTAGTACATAACACATCAGTACAATGACTAATAAACTTTATAGGTAAACCATTTTGTGATTCTAAAACTAAATCATCCATAATATAAATAAACTTTTTTATATTTTTGTTTTTTTCTATTATATCAATAATATTATTCACTTCATCTTTATCAATAATAGTAATAGTTCCTAGTCTTTGCAAAATAATCACATCAAATTCTTTTACTATATCACTTGTTAATTCAGTATAATATATAACTTTTGTATTTACATACTTTTTCATACCTCTAGCTAATTCAAATGTATATTTTTTAGTACATCCACAGGTTTTATTTGAATATACAAATAATATCTTCATAAATTTATTCAACCCCCTTATATCATCCTTTATGGCTTCTAAACCTTAAATGGCAAAATGTCTTCTTATTGCATTTATAAAAATGTCTACTGTATTTTCATAGCTAAACTTTTGTTCTAATTTTCTTCTTGCATTAATTGCTATTTCTTCTCTTAGATCATTTTTATTTATTAATAATTCTAATTTTTTATACCAATCTTCATCTCCACTTGCTAAAAAACCATTTATACCATTTTCAATAATTTCTCTATTATTAGGTAAGTCTGAAACTATCATTGGTATTCCCATCATCATCATTTTTTTTAAACTACATCCACTTTTACCACACCTATTAATACTATCTATATAAGGTATTATTCCTATATCGCTCATTGATATTTCTGGAACTATATTTTTTAAATACAATTTTATTGGTTGAAATGAAATAAATTTTGCAAAAGGTAAAAACTCTTTTACTACTCCCCTTTTATCTTGAACTCCATAATGCTTACCTTCATGCCATCCATATAATCTTAAATCTATATTATATTTTTTATATATTTCATTTAATGGTTTAGATATACTTCTTAAATCTTCAACATATACATCCGCTAAATTTTGTTGCCATGAAATCACTATATTTTTATTATTTTTTTGATTTATACTAATAAACTTATAATTTTCAAAATCAGAAATTGCTACTATAACCTCTACTGGAGTGTTAATATAATTTGATAAATTTTTAGCATGAGCTTTATTTCCAACTAAAATTAAATCACTTATTTCTAAAGTCTTTTTATAAACTTCTTCATTCATTCCTTCAAAGTCATCATCTATATGACATAAAAACACCTTTCCTTTAAGCTTATAAATATCTTGATATTTATGACCAGGAAGTATTTTTTTTTGAAAAATAATTATATCAGCATCTTCTTTTTCAATAATTTCTTTTTTCCTTTTATAACTTATTACCTTTTCAACATTGTACCCTCTATTAATTAATGAATCAGCAAATAAATTATCAGAAATTGTTGTTGGTGCCATTTCATTGTCAGATAAAAAAAATTTTATTTTCAATTTCTCACCTCAACACTTTAACTTACTTTTCCAATTAGAAATATCATTTTTAATTATTTTATTTTGTATACTTTTGTTACTTATAATATTTACATTATCAACTTCATATTCTTCTATATTATAAAGACTTAATTCCTTTTCCATATTTCTTTTTTGCATTTCTTCTACTACATAATTATTTCTATCAGTATTCATACTTATAGAATCCTTATGCGAATATTCAACAATACTCACTATTTCATCAATAAAAGTTAAATCAATATGCTTGCTCCATCTCCTCCATAAATCCCAATCACATAACCTCCTCATAGCTACATGTGGATTATATCCTCCATATAAATAAGGTAATTCCCTTGAATGCACAACAGAATTGTTTAATATTTGATTTCCTTTTTTTATCATAATTTGTTCATCATATTTTTCTCCATGAACTCTTTCTTCTTTTGTAATAGAATTAATAAATCTTCCCTTACCATACACAAATGCTAAACTGTCCATTTTTTTTAATTTATCTAACATAATTTCTAACATATTGTCAACCCATTGATCATCATCAAACTGATATGCAATATATCTTCCTCTAGATTTAATTATTCCTTGATTTACACGTATAGCTGGTAAACCAGAGTTAACATCATTTCTTATATAGATAATTCTATTATCATTTTTCATAAAATTTCTAACTATATTACTTGTAGAATCCATAGAACCATCATCTACAATTATTAACTCCCACACCTTAAAAGTTTGATTTAAGACAGTATTTATTGACCTTTCCAACAATCCACTATCTCCTCTACAATAAGTTGGCATAATAATACTAACTACTGGTTTTTTTATTAAATTATTAGAGGTATTTAGTTTCTCATCTTTTATAAACTCTTTTACTTTCATCTTATTACCTCCACTTATATTTTTATAATATAATTACCTTTTATAATATTAACTCTCTAATTTTTTAATAAGTTTTCACATTCTTTAATATAGTTTTCACACATTATTTTATTTGAAAATAATTTGCTTCTCTCTGCTATTTCACTTTTATAATAATCATAATTTTCAAATGTTTTTCTTATTTTTTCTGCTAAGTCTTCACAATTAACAATTGGTAATTTTTTAAAATCGCCTATGCACTCTCCTCTTAATCCAGCATCTCCCAATAATTCTGCAGTGCTCCCTGACTCTAATCCAACAATTGGAATATTAACACTCATTGCTTCTAAAATTAAATTTGAGCAAGCATCATGTGGTCTTGAATGTAACACCAAATCTGCACTTCTTAAATATTGTGGCATATTTTCCCTAGGAACTGCCTTGCTTAAATTAACTTTTGTAATATTACCAAGTTTTGCCTCTTTAATCATTTGTTCATTTTTAGGATATGCTAATCCTAAAATCCAAAATTCATATTCTGGAAGTAACTTAGCCACATTTATAATAGTATTAATACTAAAATCAGCCATTAACGGTACTCCCCAATATGCTATAGATAAAATCATTTTTTTACTACCTTCTCTAGGAATTTTCATTCCACTTGGTGAAAATAATTCTTTATTAGCACCATTATATATAATAGTTCTTGGAATTTTATTATCTTGTCCTAATAAATAAGTTACTAATTCATCTGTAAATTTACTTTGGCATACAATTAAATCAGCTAAATTCATATTTTTTGCTAATAACTCATTAAAATGCTCACTTGATTCATGACTAAAAAGATGATAATCAAAAAATAATCCATCAATTCTATGAATTATTTTTGCCCCATTTCTTTTTAATCTAATTAACTCTTCATATCTAGATGAATTAGCAATAGTTATAAAAACATCTACATCTTCATCATGATTAAAAGATACTTGGTGTCCCTTATTTAAACAATATTCACTAAAAACCTTAACCCAACTTCTTATTCCCCCAAGGCCTTCAACTCCAAATGGCAAACCTATCTTCAATTAACTTCCTCCTAAATTTACTTAAATCTTCACTTTCTAATATAATATGTTTATTAATACTCAATGTTACTTTATATATATGATAAGATAAACCTACAAAAAAATATTCCTAAAAATAAAAACCTATAAATAGTATTTTTATTTTTAGGAATACATCTATATATTTATTTTAAACTTAATTTATTAGGAAAAAACATAATTTATCTTTTTTAAATTATAAATTATGTTCTTCTATTAGCTAAAATTTAATATTTATATCATAGTTACTCCATCTTCAAATGTAATTTCACTTTTCCAATTAGGAAGAATTTCATATCTATCCCATGGTTTCATTATTTCTCTTTCTCTATAGTGTCTTGCTCCCCATTCAACATTCAATTTATATCCTGTCTTTTCTTCAAAAATCTCTATAACTTCTTTTAATGTTAATACTCTTCCTGTGCAAATAGCATATTTTCTATGCTCTCCATATTCAATATCATTTAAAAACTCAATTGCCTTTATAAATCCATATACTATATCATTTACATGAGTTAAATCTATTTTAGATTCTCCTTCTGTCATCTTTAAGATTTTATTATTTATAGAAAAATCCTTCAACACACTTATTAATTTTCCTCTTGTATCATTGTCACCATAAGAATCAAATAATTCTAATGATATACACTTAAATTTTACACCCTTAGCATAATAATCAATTATCTTTTCAAAGGATTCTTTAGTAGCTGCATAAAGACATACTGGATTATAATCTTCATTATTATAATGTTGCCAAGCAGTACTTGTATTTATAAAGTTTTTAATTCCACATTGCTTCATAGCTTCTAAAATCTTTGTAGGATATTTTATATTTATATCAATAAAATTATCTATATCTTCTTTTTCATGTTCTGATTTAAATATGGCTGCAAGGTGAACTATACAATTAGGTTTAAATTCATTTAAAGCCATTATAATTTTATTAATATTATCATCAACCTTATAAACCTTTATCTTATTAATAATATTTTTAAACTTATCTAATTTACTTTCTTTCCTACATAATATAGCAACATTGTATTCATTATTTATAAGTTCATAAATAAGATGACTTCCTATAAATCCAGTGGCTCCAGTTATCATAATATTATTCATATATTTAATCTCCCAAATATCTTTCAATCATATTACAAATATAATCAATATCTCTTTTAGTTAATCTTAAATGCATTGGTAAAGAAATTATTCTTTCACTCATATATTTTGAATGTGGACAACATCCCTTTTTATAATTATATACATTATATTCAGTATTATCCCTATAATGTACCCCTGGAAAAATTCCATTTTCATTTAATTTAGTTATTAATTTATCCCTATTATCAACTGCTATAATATAAAGATGCCTACTACATTCACACCCCTTAGTTATAGGAATTCTTTCAATCTGCTTTTTTGAATTATCAAAATATTCATCATACCATTTAGCTATTTGCCTACGATAATTATTATCTTCATCTAAATACTTTAATTGAACAAGTGCTATAGCCGCCATTATAGAATTTCCATTATATTTATAACCTAAATAATCAACTTCATATTTCCACTTATAATTTCCATTATCTCTTGCATAAGTATCCTTATCAATACCCATCCAACTAAGCTTCCTTACAAGTTGATCATCTTCATTTTTTTTGAAACAAATCATTCCTGAATCAGCTGTAGGTAAATTCTTTACTGCTTGGAATGAATAACATACTGCATCAGCTTCTTTTCCTACTATTTCTCCATTTAACCTTGTTCCAGCCATATGTGCAGCATCTAATATAAGCTTTAAATTATATTTTTTGCAGATATTAACTATTTCCTTATATCTTCCTACATTTCCTCCTAGCCCAACAAACATAATCGCTCTAGTCTTATCAGTAATCTTTTTTTCAACCTCCTTTGGATTTAAACATAAATATTCATCTACATCAGAAAAAACTACTTTTAAATTTTCATACATAATAGCATGATTGCTTGATACAAATGTTATTGGAGTAGAAATTATTTCATCTCCATCATTCCACTTGTTTTGTATTTTAAAAACCTTAATTGCTAAATGAAGTGCAGCTGTATCCGAGTTTAAAAAATGTGCATTATTTAACCCTGTATATTCTTTCCATTTTTCTTCAAATTCAATAGTTTTATATCCTATCCCAGACCATCCTTTTTCAAGGCATTCCCTAATCTCTGCTAAACATTCATCTATTCTAAAGGTAGGAACAAATAATTGTATTGCCATTTGTTTATCACTCCAAATTTTCTTAATTATAAAATTTATAGTTTATTTAATCTATTTATAATATGTAATTATTATTTATATAGTTACTTATTTTCTTTTTAATATATTAGTTAGTATTAATATTTTATAGTTTCAAAAAATATTAACTTTGAATATTCTAATATTAGGAATGATAGTATAACAAACTTTATACTAACTTAAAAATAAAAGGAGGTCTTAATATGGATTTATATGAATTATTAAAATCAAAAAAAGAAAAACTTTCCATAATTGGACTTGGATATGTTGGAATTGTTCTTGCAATTGAATTTGCAAAAAAATTAGATACAATTGGATTTGATATAAATAAAAATAAAATTGAAAAATATTTAAATGGAATTGATCCTACAAATGAAGTTGGAACTGATGAACTAAAAAATTCAAAATTAAAATTTACTAATGATCCTACTTTAATTAAAGATGCAAAATTTCATATAATAGCTGTTCCCACTCCAATAAATACTGACTGCACCCCAAATCTCACTCCTATAATAAGTGCTTCAGAAATTGTTGGTAAATATTTAACTCCTAATTCTATTGTTGTTTATGAATCTACAGTTTATCCGGGATTAACAGAAGAAATATGCATTCCAATTTTAGAAAAGATGTCAGGATTAACTTGTGGTAAAGACTTCAAGGTTGGATATTCCCCTGAACGTATTAACCCTGGTGATAAAGTTCATACCTTACAAAAAACAGTAAAAATTGTTTCTGGAATGGATAGTGAAACATTAGATATAATTGCTAAAGTCTATGAATTGATAATAGAAGCTGGTGTTTATAAGGCTGAATCTATAAAAGTTGCTGAAGCAGCAAAGGTTATTGAAAATTCACAAAGAGATATTAATATTGCATTTATAAATGAATTATCATTAATATTTGATAAATTAGATATAGATACATCTTTTGTATTAAAAGCTGCTTCTACCAAATGGAACTTTATAACATTTTATCCTGGATTAGTTGGTGGTCATTGTATTGGAGTTGATCCTTATTATTTAACTTATAAAGCTAAATTAGCTGGTTATAATTCACAAGTAATTTTATCTGGAAGAAATATAAATGATAGTATGGGCAAATATATTGCTGAAAAAACTATAAAATTATTAATTCAAGCTGGAACTCAAATTAAAAATGCTAATGTTGCCATATTAGGAATAACCTTTAAGGAAAATTGTCCTGATATTCGTAATTCTAAAATTATAGATATTATAAAAGAACTTAAAGAATTTGGTGTTAATGTATTAATATCAGATCCATTAGCTAATAGTGAAGAAGTATTACAGCAATATAATTTAACACTAACTGATATAAATGAAATTAGTAATTTAGATGCATTAATAATTGCGGTTTCACATGACTTTTATAAATTATTTTCCCTTGATTCATTAAATAAGTTCTTTAATCCTAGTATTACTCCTGTGTTGATTGATGTAAAAGGATTATTTGAAAAAGATAAAGCTAAAAATTTAAACTACTTATATTGGAGGTTATAAATGTGGGATATAGTGATATAACCTTTCCATCAAATACTAAATTTTTAGTAACAGGTGGTGCTGGTTTTATTGGTTCTAATTTAGTTGAAGCCCTATTAAATAAAAATTATTTTGTCCGAGTTTTAGATAATTTTTCAACTGGTAAACGTGAAAATATAGAAACTTTCTTATCAAATTCAAAATTTCAACTTATAGAAGGTGATATAAGAAATATTGAAACTTGTAATATAGCAACAACTAATATTGATTACGTATTTCATGAAGCTGCATTTGGTTCTGTTCCCAAGTCTATAAAATATCCCTTACTTTATGAAGATATTAATATAAAAGGAACACTTAACATCTTAGTATCATCTCTTGATAATAATGTAAAAAAAATAATATATGCATCTTCATCTTCAGTTTATGGTGATAATAAATATATTCCTAAAATAGAGTATACAGTAGGAAATCCACTTTCTCCTTATGCTCTAACTAAAAAAGTTAATGAATTATATGCCTCTCTATTTTCTTCCTTATATGGATTAAATATTATTGGCTTAAGATATTTTAATGTTTTTGGTAAGAGGCAAGATCCAAACTCTGAATACTCTGCAGTAATACCTAAATTTATAAACTCATTACTAAATGGAATTACTCCAACTATAAATGGTGATGGCTCATATTCCCGTGATTTTACCTACGTAGAAAATGTTATAGAAGCAAATTTAAAAGCTTGCAAGAATAACACTATATCAGGAGAAGTTTTTAATATTGGATGTGGTGATACAATTACCTTAAATGAGCTTTATTATACCTTAGCTAATATATTAAATTTTAAATTACCACCTATTTATGGTCCTAAAAGACTTGGGGACATCCCTCATAGCAATGCAGATATAACTAAAGCAAAAAAACTTTTAAATTATAATCCTAGCTATTCATTTTATGATGGTATTAAACTAACATTAGATTGGTATAAAAAAACCTCTAAAATTTAGAGGTTTTTTCAGACTGTTGACAAAGTGTCAGCAGTCTGAAAGCAGATATTAAAAAATTAATATCTGCTTTTTATTATGTTAAGTATACCTTTTTTAAATTTACTTATTGCTCTATTCTTAGCTTGATTTATTGCCTGTCTTGATACTCCCATATAGTCTGCCACTTCACTTATCGATAAATAATTTATATATATTAATTTCATTATGTATGATTCTTTCTCTCTTAATACTTCAAATAAGACGAATTGTCAAGCTAAGTGCAACACTTAGCTTGTTCTTCGTTAAATGCTT
>UQFE01000053.1 GCA_900540255.1 uncultured Clostridium sp.
AGTTGGTAGAGCACCTGACTCTTAATCAGGGTGTCCCGGGTTCGATCCCCTGATGGCGCACCAAGAAGAAGTAATTTTTGTTACTTCTTTTTTTATATCTAAGAAATTATAAAAAATTTTAAGAATAAATTACATATAAAAAGTGGTAAGTTATAAGAATTAAGTTAATAGCTTACCACTTTTAATTTTTAATTTGTTAAGTTTATTGATTATAATTAATGTTATAAAACTTAATTTTTATTTTGAATTAAACAAATAGCTTGTGAAGATATTCCAAGACCTTCTCCAGTAAAGCCAAGACCTTCTTCAGTTGTGGCTTTAACATTTATTTGATCAAGGGAAATATTTAATGCATTAGCTATATTTTTTCTCATATCAGGTATATGAGGTGCCATTTTTGGTCTTTGAGCTATTATTGTTGCATCAATGTTTCCAATTATATAGTTATGTTGTTCTAAAAGCTTACCAACATGTTTTAGTAATTCAATACTTGAAATATCTTTATATTTTTCATCTGTATCAGGAAAGTGTTTTCCTATATCTCCTAAAGCAGAAGCTCCAAGAAGAGAATCCATTATAGCATGTAAAAGTACATCAGCATCAGAATGACCAAGTAATCCTAATTCATATGGAATTTTAACTCCGCCTAAAATTAAATCTCTATTTTCTACTAATTTATGTACGTCATATCCCATTCCTATTTTCATCAAATCACCTCATTAAAATATAGTTATTAATTTTATTGCAAAGCAATAATAATATTAAAGCTTTAAATGTATTATATATATTTTAACATAAGATTTTATTTGAAAATAATAATGGGATAATAAAAATTAATAATTTGATGTTTTTCTGTTTGTGTATATAGATTGATTTTTATTTTTATTAGATGTAAATCTAAATGGAAAAATTTTTATCAATCTTGAGTAAAGTTTATATAAAAATAAATGAGGCTTAGAATTAATTTTTTTCCTTTTAAATGTAAAATCAATATAAATAATATTATCCTTATTATATTTCATAAAAAACTCCCCCCATATACTTTACATTAAAATATATTAATGTTTTTAGTCCTTATGTTATAATATATGTAGAAAAAATTATATATGTACAAATTTAGAGAAATAAAGATAAAATTTAATTAAGGGGTTGATTTATTGGATAAGTTTAGAAGGTTTATAGGTATATTGCTTATACTTATAGGGGTTAGTATAATAGGTACAGTAGTTTATAAGAAAATGGTTACTTCTAATAAGCAAAATGAAGTGTTAGAGAGTTTTGAAAATCAGTTAAAAGAAGATAATACAAATAATGAAAGTCATGAGGATGTAAATTTAGATTCAATAAATGGATATACTCCTATAGCAATAATGGAAATTCCATCAATTAGATTAAAGCAGCCTGTTGTCGAAGGGGTAACTGAAGATGTAATAAAGTATTTTTTAGGTAAGTTTCCAGGATCAGCAATGCCAGGAGAGGTTGGAAATTTTTCAGTTGCAGGACATAGAGTTTCTGATTTTACAGATGCTTTTATAAATTTATATAAGGTTAAGCCTGGAGATAAGGTAATTGTAACTACTAAAAGTGGAAAATATACATATGAAGTTGATGAAAGTTTTATTGTAGAACCAGAGCAAGTAGAAGTTTTAGACACTGCAGATTATGAAAAAATTACATTGATAACATGTACTATTGGATCAAAGAGAAGGGTTATAGTAACAGGAAGACTTATTGATAAAAGTGAGAAATGATAACTAGGGGGAATAAATGGATAAATTTCAAAGCGGTAAGTATAAATTTTCATCAGTAAAGCCTTTATTTTTAATTGGTAATTATGTAATAGGAGAAAGAGGCAAAGAAATTAATATCTTAGTAGATGAATTAATAGAATATAAGGTTCTTATAAAAGATTTAATTTCAAGAGAAGTAAGTTATTCTCAAAGAAATGAGTTGGTAACTATATCAATGTATATAGCAGCTAATTTTGAGCTATATGATAGTTTTATAAATAATATTGAAATACCATTTAGTAAGTTACATATGTTTACAAGAGTTAATAAGAAGTTTCTTGAGAAATATAGGGATTATATAATTGTTTATACATTAATTTTTGGAAATGATAAATATAAAAATATTCAAGATTACTTACAAATGGTTGAAACTAGTGTTGATGATAGTAAGAATAGTGATGTAAAAGATATAGTAGAATATGAAGCTGGATTAACTGTTAATGGTATTGTTGTATGGAAAAATAAAAAAGATGCAATTCTTCTTACAGCTTTAGGTGAATTTAAAAAGGTTAAATTAAATGAAGAGGTATTAATAGGTCAGGAAATTAATGCTAATGAAAAAAAGACACTAAAAGATGTTAAAATATATATATCAATTTTAGTTGTATTTATATTAGTTTTTTCAATGGCGATAATATATAGGTATAATGTTGTTACCAGAACAATAGTAATTGACACAACTTCTACTATAAAGTTAGATATAAATGGATTTAATAGGGTTTTAAATATTTCATCTTCAACAGAAAAAGGAGCAAAGTTAATTGAGGAAACTAATCTTTTAGATCAAAGCATTGATACAGCAATATATAAGATTATAGAATATGCTAATGAAAATCAAATGATAAAATCAACAGGTATAGTTGTAACAGTTACAGGAAAGGAATTAAAGCACAACTCATTGGAAAAAACAGAAGATTTTATTTATAGAAAAAATTTAAAGGTTAGATTTAATAATTCGGGCCTAGAGCATAAGGTAAATTAGAATGATAAAGGTTAGGCCTTTGGAGTTTTTGACTCTAAGGGTCTAAAAATTTATAAAATAAAAACAAAGGAAGGTTTATATGAAACAAAAGTCAGTAAAAAATAAAAATGTAATTGTTCATAATGATAGAGGAGATAGTGTAAGATTAAATAAATATATAAGTGAATCAGGCTTTTGTTCAAGAAGAGAAGCAGATAAATTAATACAAAGTGGATTAGTTACTATTGATGGAGTTAAAGCTGAAATGGGAACTAAAGTTACAAAGGGACAAAAGGTTAGAGTTAATGGAATATTAATTTCTAAGGAAGAGGAATTAGTTTATATTGCTCTTAATAAGCCAGTAGGAATTACTTGTACAACAGAACATAAGGTAAAGGGCAATATTGTTGATTTTGTAAATCATAAAAAAAGAATATTTCCTATAGGTAGATTAGATAAAGATTCTCAGGGATTAATATTAATGACTAATGATGGTGATATAGTTAATAAAATATTAAGGGCTGGAAATAATCATGAAAAAGAGTATATAGTAACTGTTAATAAACCTATAAATGATGAATTTGTTAAGAAAATGAGTAACGGAATCAGAATTTTAGGGCAAGTTACAAAAAAATGTTATGTTAAAAAAGAAGGCAATAATACATTTAGAATAATTTTAACTCAAGGTTTAAATAGACAAATTAGAAGAATGTGTGAATCTTTAGGGTATGAAGTTGTAAAGCTTAAAAGAATTAGGATTATGAATATAAATTTAAGTGATTTAAAAATTGGGAAATGGAGAGAGCTTACATATAATGAGCTTAAGGGCTTAAATGAACTTATTTTAACATCAGGTAAAACTAAGGACGTTGATCAATAGTAATAATTAAGAAAATGAGTATTATAATATGGGGATGTCGCATTAAGAATAAATACTAAAATATATTGTATTGATTTTTATTTTTTAAAACAATATATTGTGTATAAAAGTTTTAGTGCGATAGTTCCTATTTTTTTGGAGTTTTATTTTAAATTAAGATTTATTTTTTATGTTGTGTATAAATAAGCTTAAGTTATAAATTTATAAAAGAATATAGTTAAAACATGAAAAAAATTATAAAATTAACAAAAACTAGATGTTACGCACATAATCCACAAGTGTCTGTGGATAACTTGTTAAAAATTTGTTGATATATAAGTTAATAATTATTAATAATATTGTAGATAATAATAAAAAGAGTGTGATTATTAGCGAATTTAGAGGAGGATTGTTTTATGAAACGCCTAAAAATATGCATTTTTGTAATATTAACAATATTAACAATAAATATTAGTTATCCACAGGCTATGTTAAAAACTATCTGTATAACTGAGGATAATTCTAATATTGAAATTGTGGATAAAGTATATAAGTCTAAAAATAACTATTTAGATATTAATGTAATAATTCCACAAATAAAGGGGTTAAATAATAATAAACAAGAAAAGATTATTAATGATAAGATTATAAAGTGGACACAACTTTGGATAGGGGATGCTAAGGGGATAGCAGATGAGTATTTTAAAGATAATCCTTCACCGTTAATAAGTTATCAATTATATGCAAGATATAAAATTACTAATAAAGATGATATTATAAGTTTTTATATAGATTATTATCAATTTACTGGGGGAGCTCATGGAATTACAAATAGAGTTGCATATAATATAGATGTTGCAACAGGCAATGAATTGAAGCTTGAAGATATTTTTAAAAAAGATTTTCTTTATAAAGATGTAATAAATAATGAAATTTCAAGACAAATAAAAAAGGATCCAGATAGATATTTTACTGGAAAAGATGGGTTTAATGGAATAAATGAAAATCAAAATTTTTATATTAAAAATAAGAAGCTTGTAATTTATTTTGAATTATATGAAATAGCTCCTTATGCATCAGGAATTTCAGAATTTGTTATACCTAATAAGATTATTAAAGAAAATATGAAGTATTATGAAGTATTATAAAGTATAAATATATTATGGAGAATATTTTATGGAAGATATAAATTTAATATTTAAGAATCAAAAAGAATTTTTTGAATCTGGAAAAACTATAAATGTTGATTATAGAATTAAAAACTTAAAAAAGTTAAATGATATAATTAAAAAAAATGAAGATAAAATCTTAAATGAATTAAAAAAAGATTTAGGAAAATCAAATTTTGAAGGATATGTAACTGAAGTAGGAATTTTATATGATGATATTAATTTTCATATAAAAAACGTAAAAAAGTGGAGTAGTGAAGAGAAAAGAAAGTCTCCTATAGTTTATTATCCATCTAAAAGTTATATATATAAAGAGCCATATGGTGTAACACTGATTATAGGGCCATTTAATTATCCATTTCAATTAGTTATAGCTCCATTAATTGGGGCTATTTCAGCTGGAAATACAGCAATAATAAAACCATCTGAAAATTCAAGAAATATAGCTTTATTATTGGAAAAGTTAATTAATGAAAATTTTCCAGAGGGATATTTAAGAGTAGTAAATCCATTAGGAGGAAAAGAAACTGTTTCACTCCTTTTAGACAAACCATTTGATTATATATTTTTTACTGGTAGTGTTAGAGTTGGGAAGTTAGTTATGCAAAAGGCAGCACAACATTTAACTCCAGTAACATTAGAACTTGGAGGAAAGAGTCCTTGTATAGTTGATTCTGATGCAAATTTGAAACTTGCAGCTAAAAGAATTGTATGGGGAAAATTTTTAAATGCAGGACAAACTTGTGTTGCCCCTGATTATTTGTGTGTGCATAAATCTGTAAAAGATGAATTATTAAAATTAATAATAAATGAAATAAGGGTTCAATTTGGGGAAAATGTAAGGAATAGTGAAGATTACCCTAGAATAGTTAATAAATCGTCATTAGAAAGATTAAGTGGGTATTTAAATGATGGAAAAATTTATTATGGAGGAAATATAGATGAAGATAATTTATATATGGAGCCAACATTAATAATTAAACCAGATTTAAATTCACCTCTTATGAGTGATGAAATATTTGGACCTATATTACCTATATTGGTTTATGAGGATTTGGATAATGTAATTAAGTTTATAAATCATAGAGAAAAGCCTTTAGCATTATATTATTTTTCAGAAAGTAAGAAGAAAATAAAATATGTTTTAACATCAACTACATCTGGTGGAGTTACTATAAATGATACTATTATTCATGTAGCTAATCCTAACTTACCTTTTGGAGGAGTGGGAAATAGTGGAGTAGGAAAGTATCATGGAAAAGAAAGTTTTGAAACATTTACTCATAATAAATCTGTTATGAAAAGAGGAACTTTTATTGAATTTAATATTAGATTTGCACCTTATAAAAATAAGTTGAATTTAGTTAAAAGGATAATGAAGTAATGCTAAAACTTCACAATTGTGAAAGTTTAGATTTTGAAAATTTAAATGGGCTTATATTATATATTCATATTAAGATTTCACAATTGTGAAAAATCACTCATATAATAAAGCATAGTACTACGTGGAGTGGAATTGTGTGATATACGCGCTAATTTTAGCAGGGGGAAAAGGTACAAGGCTATATCCTTTATCAAGGGCAAATCAACCAAAGCAATTCTTAAAGGTTATTAATAATAAGAGTTTTTTAGTAAATACTGTTGAAAGAATTACTCCTTTAATTAAGAAGGATAATATTTATGTGATAACTAACCAAGATTATTTAAGTAAAATAAGAGGTGAGTTATCTGATGTTAATTCTAAAAATATATTTACTGAACCTGAAAATAAGGAAACTGCTACTTGTATAGGGTTATCAGCTATTAAGTTGTTAAAGAAAGATAATGATGCTGTAATGGTAGTATTACCTTCTGACCATCATATTGAGGGGCAAAAGGCTTATTTAGATACACTATCAGAAGCTATTGAAATAGCCAATAGGCGTAGAGGAATTGTAACAATAGGAATTAATCCAACAAGACCTGAAACAGGATATGGATATATTGAAATGGGAGAAAGGATACCATCAGGAGCTCAAGCTTATAAAATAGCAAGATTTACTGAAAAGCCTAATATTGAAGTAGCTAAGGATTTTTTATTAAAGGGAACTTATTTATGGAACTCAGGAATGTTTGTTTTTAGAGCAGATGTTATATTGAGAGAAATTGAAAAATATCTTCCTAAGATGTATAAATCATTAATGAATATATATCAGCATATAGGGGAAGAAGATGAGGAAGAAGTAACAAGAGAGGAATATGGATTAATTGATGGAATCTCTATAGATTTTGGAGTAATGCAGAGAACAAGAAAAGCCTATGTAATCAAGGGAGACTTTAAGTGGGATGATATCGGTAGTTTTAATGCATTAAGCAGATATTTAAATGAGTATAGAAATAATAAAATAAGCAATAATGTTTATATACAGGATTGTGAAAATTGCTCCATATTTGGAGGTAATGAAAAGCTTATAATTGGATTTGGAGTTAAAGATTTAGTTGTAGTTGATGCAGGAGATGTTATACTTGTTATGGATAAAGATAAGGATCAGGAAATTAAGCATTTGCTTAATGATATTAATGAAACTCCTGAATTTGGAGCATTTATTTAATGGAAGGTTAAAAGTATGAAGTTGGGTTTTATGTTAAATTCAATTTTGTACTTTTATTTTTTATATTAATTAGTAAAAAGAATTCCTTATATGAGGAATTCCTTTTTGAGTTATAAACTTTTAGTATTTTAAATTATTTGAGATTTCTTATTAGTTACTCCTTGATTTAAGAATATTGGAGAAGTAAGTCTAATTCCAATGGCACCAATAGGAGCTGTAATTAAAACACTTAATATGGCTAAAGCTTGCATTATTTCTCCTCCAGCTACACCCATCTTTAATGGGATTCCAGCCTTAGCAGATTGAACAGTTGCCTTAGGTAAATATGCAATTATACAAAAAATTCTTTCTTTAAAAGATAAATCCGTTCCAATTAATGAAATTAACACACCAATAGATCTTATACTTAAAGAAATAATTAGCATAAGTATTCCTATCCATAAATATTTTCCAACAAGATAAGGATTAATAGCCATTCCTACAAATGCAAATAAATAAAGTTTTCCATATTTCCAAACAACATTTATTCCATCTTGAATCTTAATAGCTATGTCACCTAAAAGTGCCCTTAAAAAGAATCCATAAATCATTATAGTTAATAAAGAATTAAATAATTCTAAGCTAAAGGTATTTTCTACAAATCTAAGTAATAAGCAAATTAAGAAAGAAAAACAAATTTTAAAGTTAATGCTTTTGAAAATAGATAATATTTTTTTTGTTAAAATGGAAAGAATCCATCCTAAAAATATACTAATTAAAATAGTAACAGGTATTGAAATTAATTCTTTTGTTATTGAAATATTTTTTCCATTTACATTAGATAAATAAATTCCTAAGAATGTTGTAAATAAAGTTATTGCTATAGTATCATCAGCAGAAGCACCAACTAAAAGCATTTGAGGAATAGCTTTATCTTGCCCAATTTTCTTTTTAATTAAATCAACCATTGATGGTACTAAAACAGCGGGACTTACAGCAGCTATTATGAATCCTAATATTGCACCTTGTACAAAAGTAAAATTAAGAAATAGCATTGATAAAAAAGCAATTGTTAATCCCTCTAATGTTGCAGGTATTATACTTAATAAAATGGCAGGTCTACCTATTTGCTTCATTTGATTTATACTTATTCCTAATCCACCTATAAATAATACTGTTACTAAGGCAATATCTTTAATATATGGTGATATATCTAAAGTTGATTGAGGGATAATATTCAAAAATGATGGACCTATAAACATTCCTAATAAAATCATTCCTATAAGGGGTGGAAGTTTTATAAGTTCTACTAATTTTCCACTGTAATTAGCTAATATACCTATTAATATTAAACTAATTATAATTATTAAAAACTTAATTAACATAAATAATCCTCCTAAAATAAAATTAAAAAAGCTAATGATTTCTACAACAAAAAAGGTTGTAGAAGTCATTAGCTTATTAAGCGGTTTTGATAAGTATCAAGGGAGTACTTCATTCCCTATTTTTTGATTTTATCATAAGTAACTATATATTTCAATAAAGACATTATTGAAATATAAGATGATTTTTATAAAAATATATTTTAATTTTTTTTATATTTGAATAGTTGAAAATATAAATGAAAGTATGTAGAACTAGGAGGTGTTGGAGTATTTTCTGGAGCAAACAATACTCCATTAGCAGCTTTTATGATGTATTTAGGGATTTTGGGATTTAATAACATGATTTTTGCACTTATGGTTTTTATATTATAAGTTTTTATTTCAGGAAAAAAAGGAATATATACATCACAAATATGGAATAAACAAGAAAACACAAACGAAATTTATTATTGACATATTAAATGTTCGTATCTATAATGTGTATATAGAGTAAAATAATCTCGTATATAATCGGTAATATGGTCCGAAAGTTTCTACCTGCTAACCTTAAATATGCAGACTACGAGGAGTTGTGTTTATAAATAATAAATAGTATTTAAATATTTATATTTTAAGCAGCACCTCAAATTTAATTTGAGGTGTTGCTTTTATTTTTATTTTTAGGAAGATATAAAATATTTGAAGTTGTAAAGCTAGTTATAGCAATGAACTTAAAGATTCAAAGCTATAAGTTTTATACTTAGAAGTGGGCGCGTCGATGGCTACTTTATTATAATAATTTTTTAAAAGAAAGAAGATGGTTAAAAAATGAGTAATGAACAAGGTTATTTAGATAACATTAAGTTAGTTTATGGTGTTGATGATAATCCGAGCATTTCAAAGAAAATTATATTTGGAATTCAGCATATATTTGCAGCATTTGGAGGAATAATAGTTGTTCCATTAGTAATAGCAAGTGCTCTTGGATTAGATGTAAAAACTACAACTGCATTAATAAGTGCAACTATATTAGCTTCTGGATTAGCAACAATAATACAAGCTAGGGGTGTAGGAAAAATTGGTTCAAGGGTAGCATGTATAATGGGCACTGACTTTACTTTTGTATCACCATCTATTTCAGTAGGAACTGTTTTAGGTTTACCAGGAATAATTGGAGCAACTATATTAGGTGCATTTTTAGAAATAATTTTAAGTTTTTTCATAAAACCATTAATGAAATTATTTCCACCTTTAGTTACAGGAACAGTTGTATGTTTAATTGGATTAACTTTATTGCCAGTAGCAATAGATTGGGCTGCAGGTGGATCAGGGGCAGTAAATTATGGAGATTTAAAAAATATAAGTATTGCAGGGATTGTTTTGATTATAACACTTATATTAAATATTTATGGAAAAGGAATGATAAGTAGTGCTTCTATACTTATAGGAATGATTATAGGATATATAATTTGTATACCATTAGGAATGGTTGATTTTACGTCTATTAAAGAAGCAAGTTGGGTATCTATTCCTAGAATATTTGAGTATGGGGTAAAATTTGATTTAAAAGCTGTATTAGCATTTTTACCAGCATACTTTGTTACTACAATTGAAACTGTAGGATGTTTAAAAGCTGTTGGAGAAAGTTCAAATATAGGGATGAAAGAAGAGCAAGTAGGAGCAGGTGTCTTAGCAGATGGAATAGGAAGTATTATTGGAGGAGTACTTGGATCATTTCCTAATACTTCATTTAGCCAAAATGTTGGAGTTATTTCATTAACAAAGGTGGCTAGTAGACATGTTGCAGTTATGGCTGGTTTTATATTAGTTATACTTGGGTTTCTTCCTAAGATTTCAGCTTTAATAACTGAAATACCACAACCTGTTTTAGGGGGAGTTGGTATAGTTATGTTTGGTACTGTAGCTGCATCAGGTATAAAAACATTAAGTAAAATAGAGCTTAATGATACCAATTTATTAATAATTGCAACATCTATTGGTTTAGGTTTAGGTGTTACTTTTAGACCAGAATTTATTGGACAGCTTCCAGAAGGACTTAAGATGGTATTTTCATCAGGAATATCAATAGGAACTATAACTGCTTTAGTACTAAATTTATTATTTGGAAGAAAAAATATTAAAAAATATGAAGTAAATGAAGATAGTAATATTATTGTTGCTTAATAAAAATGTCAGTAGTTCAATCTTTGAATTATTTTCTGTCTACTTGATAGGGAACGATTCAATTGAGTTACTGATATTTTTTATTATTTTAAAATTTATATATTATAGTTATTAAAATTTTGTTTAAGTTTATGAGGATAAGTTAATAATCATAACTGGTGATGATTATGATAAATAGTAGATTTTATAAAAC
>UQFE01000054.1 GCA_900540255.1 uncultured Clostridium sp.
TATTTAGACAAAACTAAATAAAATTTAAATTTTAAAAATCACTCATTATTTCCAAGAGGAAATTCAGAATACACAAAATTATTTACAGGCTCCACCTAAATTTGAAATACAAATACCTACTATTCCAAAACTTCTATTCTAATTTTATCTATTAATTCATCAACAATCTCTTTCCTAACACTTCCAGTTTCCTTCTCCATAGCATTAGCGGTTCCACAAGCTGAAGCCAATTTCAATACATCATTTATATTATAATTTCTTGCTAATCCAATAGCTACACCTGCAACATATGAATCACCTGATCCAACAGGATTAATTGCATTAACCTTAGGTACCGTTACCTTATATATCTTATTATTAAAACCAACTATTGAGCCTTCTTCACCTAAAGATATAACAACAAATTCTATTCCCTCATTATGAAAGTATCTAATTTCATTTATCGCATCATTAGTACATTCTATTTTTCTACCAGTCAATGCTTCAATTTCATCTCTGTTTGGCTTTACAAAATAAGGTTTTCCTTTAACACCATTAACTAAAAGTATCCCACTTGTATCTAATAACACTTTCTTGTTCTTTTTATTAGCTATTTCTATTAATTCTCTATAAAATCCAGTTTCAATATTTTGTGGTACACTACCTGAAATTACTATAATATTCGCACTTTCACTTAGTTTATTAAACTTCTCTATAAAGTTCACTCGTTCATTATTATCAATAATTGGTCCTGGCTCAAGTATTTCTGTTTGTATTAAATCATTAGTTATTATAGCTAAACACTCTCTTGTATCACCCTTAATTTTTACAAAGTCAGATTTAATTCCATAATCCTTAAGCTTTTCCTCAATAAATTCTCCTGTCTTCCCGCCTAAAAAACCAGTTACTATACATTCTTCATCTAATATTGTAGCTACATTAGCAACATGTATCCCCTTTCCACCAGGTGTATTCTCCACTGTTGTAGCTCGCATTATTTCTCCTTTATCTAACTTTTCCATTTCATACCTCTTATCTACAGATGCATTTAAATTTATTACTAATATCATATATCCCTCCAATATTTTTCCACTTTAATACTTTTTATAGAAAAAGGCCGTGCATTTACTGCAACAGCCTTTTCCTACTAGTATCTATTCATACTTCCACACACTTCAATCTTATTCTTAACTATTTCCTTCATAGCTAGTTTCCCTGGTGTCATATATTTTCTTGGATCACTTTCACCATTATGCTCATCTAAATATTCTTTTACTGCCTTTGCAAAAGGAATTTTTAAATCAGTAGCAACATTTACTTTACATATTCCTAATGATATAGCCTTTTTAACTAAATCATCTGGTACATCAGATGCTCCATGTAAAACTAAAGGAATATCTACCTTTTCTTTTATCTCTACTAATCTTTCAAAGTCTAATTTAGGTTCTCCTTTATACAAACCATGAGCAGTTCCAATTGCTACTGCTAAAGAATCAATATTAGTTCTACGTACAAACTCTGCAGCATCCTCAGGATTTGTATACATTGTATCTTTTTCATCAACAACTAAATCATCTTCTCTTCCACCAAGCTTACCTAATTCAGCCTCTACTACTACATCATATCTATGAGCATAATCTACAACTTCTTTAACTGTCTCAATGTTTTTTTCAAATTCCATTTTAGATGCATCTATCATACAAGACTTAAAGCCTAAGTCTATATTCTTCTTAATAGCATCAACATCTTCAAAGTGATCTAAGTGAATAGCAATAGGAACATCATATTTAGTTGCTGCAACTTCAGCCATTGCTTTAATATAATCTGGCCCAGCATAACTTTCTATTGTGGATGGAGTTCCTGCTACAATAACAGGAGACCTCATTTCCATTGCAGTTTCAACAACCACTTGCAAAGTTTCTAGATTATGAATATTAAATGCAGGCACTGCATATCCTTCTCTTTGAGCCTTTAAAAGCATTTCCTTAGTAGATAATATCATTTACACCATCTCCTTAATACCTTATTTCATTTAAATCAACTAATCTTTTTTCTTCTGACATTTTCTTAAACCAATAAGCACTTTTCTTTGGATATCTTTGTTGAGTATTAAAATCTACATAAAATAGACCATATCTTTTATTAAATCCATTGCTCCATGAAAGTACATCCATAAGTGACCATATAAAGTATCCCTTTACATTTACCCCTTTTTCTTTAGCTTCTAGTATAGCTTTTAAATGTCTTGCTACATAATCAATACGAGGAGTATCCTCTATTTTTCCATTTATAAATTCATCTTTATATCCCATTCCATTTTCAGTTACATATATCTTTTTATAGTTAGGATAATCATTTTTAATTTTTATTAACATATCACAAAGCCCTTGAGGGTAAATTGGCCAATCCCATTCAGTTGTTTCTACTTTAGGATTATTTACACGTGCTCCTACGCCTTTAAGTGCAAAAATGCTTGTCCCTTTTTCTCCATTACCATTATGATATATATTACTTTCACCTTCGTAAGCTTGTAAGAAATGACTTGAATAATAATTCATTCCTAAAAAATCTATTTTTTCAGATGCTGATTTAATAATCTCTAAATCACCAGAATAAATCTTAAGTTCACCATGATTCTTATCCATAATTTCATTAATAACTTCCATAGTTTCTTTAGAATAATATCCCTTAAAATTAGAATCTAGCATAAATTGATTAGATAATACATAATCTAATTTTGCAGCTCTAACATCTTCTGGAGAATTAGTAATTGGATATTTACCTTCTAGAGTATGAACTATTCCTATTTCTCCATTTAGATTCATACTTTTATATAATTCAATAACTTTACTATGCGCTACCATCATATTATGCATAGATTGTATAGCTTTAGGAATATCATACTTTATGCTTGGTGGAAAATTACCAATTATATATCCATTTTGAGCTACTGCCCATGCTTCATTAAATGTTATCCATTTAGTTACCCTATCTCCAAAATTATCAAAACACACCTTAGCAAAATTAACAAAATGATCAATATTATTTCTATCTAACCAATCACCATTTTTGAATAATTGTAATGGTGTATCGAAATGATGCAAAGTAACATACGGCTCAACATTATTAGCTATACACTCATTTATTAAATTATTGTAATACTCTATTCCTTTTTCATTAACCTCTCCTACACCTTTTGGTATAACTCTACTCCAAGAAATAGATACTCTAATTCCATTTATTCCAAATTCATTTGATAATTTTATATCCTCTTTATATTTATGATAAAAATCACTTGCTACATCTCCATTAAATTTACTTTCTGGTCTATTTAAATACTCATCCCATATACATGGTCCTCTTCCATCATCTTTTGCTCCACCTTCTGCTTGATATGCAGCTGTTGCCCCACCAAAGATAAAATCGTCTCCAAAGTTATACATATTCTTTTTTCTCCTTTTACACTCATAGTATGATATTTACTTTGTTTCTAAAATTAATTATTTATTATATCTAATGCAAATTTTAATGCTCCTAATGAATCTCTTGTTAATTTTACATATTCTACTCCAGAAGTAGTGGCTGATTTTACACCTTTTGCACTACAATCCTTCTCTAATTCCTTATACATAGATGCCATTTGAGGAGCTAAAATTATCAAATCATAGTCTGTTATAACTTCTTTATGTTGCCCATATGCCATTGCAATTGATTCTAATTTTATATTCTTCGCTTTTGCACCTTTTGAAATAGAGTTTGCTAACATACTGCTTGTTGCTCCACTAGCACAAAGCACTAATACACTTAACTCTTTATCTGATTTACTAGCTATATCTATTTCTCTTACTGCTGCAACTTCAGCTTTTACTTCTTCTTCAGCATTTTCTATAATTACATCTGCTCTTTTCTTTGCTTCTTCTTCAACTAACTGTGCATCATATACCTTAAAGAATGGATAATACATTGCAAAATCAATTACTAATAATAATGGTGCTAACACAAATGATAACCCTGCAAATCCAGTTCCTAAAATTAAACCAATTGTTCCTGGTGTTGTCCAAGGTAAAGTATAAATAAAGCTGTTCATTCCTAATACCCCAACGAAGAATTTAAATATCCATACATTAAATATAGGAGTCAATATAAATGGAACAAAGAATATAGGATTTAAAACTATAGGAGCGCCAAATAATACTGGTTCATTTACTGCACATAATACAGGTATAAATGATGTTTTCCCTAAAGCCTTAAGTTGCTTTGATTTAGCCATAAATGCAAACATTGCTGTTAACATTAAAGTTGCTCCAGTTCCCCCTAAAGTAGCAACAAAATATGATGTACCATGTGTTAAAATATTGGTAGCTTGTTCCCCAGCTTGTACAAGTTGTAAGTTTGCCTCAATATTAGCAATGTAAATTGCTGTTACAGCGGGTTCAACAATTGAAGGTCCATGAATTCCAACAAACCAAAACATAGCCATAGCTCCATAAATAATAGCTACACCCAAATATCCATCTGCTGCTGTAAATAATGGTTGAAGAACCTCTAAAACCCATGCACTAAAACACATTCCTGCAAAATTAGTAAATACTATATCAAATAGCCAGAAAAATAATACACAAATTGATAACGGAATTAAATCAGCAAAAGTTTGAGAAATATTTTTAGGCACTTCATCTGGCATTTTTATAGTGACATTATTCTTTACACAAACTTTATAGATATTAGGTACTATAAATGCAACAATAAATCCTGCCAATAGACCCTTTGTTCCCATATAAGTGGTTGATAAACCACCTTCAATAGTTTCTACACTTACTAATAAGAAAGAAATTATTGCTACAATCATTACTGATACAATATTTATTTGCCTTGTTTTAGGTAATTTATTATTAAAGTTTTCTGCTAAACTCTTAGCTATTGTTGCTACCATAAGTATAGATAATATTCCCATTGAATAGTTATAAGCTTTCCATAATGCAGTATCTACATCAGCCGGCCAATAATACCCAAAAATATTTGGCACACATGCTACTAAAATGAAAAGACTTGAAAATAAAACTACTGGAATACAACTTACAAAACCATCTCTTATAGCTCTTAAATAAGGATTTCTTGAAACCTTTTCAAAAAAAGGCTTCATTTTTTCAATTAGACCTATTAATTTGTTCATCTATATCTCCCCTTACCAATTTTTCAATACCCAATTACACTTTTTATACTATCCTATTTTTTTTGCAAAATTTACAAAGTTTTTAACTATATCTCTTAATAACATTACTGTCATTAAATGATCCTGTGCATGTACCATTAAAAAGCTAACATCTACTTTATTTCCTGCCGCTTCCATTTGTATCATATTAGTTTGTACTTTATGAGCTTCATTTATTAACTCTGATGCTTCTTCTATTAATTTTTCTGCTTCTCCAAAATTGCCTTCATTTGCATAATTTAACGCTTCTACATATTTAGATCTTGCATCTCCTGCATAAGCTACTATTTCAACTGTTATTAATTCTAATTCTTCTGGTGTCATAATTTAACCCTCCATTATTTTTATTCTTATTTTTATTTTTTAATCGTGATATTCTCCTCTATCCCACTTTTCTAAAAATTCATCAAAGAATTTTTCATTACCAAATTGCCCTTCTTTTGCTACCGCAATTGAATCAATCTTTTCAATTATTTTATTATCTGCTTCAGTTGGCTCAAATTTAGTTTCTAAAAACGCATCAATTATATTCTCCATTAGTCCTACTCCAGTAATTCTTCCCCCAAACCCCAATATATTGGCATTTAAATGTTTCCTTGCATATACTGCTGAAGATATATCCCTTACTAATGTTGGTCTAGTACCTACAACTTTAGCTGTAGATGCTGTAATTCCAACACCAGTTCCACAAAGGACTACACCTAAATCAGCTTGTCCACCAACAACTTTCTCAGCTGCTTTTTTACCATATATAGCATAGTGAGTTCTTTCATTATTATAAGTACCACAATCTATAACTTCATGACCCTTTTCCTTTAAATATTCTACTACATGATTTTTTCTATCTGTAACAATATGATCACACGCAACTGCTATTCTCATCTTTAATCCTCCTATAACATTTTATTCAACATATCTACTCTTATTTGATGTCTACCACCATCATATTCTGATTCTAAATACGAATCGACTATTCTTTCAGCTAATTTTTCTCCAATTATTCCTGATCCTAAAGCTATTACAGATGTATTATTATGACCTATTGTCATATGTGCTGAATGCTCATCAGATACCTCTGCACATATTATTCCTTTATGCTTATTAGCAGCCATAAATGATCCTGCGCCAAATTCATCTATTAGTATTCCCCTATCTCCTTCATTACTAAGTATTCCTTTACAAACTACATGAGCTGAATCGACTAAATCCATTCCATCTTCTGTTTTATCAATCACTTGATATCCTTTACAGATAAGATATGATTTTAGGTGATTCTTTAAAGATTCACCCTTTTTATCTGACCCTATTAATATTTTCATTTTTATTCCCCCTTTATACTACAAATTATTTTACAATAATTAGAATACTTATCTTTTAATTCTTTATCTAAACATTCATTAGTAACCAATGCAGTAATGTCCTCTAACTTATATAATGTATAGAAGTCTTCTTTTTCAATTTTGCTACAATCACACATTAAATACCTTTCCATTGAATTATTAATTATAATTCTTTGGCTTTCACCTTCTTCTTCATTAGATGTCATTATATTATTATCCGAAATACCATTAGCACCAATAAATGCCATTTTAACTCTTATTTTACTTAAAGTTTCATTAGCAAAGGCTCCAACAAATGTACTTGTTTTCTTTCTTAATCTACCGCCAACTAATATGACGTCAAATTTATCATCATCTTTGAACTTTTCAAAAATATTAAGGCAATTAGTTATAATTTTTACATTTCGAGCTTCAATATAATCATACATATACTCAGTTGTTGTTCCTGGCCCTATATATATATTATCATTATCGCTTATTAAACTTGCTGCAATCTTGGCCACTTCTATTTTGTGTTGAGTATTTATACTCCTCTTTTCATTTGGTGAAAGCTCCTCGAATCTTATATATTCCTTAAGCCTTGCACCACCATGAATTCTTATTAATAATCCCTTATCTTCTAAAAATCTTAAATCCCTTCTTATTGTCATTTCAGTTGCTTCAAGCTCATCTGTTAAATCTGCAACCTTAATAATTCCACTCTTATTTAGTTTTTCTAAAATGAACTGATGTCTTTCTTCTTTAAGCATATTTTTTCACCTCCGATGCTTGCTTTTGTTTGTATTTGTTTGTTTTTTATCTTTTTTGTTTATATTTTTATTATATACTTATTTCCTTTTTTTTCAATGAATTTATTTACTCATATTTTACTTAATTTGGGTATTCATTTAAATTATATCAGTTTTACTCTTTATCACTACTGATTACTATATTTTCCTATTGTTTTCTTTTTAATACATTAATTTCTTATTTATATTTGTTTTAAATTAATATTTTTTTCTTTGATTATGTTTACATTTAATATTTTTACTTATAAAATATATTTAAAGACGTCTTTTATTCTTTTTAACAAAATAGGATTTGCTATATTAATTTCTAAATTACTTAATAAATATATTTAGCTTATACACAAAAACAAACATTTTCAAACACATCTTATAAAGTTCTACCCTATTTTGAAAATTCAATTTATTTTTCAGGAGGTAAATCTTATGTTTAAAAATTTTCTCAAAATTATTTTACTCGTGATTACTTCATTATTCTTGTTGACTTCTTTTAATAACTCTACTAAAAGTATTTCTGCATCTGCTTATTCTACTATTTCTAAGGGTGCTGATATTGGATGGATAAGTCAGCTTCAAGATAATGGAATATCATGGGTAAATGAATCTGGAATTACTGAAAATCCATTAAAAATACTTAAAGACCAAGGGATTGATTCTGTTAGATTAAGGGTTTTTGTTAATCCTCCTACAAGTGCTCAATGGACTAAAAACGATGGTACTACTTGTTTATTAGGCTATGCTGATAAAGATAGTGTAGTCGAAATGGCTAAACAGGCTTCTGATTTAGGGCTAAAAATAATGATTGACTTCCATTATAGCGATCATTTTGCTGATCCTGCTTATCAGGACATCCCTGAGGAGTGGTCCAATCATTCATTAGAACAACTCAAGGAAGATGTATATAATCATACTTACGAGGTTATGACTTCCCTTGCTAATGCTGGTATTTATCCTGAATGGGTACAAGTTGGTAATGAAAATAATTCAGGAATGCTTTGGCCTTACGGCTATATCTGGAATGGAAGTAGCACTCCTGATGTTACTAACTGGGTATCATTCATAAATAAAGGTTATGAAGCTGTAAAAAAAGTTAGTCCATCATCAAAGGTTATTATTCATTTAGCAGAAGGTCATGAAAATGAATTATTTAGAACCATTTTTGATTCCTTAACTACTGCTGAAGCTAACTATGATGTTATTGGTATGTCTTATTATCCTTATTGGGCCGATATGGATTATAAAGATAGTATTGATGAATTATCTTATAACTTAAACGATATGGCTTCTCGTTATAATAAGGAAGTTATGGTTTGTGAAGTTGGTGGTTTAGATAGTGATGAAACTGAAAGTTATAACCTAATTAAAGCTGTTATTAATGCTGTTATGGAAGTTCCTAACAATAAAGGTTTAGGCGTCTTTTATTGGGAGCCCGCAGTTACCTCCTCTGTTCTTCCAGATGAATATCCTTTAGGTGCTTGCAAAGAAGTTTCTACTAATACTCTTAAATTTACAACGGCATTAGATGCCTTTAAGACTATTAATAGTTCTTTTCCTAATACTGATACCAATTATAAAATAATAAATAGATTAAGTGGAAAAGCCTTAAATGTTTCTGGAGGCTCTTCTGATAATGGAAGCACAATAGAACAATACACTTATTACGGTTGGGATAGTCAAAAATGGAGGCTAATTTCTACAGGAGATGGCTATTATAAAATTCAAAATGTCGGAAGCGGAAAAGTTTTAGATATATCATCTTCTTCATTGTATGATGGTGCATCCTGTGTTCAATGGCAAGATAATAATGGATATAACCAACAATGGAAATTTAATAGTACATGGGATTCTTATTATACACTGGAAAATAGAAATAGTAGTAAAATACTAGGATTGCAATATGATTCTCGAGAAGAATTAATTCCAACAATTCAAACTACTAATACCGAAGCTTGGTCTCATATGTGGATATTAGTAGAGGTAGATTAAATTTATGTAATATAAATAAATCAAAAATCATATGTGTTTTTAATAATCTCACATATGATTTTTTTGTTTTACTTTTGGCAATTAAATATATTCCTAATTGGAATATATCCATTTTACAAATTGAATTGCTTACTTTCCCATAATAATCTTAAAATTATATAAAAGAATATTATTGAAAGGAACCATAAAATGAATTACGATTTAAAATTTGATGATAAAAAATATACTATAGAAACAATAACTTTAGATGAGAAAACACTAAAATATCGTGCATTTGAAAACATAATATATGTTAAGAATCCAATAGACCCTAACTTTCAAAAACTAAGTATATTTGTACCTGAAACTTATTATGAAGGAAATTCAATAGGAAACTATAATTTAAACACTGCACCAATCTTCTTCCCAAATACAGTAGGTGGCTATATGCCAGGAGCTCCTGAAAAGCCTGGTATCAACAAATTTATTAACAAGCCCAATGCTACTTTTTATGCACTTTTACACGGATATATCGTAGTTTTTCCTGGTGCTCGTGGTAGGGGATTAAAAGATAAAAATGGTAAATTTACCGGAACTGCTCCAGCATGCATTGTTGATTTAAAAGCCGCTGTACGTTACCTTCGTCATAATAAAGACATTATTCCTGGTAATGTAGAGAAAATAATTTCTAATGGTACTAGTGCTGGTGGAGCCTTATCTGCACTTCTTGGTTCAACAGGAAACCATCCTGACTATGAATCATATTTAAAAGAATTGGGAGCAGCTGATGAAAGAGATGATATTTTTGCAGCATCTTGTTATTGTCCAATTACAAATCTTGAAAATGCAGATAAGGCCTACGAATGGGAGTTTTGTGGAATAAACGAATATCATAAAATGAAATTTGAAAGAATTGAAGAATCTCGAAAACCCAAACTTGTACCTATAAGTCGTGAAATGAATGAATTACAAATAGAACTTTCTAAGGAATTAAAATCTTTATTCCCTGAATACTTAAATAAATTGAATTTAATATCATCAAATGATACATTACTAACAATTGATTCTGAAGGAAATGGAACTTTTAAAGATTATATTAAATCTTTTGTTATTAAATCAGCTCAAAAAGAATTAAATAAAGGAAGGAACTTATCATATTTGAAGTGGATTACTATAGTAAACAACGAAGTAACTGATGTAGACTTTGGTGTTAGTATAAAGTAGTGGACACATTAAGACGAACTAAGTTAAAATAATATT
>UQFE01000055.1 GCA_900540255.1 uncultured Clostridium sp.
TTAATGTAGTTTTACCGTGGTCTACGTGACCAATTGTTCCGATATTTACGTGTGGCTTACTTCTTTCGAACTTTTGCTTTGCCATTTGAAATTCCTCCTTATTTTTAAGTAAACTTTGCCTAGCGTTTGCATACTAATTTATATTTATCTTGGAGCTCATGATCGGCATTGAACCGACGACCTCCACCTTACCAAGGTGACACTCTTCCTACTGAGCTACATGAGCATTAAAGTGATACTCACTTTAATATACCAATTATAAAGTTTACTATCATTTGTTTTTTTTGTCAATATTATTTTAGTATTATTATTTAGTCTCAGAAAGGCACTTTTCAAGCTTTTTTTTCACTCTTTGAAGCGCATTATCAATAGATTTTGCATGCCTATCTAAATCACAAGCAATCTCTTGATACGATTTTCCATCAAGATATGATTGCAAAACCTCCATTTCCAAATGAGAAAGGACCTTTGAAATTGCTTTTTCTATATATTCCTTTTCTTCTTTTCCTATTATAAGCTCTTCAGGATCTGTTATCTTCATACTTGATAGTATATCCATAAGTGTTCTTTCCGAATCATCTTCTGACACAGGTTTGTTAAGAGATACATATGTATTTAACGGAATATGCTTTTGTCTTGTTGCCGTTTTTATTGCAGTTATTATTTGCCTTGTTATACACAACTCAGCAAAAGACCTAAATGTAGTTGATTTTTCATAATTAAAATCTCTAATTGCCTTATATAACCCTATCATACCTTCTTGATAAATATCCTCTTTATCTGCCCCAATTAGGAAATATGATTTAGATTTTGCTTTAACAAAGCCTTCATATTTAGAAATAACATATTCTTGTGCTCTAACATTTCCTTTTTTTGCTTCAACTACAATTTCTTCTTCTGTCCTACCCTCAAATTCACCTGCTATTTCTTTTGAATAATCATTGTTATCCACAAATTCCCCTCCATTCCCAAAATTCTCCCTATATTTATCCACGCCTAATAGCCTCTAATTTTTTTAAAATATCTTCATCAATATTGTCTTGAATAGTACTTTTATGTGAAGTACTAACTTTTTTACTTGACCTTTTTATATCTTCAGAAGTATCAAACACCATATTATAAAATTCTATACTTGAAATTCTAGTTGCACCCCTTTGAAAAATGGTTTGTTGTTCTAATGAATCTGATGTAACTACAGAAACCTCAAATCTTCTTCCTATATTATGTATTTCTTTTTCAATATAAGCATCTGCTGTTTCTCCACTTTTAGTAAATATAACTGTAAGATTTTTATTATGCTCATATTTATTTTCCAAATTACCAGCTACTCTATAACCATCAAATATTAACATAATTTTAATTTGGTGAATAGCACCATAATTATGTAAAATATCAATAAGCTTTTGTCTAGCACTATCTAAACTTATTTCTTTTTCACTCTTTAGATTACTCCAACTATTTATTACATTATATCCATCTACAAATATAAATTTCACTTCTTACCCCTATGCGTGTATTTATTATTTAGTTAATCTACCTTTTAAAACTTCATACATCATTATACCACCTGCAACCGAAGCATTTAAAGAGTTAATTTTTCCTATCATAGGTATTTTTACTAATAAATCACACTTTTTAAGCGTTAAACTTGAAATCCCTTTTCCTTCACTTCCTATTATTAACGCACATGGACCTGAAAAATCAGTATTATAGCTATAATCTTTACCATCTATATCAGCTCCATAAATCCAAATTCCTTGTTCTTTTAACATATCTATAGTTGCATTTATATTTGTAACCTTTGCAATTTTCATATGTTCTATTGCTCCAGCTGAACATTTATAAACTGTAGATGTTACACCAACATTTCTTCTTTTTGGTATTATTATTCCATGCACTCCACAAAGCTCTGCTGTTCTTATTATTGAACCTAAGTTATGAGGATCTTCAATTTCATCTAATATAACTATAAATGGTTGTTGTTCTTTTCTTTTTGCATCCTCTAATATATCATTTACTTCACAATATTTAAAAGGAGTAACTCTTGCAACTATTCCTTGATGGTTTAATCCATCACACATTGTATCTAATTTTCTTCTATCTGCTTCTTTAATTACAACTCCTTTATCTTTAGCTAATCCTAAAGCAACCTTTATAGATCCTTCTAAATCCCCCTTGCTTACATATACACATTCAATAGTTCTATCACTTTTTAAAGCTTCGATTACTGCATTTCTTCCTATGATTAAATCTTCTCTCATAGATTCATTACTTGTATTATTTTTTTCTTTTCTATCATCTCTTCTATCTTGAAACTTATTATTTCTTTCTTGAAATTTATTAAATTCTCTTTCTCTTCTTCTTTGATTTTCTCTTTTTGTCATTATTTATTCTCCTTTTTCTTATAGCTCTATTGAAATAGCCTTATTAAATATAAATTCTAATTTTTCAAAATTTCCTGTTAAATATAAATATCCTACTAATGCTTCAAATCCAGTAGCCATTCTATAATCCCTTACATCTGCATTTTTAGGAATTGTTGCAGATTTAGCATTTCTACCTCTTTTATATATATAACTTTCCTCTTCTGTTAAATCATTTTCTATTACATGCATAATAGTAGCTTGACTTTTTGCCTTAACATAACCTATAGCTTTAATATGTATTTTATGCGCTGTTAATTCTAAGTTTTGTGATAATATATGATTTCTTATAAAAAGTTCATAAACTCCATCTCCTACTAATGCAAGTTGAAGTGGATTTAATAATCTAGCTTCCTTTGCTGTAAATTCTCTTACTCTTAAATCTTTTAACATTTTAATTTTCTCCTAGTTATTATATTTATTAAAAACTAAGAGCTAAAAGGAAGTACAAACTTTCTTAAGTTTGTTGAAATTTTTTCAAATAAAATAAGCTTTACTTAATTTAATGAAATTTTTTTAAATCTTCTCTCTTAACTCTAATTTAAATTTTTTATTTTTAATAAATTAATTAATCAACCTTTTTCCATCTAACGCCTTGCGGAGTATCTAAAAGTTCTATTCCTCTACCTTTTAAGTCATCTCTTATTTTATCTGCTAAAGCAAAATTTCTATCTTTTCTAGCTTGTTGTCTTTCAGCTATTAAAGCTTCTATTTCTTCTTCTAAATTTCCTTTAGTTGTTTTTTGTAATATTCCTAAAGGTGAACCTAATTCTCTAATTAATTCTAATGCTTTTTCACATAATTCCTTTGATGAATTTATTCCAACATTACTATTTATATCTCTTATTAAATCAAATAAAACAGATATAGCATCAGCAGTATTAAAATCATCATCCATTTTTTCAATGTATCTTTGTCTATAAGCATCTAATGAATTTAAGTATTCTTGTTCATCCTTTGTCATTTCATCAACTTTTACTTCTGAAATTAAGTTTTCTAAGTTTCCAACTGCATTATATAATCTTTCTACAGAAGATTTAGCTGATTCTAATAAATCTTCACTAAAGTTTAATTGAATTCTATAATGACCTGAAAGCATTAAAAATCTAATTACATCTGCATCATATTTCTTTAATGCATCTCTAGCAGTTAAGAAATTATTTAAAGACTTAGACATTTTTTGATTATTAACATTTAAGAATGCAGAGTGCATCCAGTAATTAGCAAACTTTTTACCTGTTAATGCCTCACTTTGAGCTATTTCATTTTCATGATGTGGGAATGCTAAGTCCATTCCACCAGCATGTATATCAATAGTTTCTCCAAGTAATTTCTTAGCCATGCATGAACACTCAATATGCCATCCTGGTCTTCCAAGTCCCCATGGAGATTCCCAAGCTGGTTCACCCGGTTTTTGAGCTTTCCATATAGCAAAATCTACAGGATCTTCTTTTCTTTCATCTACATTGATTCTTGCTCCTGATCTTAAATCATCTAAGTTTTGTCCTATAAGCTGTCCATAACTTTCAAACTTCTTAGTTCTAAAGTATACATCACCATTAACTTCGTAAGCATAACCTTTTTCTATTAAACCAGATACAAATTCTATTATTTCTGAAATATATTCAGTTGCTCTTGGATTTGTTGTTGCTCTTTTTATATTTAATCCATCAGCATCCTTATAATATTCATCTATATATTTGTCTCCAATTTCTTTTACAGTTGTATGCTCTTCATTAGCTTTATTAATCATTTTATCATCTATATCAGTAAAATTTTGAACAAAGTTAACTTCATATCCTCTGTATTCCATATATCTTCTTATAGTATCAAAAACAATAAATGTTCTTCCATTTCCTATATGAAAGTAATTATATACTGTTGGTCCACAAACATACATATTTACTTTTCCTGGCTCTAAAGGAACAAACTCTTCTTTTTTTCTAGTCAAAGAATTATATATTTTCATCCTAAAACTCCTCTCTTTTCATTTTTTATATTATAAGCTTATATTATTAATTTCAAATTGAGATTTTACCTTTTCTAAAACATCTTCAATTTTTATTACTTCCATTTCACCATCTCTTAGCTTAAATTCAACTTCTCCATCAGTAATCTTTTTACCAACAGTAACTCTCATTGGTATACCAATTAATTCTGAATCCTTAAATTTAACACCTGGTCTTTCATTTCTATCATCTAATATAGCATCAACACCAATTTTTCTTAATTCATCATATAACTTATTAGCTATTTTCATTTGAGCTTCATCTTTAATATTTACTGGTATAACTGATACATGATATGGAGCAACTGAAAGTGGCCATATTATTCCATTTTCATCATGATGTTGTTCTATTATTGAAGCCATTGTTCTTGTAACACCAATTCCATAGCATCCCATAACAAATGGAACATTTTTGCCATTTTCATCTATAAATGTAGCATTCATTGCAGCTGAATATTTAGTTCCTAATTTAAATATGTGACCAACTTCTGTTCCTCTTGCAATAGTAACTTCAGAACCACATTTTGGACATTTTTCTCCACTTTCAATTTTTCTAAAATCTCCTACAACACCTTCAAAATCTCTTCCGTAATTAACATTTTTTAAGTGATATCCTGTCTCATTAGCCCCTAAAATCATGTTATACATATTAGCAACTTCTTCATCTACTAATAATAAATCAACTTTTATTCCTACTGGTCCTCCAAATCCTGGTTCACAATTTGTAGCCTTTGTATATTCTTCATTTGAAGCCATAATTATATCTCCTGAAGCTTGTGCTGCATTAGCAACCTTTACTTCATTTACTTCTCTATCTCCTCTAACAACTACACCTACAATTTTTCCATCAACATTAAACATTAATAATTTAACAGTTTTCTTTGGTGATACTTTTAAGAATTCTGAAACTTCATATATTCCTCTACTATCTGGTGTAGCTACCTTTTCCATTTCTAATAATTCTTCTACTTCTGCCTTTTCTGGAGTAGCTTCTGCTTTTTCAATATTTGCTGCATAATCACATGCACTACAGAATACTACATCATCTTCACCAACTTCAGATTTAACCATAAACTCTGCTGAATTTGCTCCTCCAATTGCACCTGAATCAGCTTCAACACATTTAGCATCAATTCCACATCTATTAAAAATTTTAACATATGCATCATGCATTTTATCATAAGATACATCTAAACCTGCTTGATCTTTATCAAAGCTATAAGCATCCTTCATTATGAATTCTCTTGACCTCATTATACCAAATCTTGGTCTTCTCTCATCTCTATATTTTGTTTGGATTTGATAAAGATTTACTGGTAATTGCTTATATGATTTTATTTCATTTCTAGCAATATCAGTAAATACCTCTTCATGTGTTGGTCCAAGACAGAAATCTCTATTATTTCTATCTTTTAATCTAAACATTTCATCTCCGTAGACATCCCATCTACCTGATTCTTGCCATAATTCTGCTGGTAATACTGCAGATGCTAAAAACTCTTGTGCTCCTGCTGTATTCATTTCTTCTCTAACTATTTCTTCAATATTTTTTAAAACCTTTAACCCTATTGGCATGTAGTTATAAATTCCAGCTGCCATCTTTCTAATCATTCCTGCTCTAAGCATAAGCTTATGGCTATCTATTTCAGCTTCTGCTGGCACTTCTCTTAATGTTGATACTAACATATTTGACATCTTCATAATAAATTTCCTCCTAATTGTTTTTTATTACTATAATAATTTTTATTTTTCTGATTATTTTTATTGAAATCTAATTTATATTAATAAAGCTTATTAAAACTTTTATTATCTTAATTTAATTTCAACTTTTAATTATAAACAAAAAGTTCACCCTAATATATAATTAGGGCGAACTTATATCCGCGGTACCACCTAAATTTGTACTTTAATAATGATAACGGTGTTAAACCGATAGTTTTTACCTATAACTCAAAAGCTGGTTCAAAATCTGTTGAAAATCTTACAGCCAATGGATTTTCTCTCTGAATTAGCGATTTCTACTATTCTTCATCACTGCTTTAGTAATATTTTTTTATTAATTTATTATATAATCTTGAAAATACTCTGTCAATATAATGAAATACGAACTACTTATTGTTAAATAAGCCTTTCTGCTAATATTAAATCTTCTGGTGTTGTAACTTTAATATTAGTATATTCACCATCATAAAGATATACACTATATCCATACTTTTCAACAACCATAGTGTCATCTGTTACCTTTTCTCCATTATATCTTATCTTTTCATGACATTCTAATATTTCATCAAATTTAAATACTTGTGGTGTTTGTATTGATACTAAATTAGCTCTATTTGGTGTATCAACAGAAAAATTCTTTTCATTTTTAACTTTTATAGTATCTTTAGGCATCACACCTGGTGCAGCTGCACCATATATTTCAGCAAATTTAATGCCTTCGTTTATTATCCTCTCTGAAATAAAAGGTCTTGCTCCATCATGAATCAATACAATATCAGTGCTACTATTTTTTAAGCTTTTAAGTGCATTATATACTGAATCTTGTCTTTCTTTACCACCTATAACTATTTTATTAATTCTTAATTCATATTTTTTTAAAATATTTTCTTTAAAATATTTTACTTCATCTTCTGGTAAAACTACTATTATATTATCTATTTTTTTATTTTCACTAAATTTCTTTAATGTATAATAAATTATAGGCTTACCCTTTATATCAATAAATTGCTTGCTAATAGCTGATCTCATTCGCTTACCTTTTCCACCAGCTAAAATAATAGCACTTATCATCCTAACTCTCCTTTAATTATCCTTTGGTTTTGCAAAAATCATTCTTCCAGCTGATGTTTGAAGTACAGATGTTACAACAACAAAAATTTCTTCTCCAATATGTTTTTTACCACCTTCAACTACAATCATAGTACCATCATCTAAATATCCAATACCTTGAGTTGATTCTTTTCCATCTTTTATAACTATGATTTTCATTTCTTCACCTGGAAGTACTACTGGTTTAATTGCATTAGCCAATTCATTTATATTTAAAACAGGCACTCCTTGAAATTCTGCAACCTTATTTAAATTAAAATCATTAGTAATTACTTTTCCATTTAATTTTTGAGCCAACTTTAATAATTTACTATCAACTTCTGGAATATCCTTAAAATCGCCTTCCCAAATTTTAGTTTCAATTTCTAATTCCTTTTGAATCTTATTTAATATATCTAATCCTCTTCTTCCTCTATTTCTCTTTAAAGAATCAGCTGAATCAGATATATGTCTAAGTTCATCTAAAACAAAACTTGGTATAACTAAAGTTCCTTCTATAAATCCTGTTTGACATAAATCAAATATTCTTCCATCTATAATTACTGAAGTATCTAAAACTTTAGCATTCCCCTTACTATAGTTTTTATTTTTTTTATCTTTATCTCTTTCTCTTTGATTAGTTCTTTTAAATATAAGCAATGTAGATGAAATATCATCCTTCTTTCTTATAAATATTTCTGCTCCTAATATTGCAGCAATAAGTTCTAATAAAACAAATATTATTGGCCCAATTGCAGGATGTATTCCTACAAAAATTCCTGACAAAGGTGCTCCAATAAATGTAGCTATAATTAATCCTATTAAAATTCCAGCACATCCATATATTAATTCCTGAGCACTAAATTTTTGAATACTTTTTTCAATATTATCTATAATATTAGCTAATAACTTATATAGCTTTGGAGAAATAAAATAAAAAATAATTCCAAATAATAATACACAAAAAATATAAAATATTGTAGTTGATACTAATCCCTTTATAATGTTAATTTTAAACCTACTACCAATTCGTATTATAGCTTCTGCTACAATATACCCCACAACTAATCCTAAAATAGTAAAAATAATTTTTAACCCTCTCTTAAACAAAACCTCACCTCCTACTTATATTGAAAAATAATAGGTAATAGTTATAAATAACCATTTTTATTATACCATATTATTGATATTACTATTACTAATATTTAACTTTAAAAATAAATTATATTTTATACCCCCTATCAAAAAAACAATAGGTTGTTTATTATAATATTAAGCTAATACAAATAAGGCTTGCATTGACAAAATTGTCTGAAAATACTTATAATTAAATTATGGAATATATTTCTAAGGAGTTGAGGCAAATGAAAGACATTATATTTGATAGTTTTCAAAATGACGTTAGTGAATCACTACTAAGGCACAAAAGTATTCTTGATATAATAACTAAATATGCTGAATCAAGTTGTAGAATTAACAGGGCTGTGGCTAAATCTGTAACTAACTGTGGTTGTATTGAGATAAATGCAAAAAAACAATGTTTGCCAAATGATGACAACTCATTGGAAGATTTATCAACTTGCTTACAAACTCATCTTGATGGGTGTTTATGTGATAATTGTCGTGAAGTTATAGAAAGAGAAATTGGAAATAATCTTTTTTATCTTACATCTCTTTGTAATGCTCTTAATATAAATCTTTATGACGTTTTATTAAAAGAAAGTGATAAGATGAATACATTGGGTAAATTTACTTTTAGATAAATATATAAGCAGGTTCTTCCACCTGCTTATATATTTTTACCATTAAATCCTATTAATATTCTAAATTTATTATTAAATTTCTTTTTTTAGGTTAATTTGTTCCTTTATTCTTTTTAATCCAGTTCTTATAGCTGTAGCTCTTGCTTCACCTATTCCCTCAACCTTATCTAATTCTTCACTGCTAGCTGTTATTACATATCTTAATTCTTTAAAATGTTTAATTAAATTTTCTATTACATTAGTTGGAATCCTTGGAATCTTAAATAAAATTCTATATCCTTTAGGAGATATTAATGTATCTACTAATGATACACCTCCAAATCCAAGAACTTTTGCAATAATCTCAAGATCTACTAACTCTTCTGAATTTAATCTTTGAATATCCTTGTAAATACTATTATAGTCGGCATTTTCACCACAATAATCTCTTATTAAAAGAATACCATCTCTTTCTATATATCTTATTAATTCATTTAATTGCATGGAAATTAATCTTCCTTCATTTCCAAGTTCTAATATATATCTCTTTATTTCTTCTACTATTCTCATTACCATCTCAGTTCTTTGTATAGCTGTTACAACATCAAAAACTGTAGTTAAATCTTGAAATTCTAATATGTTTAAATTATTAATCACTCTCTCTAATACATTCACATACTTTTCTAATGTTTGGATTGCTTGATTTGCTCTTGCTAAAATTACGCTACTATCTTGTAATACATATTTTATATCGCCTTTATATACAGTTATAATATTTCTTCTTTGAGATATAGCTACAACAATTGTATCTGTTTGTTTTGCTATTCTTTGTGCTGTTCTGTGTCTTGTACCTGTTTCATAAGTAGGAACTGTTGGATCTGGCAATAATTGTGCATTAGCACAAACTATTTTTCTTAAATCTTGACTTAAGACTATTGCCCCATCCATTTTTGCTAATTCATAAATATAAGCTGGAGTATATTCTGCATTAATAGTAAATCCTCCATCTACAATGCTCATTACTTCTTCTGAATCACCAAAAACTATTAATCCACCAGTTTTAGCTCTTAAAATATTTTCTAATCCTTCTCTTAAATTTGTTCCTGGACTAATTATTTTTAATATATTTTTTATTTCATTATCATCCTTAATTCTCATTTAATCACCTAATCCATTATTTTTACCTAGTATCTATATTTATGTATTAAAGCTAACTATTCTCAGCCTATTTAAAATTTCATATTACTAACATATATAATATTACTATTATATAAATATTAACTCAACGTTTTTGTAAATATTTATAAATATTATTATTTATAGTTTTTTTTACAAAAAAACAAGTATAAATTAATATACTTGTTTAAATTTTTATACATACTGGCGTAAAACCGCTATCCTTTTAAAGTAGCGGATGTAAGCCCT
>UQFE01000056.1 GCA_900540255.1 uncultured Clostridium sp.
ATAAAAATCAACACAATATATTGTAGTGTTTATTCTTAATGCGACATCCCCATTTATTCAATTATAGGATTTAAATTAATAGTTAATTCAACTACTAAAACATCTAGATGACCTTTTGACTTTAATATTTTTTGACATTCTTCTGCTGAATCACTGTTATCAAAAATATGAATTAATGATAAATTAAATTCTCCAAATTTAGGAGTTTTTGAATTTTCTTCAAATCCATAAAAATATTCATCAGATTTCTTTTTTAGTACATAATATTGTTCCATATAAAATCACCTCTATAAAAGTATATAACAATATTTAATAAATGCAAAATTTTAACAAAAGAAGTTGAAAATTTATTTTATTATATACATATTGTTAAAAATTATAATTTGACAATAAATAATTTTTACAATAAAATAAGTTTTAATATAGTTTACTTTATGAACTATATTAAAATTGTTTATAGGTGGTGAAAATATGCAAAATAATGATTGGATGAATATGATTGAAAATATGAATGGAATAAGACTATTTAGTAGAAGTCTTATCCCTAGGGCTACAAAAGAGCATGAAATATCAAGTCAGCACTTAGATTTGTTATGCCATCTTATAATTAATAATGATGGAATGACTCCATTAAAACTTAGTAAAGTAATGGGAGTAAGCAAAACAATAATAAGCAGATTAATAGATGGATTAAGTAAATCTGGTTATGTAATAAAAAAGCAAGATGATAATGATAAAAGAAGTTATGATGTTTTTATTACAGAATTAGGAGAAAAGAAAGTTGATGAAATATTAAAATTTTATTTAGGGCCAATATATGATTTAAGAAGAAAATTAGGAGAAAAAAATTTTTTGCAACTAATGGATTGTATAAAGATGGCTAATGAAAAAATAAGTGAAGGGGAGAATGGAAAGTAAATGGGATTTTATCAAGCAATGCAGTTAAGTGCAGCTAATTTAAAGCCATTAATAAAAAATGCAGAAAGTAAAGAAACCAAAAATAAATATATAGCAGCACTTATATTAAAATCAATATTATGTCTTTTATTTTGTACTATTGTTGTTATTAGTTTTGGAAAAGTTTTCGGAGAAGAAAATAATGTAGTTGGAGTAGTGACAGTTATTAGTTTATTAAATTTTAGATTTTCAAACTTAGACTTTAAAGTGAGACAAGCAGCATTAACTATAGTGGGTATATTTGGTGTTTTATCAATATCACCATATATAGCATCCATATCAAATCCATTTTTAGGGTTTATAATAAACTTTATTTCTATAATAGGTATATTAATTTTAACATGTCATAATGTAAGGTTATGTAATCATAGTATATTAGTATTGTCATATTTTCTTTTATATGGATATAAGGTTGAAAATACTGAAATTCTTATTAATCGTATTATAGGGTTAATTTTTGGTGGAATTTTAGTAGCTTCAATTTTTTATATTAAGCAAAGAAAAATAGAATTTAAAAATACATTTATTGATATTATAAATGATGTTGATTTCAATACAGAAAGAACTAAATGGCAATTAAAGTTTGCATTTGTAACAACTTCAGCAATAATGATTGGTGAGTTTTTACATATTCCAAGAGTAATGTGGATAGGAATTGCATGTATGTCTGTGTTTCATCCTGATAAAAGTCAATTACAAATACGTTATAAACAAAGAATGTTATATATGGTTTTAGGTTGTTTAATGTATATGAGTATATATTTCTTAATTCCACAACAATTTAGAGGGCTTATAGGCTTAATTGGTGGAGTTATGATTGGATTTTCAGGAACATATAAGTGGCAAACTGTATTTAATGCATTTGGAGCATTATCAGCAGCAACGCCTATTTTAGGATTTGGAGGCGCAATAATATTCCGTATTTTAAACAATGTATTTGGAGCTTTATATAGTAAGGGCTTTGATTATATAATTAATTTTATAGATAATAAAGAATTTGCAAATGTAAATGAAGCATAAAGTTTATTAATAGAATAATATAGAGTAAAGGAAGTTCCTTATATAGAAATGATTAATGTTGATAATAATAATAAAATTTAGATAGAATTTAAAAATGATGATAGCCACTTTACAAACAAAGGATAGGGTTATAGATAGTAAAATTCTTTATTTCATTATTACGTTTCTTTTTTAAGTTATATATGAATTGAATTTATATATAAAACAAATAATATTAAGGAAATGAGGTGTATAATATGAAAAAGAAATTATTATATATAAGTGTTAACTCAAAACCAGAAAACTTATCTTCATCTAAGATGGTAGCAAGAAAATTCATCAATAAATTCTTAGAGAGAAATGGAGATTTTAAGGTAGAAGAGGTAGATTTATATAAAGAACATATCCCAAGATTAGAATATCAATATTTTAAAGATAGAAATTGTGTAATAAGTGAAGAGGAAGCGAAAAAATTACCAGAAAAGGATCAAAAGGAAATAAGGAAAATAAGGGATTTATGTGATCAATTTATAAGCGCGCAAATGTATGTAATAGCAGCTCCAATGTGGAGTTTATCATTTCCAGCACCGTTAAAAGAATATATTGATTGTATAGTTCAAGAAGAAAAGACTATTTCATTTGAAAAAGGAAAAAAACCAAAGGGATTATTAGATGATAAAGAGAGAGCGGTAGTGTATATTCAATCTTCAGGTGGAAATATACCTTGGATATTAGATCCTATAATGGATAATGGAGAAAATTATGTAGCTCAAATAATGAAGGCTATGGGAATTAAGAATGTTCAAGAGCTTAAGGTAGATGCTACAGGAACAACTGAAGAAGAAAGAGAAAATGCTATAAGAGATGCTGAAGAAAAAATTGATTCGATATTAGATAGAATAAATTTAGAATAATAAATTAATAATATTCTTAATACTAATAGATTTATAAAGAGTTACAATATTGTAAGGTAATTGTAATAAAGTTAAATATAAATTAAGGTTAAAATGTATTATAATATGTAATGAAGCTTTGTTTAATAGAAAAAATATTAGCAAAGCTTTTTATTTTAAAAAAATCCAATTTGTATAATTATGGGAGTGTTGTAAGGTGAGTAAAATTTTTGTTGTTGAAGATGAAAAAACAATTAGAGATGAACTAAGTATTTTTTTATCTAGATATGGATATGAAGTGGAAGCTCCAGAAGATTTTGAAAATATTATAGAAAATATAAAGGGAAGTAATTAGTGACTTAATATTATTAGATATAAATTTACCTGTCTTTGATGGATATTATATATGTAGAGAAGTTAGAAAATTTTCTGATGTTCCAATAATAGTAGTTACAAGCAGAGATAGTAATATAGATGAACTTAAGAGTATGAATTTAGGAGCTTATATACATGGTTATGTTGGTGATAAGTTATCAAATAAAATGTTTTGTGTTAATGCATCTCATATTATTGAAGAACTTCCATATAGCATTGAAGAAATATTAAGATAAGGTTATTAAATTTAATTATTAATAATATAAATAAAATAATAAATAAAAACTGTAGGTAGAATGGATAAATCTTCTTGCAGTTTTTTGAGATTTTAATTAAACTTTATAAAAATATGAGAGTAATGGGTGGTGAGTAACCTCACTTATGTATTATAATTATTAAAAAAATTATAATATATGAAATACAACATTAAATAATTAAGTTGTATTAGGAGGTATGAGACATGGAATTATGGGATGGATACAACGAAAATGAAGAAAAGATAGGAATTGATATAGTTAGAGGAAGTAAGATAAAAAAGGGAGTTTTTCATGCTGTAGTTAATGTTATTGTATATCATGATGATGGAACTTATTTATTAATGCAAAGAGATTGGAGCAAGCCTAATAATCCAGGCCTTTGGGAAGCTGGTGCAAGTGGTAGTGTAATTAAGGGAGAGAAATTTTTAGATGCCGCCAAGAGGGAATTGTTTGAAGAAACAGGTATTAAAGCTGATAATTTAGAACTTATTTATACAGTAAAAAAACCTTATAAAGGTACGTTTTATAAAGTTTATATATGTAAATGTAATATAAAAAAGGATTCAATTATATTGCAAGAGGGTGAAACTATTGATTATAAATGGGCTAAAAAAGATGAATTTATAAAAACAATTGAATTAGATAATTTTATTACACCAGATAAAGATAAACTTTCAAATTTTATTAAAACCTTATATTATTAATATTAAAAGTTAAAGAAGAAGTGAACAGTTTCTTGTATATTTTACAGGGGCTGTTCAAGTACTATTGAGTTTTTAGTATGTAAAGAATATACAATATTTTAAAACTATATTAATATGATAATTGAAAATATAATAAAAGATTATATAGTTGTTTTTTCAAGAATTATAGGTAATAATTCTGATGCTGTTATTGAATTTATTGAAGATCAATATGGTGATATATTATGCACAAGTGAATACTTACAAAAAATTTGTATGATTTAGTTTAAGATTAATAAGGGGATGTCGCATTAAGAATAAATACTATAATATATTGTATTAATTTTTATTTTTTAAAACAATATATTGTGTATAAAAGTTTTTAGTGCGACAGCCCCTTATTATTAAATTTTTTTAGATATAAATTTAGAATCTTAAAAAAAAATAAAATTATTTTATCATTTTTAATTTAGGCTATTAATACTACATAGAATATTTTAAAGTAATTTAATAATTTTTTCTAAGTCTTCACATAAAGATTGAGCTAAAAGGAAGTTATTATCTCTTAAAGCTAATTCAATTTTAGTTTCAACTGATTTTTTCTTTTGTTCAATTTTTAAATAGTCTTTATTAAAGTGATTAGCATAAATTATATCTTTAAAATGATTTATATTAATTTTTCTAATTTTTTTATTTTCAATAAATAAAACATAATCCATGCAATTTGCTATAGTATAGTAATCATGAGATACCATTAAGATAGCACCTTTATAGTTTTTAATTGCCTTTTCTAATGCTATTTGTGAATAAGTATCTAAGTGGCTTGTAGGTTCGTCAAGAAGAAGTAAATCAGCTCCAACTTCTGAAATTTTAGCTAATTGTATTAAGTTCTTTTCACCACCAGATAATGTTCCTATTTTTTGATTAAGTAATTCTTCATGAAAGTTATAACCTTCAAGATATTCCTTAATATTATCATAAGTTTTAAAGCCAATATCAAAGAATTCATCAGCAATTGTATTAGAATAATTTAATGTTTGACCTTGAATCTGAGATAAATAACCTATTTTGATATTTTCATTTATTTCAATAGAAGAATTATTATTGTTAAAAATAGTTTGGAAAAGCGTTGTTTTACCTGCACCATTTGCACCAACAATAGCTACTTTATCCGTTGATTTAATTTCAAAGTTTACATCTTTTAAAAGAACTTCATCAAATGATAATTCATAATCAGTAACTTTTAGCGCTATTTTTTCTTCCACTTCATCAGTTGTAATAAAAATAATATTAGGTTGTTTAATTTCAACAAATGGAGCTTTAATTCTACGTTTTTCTAATCTTTCTTGGAACTTAACTCTAGCTCTTAAAGTTTTACCTCTAAATTGTTCAGCATTTTCACTTGCAAGTTCTCTTAATCTATCTATTAATATTTCATTTCTTTCAATTTCTTCTGTGTCAGCAGCAGCTAATTCTTGAAGTTCTATTTTGGTTTGAAGTAATGAAAAATTATAATTTATGTAATTTCCATCAAACTCTTGAATTTCCATGTTTTCAAGATGAAGAATTTTATTAAAGCAATGATTTAATAAATATCTATTGTGAGTAATAACTAAAAGTGTTCCCTTATGAGCATTAATTAAGTTTTTAAGGGCATTAAGATTTTTAAAATCTAAAAACACATCTGGTTCATCCATAATAAGTAAATCTGGATTAGTTAACATTGACTTTATTACTTGGATAAGCTTAAATTCTCCACCGCTAAGTTGAGATATGCTTAAATTTTTATATTTAATTAATTCTATAAGGTTTAATTTCTTATCAATGATATTTTCAAAATCATCTCCATTGATTGATTCAAATTCATCTAAGGCATCTTGATATTTTTCAAGTAAAGTTTCGATATCAGAAGATGTTTCCATTTCAGTACATATGGCTGTTATTTCATTTTGAAGTTTAATGAAATTTTCAGCTAAGTATTCAAAAACAGTAATATCTTGTGTTTTATCTATTTCTTGAAATTGACGTACATATCCAATTCTACAGCTTGGATCAATTTCTAATGAGCCATCAAATAAATATTTTTCAGGGTCCATAAATATATCTATAAGAGTACTTTTTCCACTACCGTTTGTTCCTATAAAAGCACAATGTTGACCATCTTCTAAGGTAAAAGAAATATCATTATATAAATTTTTTTGGGGAAATGAGTAAGATAATTTATCAACTTTTATCATATTAGTACCTCGCTTTACATAAAAAAAGGGCCTATTTTTATAAGCCTTTAATATTATTTTATCACTTGAAGTTTTATACTTAGTTTTAATACTGATAGAATAACACCTTTTTTATAGAAGTTCAACTAAGAGATATTTTCCTTTTAATAAGGAGTTGTTAAGAATAGGAAATTATTACTTATATTTTTTGTGATTAATATTGACACAAAATATAGTATATGATAATATAAACGAAAAATCCCTTTAAATTGATTCGGGAAATCAATAAGGAAGTTATAATATACGTACAAATGACATTTATTATTATAAAAATATAATTAATAATAATTTATTGATTAAAATTATGTATTAATAAAAAGTTATTTATATTGAATTTATATTAGTCTTCCAGGTTTGGAAGACTTTTTTTACGCTTAGGAAAGTATAAAAATTTTTAAGTCGTAAAGCTAGGTATATCAATGGATTTCAAGATTTAAAACTGTAAGATTTATACCACGAACTTGGCGTGGCGATAGCCACTTTGTCCTAGCATTCAATAAAGGTATATTATCCTTATATAGTTATTTGAATTAGGGGAATAGCTAACAAGGAGAATAAGAAAATGATTAAAAAAATTAATAACAGTAATAAGCTGGCACTTAAGATGGCAATGGCACTTGCTTTAGGATTAGTATTTGGAATAGGATTTATAATTCTTAGAGAGAATTTGATAAAAAGTGGAAATGAACATGTTTGGACAAGTATTAATAATATTTTATTTCAAGACATATCACAAAAGGGAGCAACAAATGCAATTGGTATATTTTATATAATAGGGCAGTTGTTTGTAAATTCACTTCAATTGGTAATAGTACCAATGGTATTTACATCAATAGCATTAGCTATGTGTAAGATAAGTGATACTAGAAAACTAGGTCGTATTTCATATAAAACTATATTAGGGTTTTTATCAACTTCAGTTTTTGCATTAACATTAGCTGGAGCAATAGGATTTATAATAAAGAATTTAGGGTTATTTACAGCCAATGTTCAAAATGTAACAGCACAAGAAGGTGTTGTGAGTTCAAATAATCCATTGTTAATAATAATTCAAGCTATACCAAATAATATTTTATCTGCATTTTCAAGCAATAGCAGTATATTAGCAGTTGTTTTTATTGCAGTAGTATTAGGTCTTTGCATTAATTACTTAGGTGATAAAGTAACTGTATTAAAAACTTTATTAGAAGAAGTAAATTCAATAATAACAGTATTTTTAAGTTTTATAATAACTAAATTTGGAGCAATATCAATATTTGTTCTTATAACAAGAACATTTGCAATATATGGTATAGATAATTTAAAACCAGCATTTGTATATGTATTTACAACAATAATAGCATTGTTATTGTTTTTAGTTTTTGGGTATTCAATATTTATAGCAATAGGGGCTAGACTTAACCCAATTAAATTTGTAAACAAAATAGGTAAAGTTGCATTATTTGGATTTTCAACTTCATCATCTGCAGCAACATTACCTTTAAATACTAAAACTACAGTTGAAGAATTAGGTGTTAGTGAAGATATAGCATCATTTATATTACCACTTGGAATGACTATAAATATGAATGGAACAGCAATAATGCAAGTTATAGCTGCAATATTTATAGCAACAAGTGCAGGGTATGATGTAACAATAGGAAATATAATAGTTATTGGATTACTTGCATTAATAGCATCAATTGGTACACCAGCTGCACCAGGTGCAGGAGCAATAATACTTTTCACAGTTTTAACTGGAATGGGATATAATAATGATGCGGCAATTCTTGCTTATTCATTAATTCTTGCAATAAATAGACCAATAGAAATGTTAGTAACTTCTTTAAATGTAGTTGGAGATGCAGCAACTAGTGTAGTAGTTGCAAAGTCTGAGGGAATGCTTGATGAAGAAGTTTATAATAGTGAAAATATAATGCAAGTTATAGAAAATTAAAATATATAATTCATATTTAAATAAAGTGTAAGGGAATAAAGATTTTAAAAAACGGCAATTTAGTGGAATAAATTCCAATAGTTGCCGTTTTTGTATTGAAAATAATTTTAGATATTAAAATACATTCTTAGTAATCCTAAGATTAATAGGTGAACTGGATAAAAACAATAATTTAATATTTTAGATTGTTTACCACGTTTTCCGTTATATGTAAGAATGAATCCGAAGCCAAGGGTTGCCCAAACTTCTTTGAATATAGAAAGATATCCGAATATAGATGATAAAATTGGCTTATTATAAAAAATATAAAAGAAATAAACTATTAAAATTGCATGATAATCATAATCCACAGAAAGAAACATAGATATAAAACACATTATGGTAACTATAAATAATGAAATTGTATACCATATAATTCTAGGTGATTTCTTTATTTTTGTTTTAATTATATCAATAATCCAAATAGTTATTAATGCTAGTGAAAGTGAAAAAAGAACATTATTAAATCTGGGATTAAAGAATGTCTTAGTTACAAATAGGTCAAAAGGTACTTCTGAAATTATAGCAAATCCTAAAAGATATAATAAATAATTTTTTCTGTTTTTTGTATTAAAAAAACCTTCTACTAAAAGAAAAGCAAAAATAGGAAATGCTATTCTTCCTAGTACATCAAAAAGATTGCTTATTTTTAGTAATAACCCTTCACCATTTAAGTTTGGGTAAATTAATGCTTTATTTACATGGTCAATTAACATTGATACAAATGCAATGTATTTTAGCTGTGCACCAGATAATATTTTAATTTTATCTAAGGTACATTTTTGGGGGGATGTTTGTATCAAATATCATCATCCTTTCTGTATTTTTATATTTAATAAGTTAATTGTTTTTATATATTCAAATAACTTAATTACTGTTGGAATATATAACATGTTGAAATTATTATATATAAATAGTATTATTTTATCAAGATAGTTATTTATTCTAATATATAAATCAAATATTAAATATTTAATGGTTACTTTTTAGGGATTAATATAATAATCAAAATAAGTTTTAAAAGTAGACAAACTTATTTTATAATCATATCAAAAATTAAAGCTTACCAAAATCTAATATAAGAATTATATATTTACAGAAACTTAAAATTTAAGTATAATTAAAGATAATTTTTAAATTTATATTATTAAATTGTTAATAAAGTAAATTTAATTGGTAAAATGTTAATTATTTAAGGAGGAAATAATATGAGCACAAAAGAAAAAAAGTTAGCAATTGCTTTAGCTGGGGGATTAATAATTTCAAACTTAGGTGTAGTAACAGCTTCTGCTAATACAAATGTATTAAAGGAAGCTTTAGTAGAGCAAAATAAACAAAACAATTTTCCTACTATAACTCAACAGACTGTACAGTTTGATAATAATAACTCTAAAGATTTGGTTATAACTGGAGTTGATTACTTTAAACAAGAATTAACCCAATTTACTATTTCTTATGGTGAAAATAGATACAAACTTAATGTTGATAAGCTTGTATATAATGATAGTGAAAAAACATTAACTATACCATATGAAGAACTAAAAGCATTAAATTTAACTAACGGAATGTATCCTTGTGTATTAATGTTTTCAGATCAGACACTTTCTGTTGGAGCAATAACAATTAATGTAATTAATAGTAATACTTCAATAAATAAACCAAATGTGCCAGAACTACCACCATCAAATGGAGGAGAAGAAGTTAAACCACCATCAAATGGAGGAGAAGAAGTTAAACCACCATCAAATGGAGGAGAAGAAGTTAAACCACCATCAAATGGAGGAGAAGAAGTTAAACCACCATCAAATGGAGGAGAAGAA
>UQFE01000057.1 GCA_900540255.1 uncultured Clostridium sp.
AATCTTGGCCATAAAGGCCTTGATATATAAGGGTTAAGAAATATGATTAACCCTAGGTAAAGTTTAATAATGGGGTGAAAAAGTGAGTAAATATTTCAATTTAAAAAGTCAAAAGATTCAAGGTAGCATAATTACTATTTTAGTAATAATAGAAATATTAATTGTTTGTAAAATATTCTTTTTAAATTATAGTGATTTATTTACAAGAAATGGAATATTTTTGGTTGTACTAGGATTTTTAATTACAGTATTAAAAAATGATAAAGTAAAATTAGGACAAACTATAATTGAAGGTGGATTGTTTATAATGATTTTAAGTTGTTTTATATAAAATATGTAAAATGCACACTTTTAAGTGTGCATTAATTGCTTTTGTTTAAAGATGCATAAGTATCATACCATTTATTAAATAAAACTCTTATAGAAGCAGCAATAGGAACAGCAAGCAACATACCTAATAAACCACCTATTTTACCGCCTATTAAAATAGCCATAATAGTAAACACAGGATGAAGCCCTACACTTTGCCCAACTATTTTAGGTGCTAATAAGTGGTTATCGATTTGTTGAACTATAAGCATTGCTATAATTGCATAAACTACTTTTATGGGAACCCCACTTAATAATCCTATTATGGCAGCTAGTATAGTACCAACTAATGGCCCTACATAAGGAATCATATTACATATACCAGCAATAATACCTATAATAATTGAATAATCTATTCTAACAATAGCTAATGCAATTGCAGATAAAACACCAACACAAAAGCCTTCTAATAATTGACCACGAATAAATTTTGAAAATGAATCAATTACAATTGCAAAGATGTCAGAAATTTTTTTACCAGTAGATGTATTTCTAAAAATTAAATAATAAATTTTTTTCCACAAGTTAATAAAGTATTCATAATCACTTAAAATATATATGCTTATAATAAAAGCAATAAAAAATGTTGCTATACCACTTCCAATAGACAGTATATTAGAGCTCATCACTCCAAGATTGTTAATTATATATTTTTGAAAGCCGTTTAAAATTTGAATTATATATGGTTCAAGTGAATTAATAAATGGAATATTTAAATCCCTTAAAGTAGATTTTATTGATGATGTATTAAGAGAATTAGAATTTAAATAAGAAGAAATATCAGTTATTATCTTACTTAGTGTTGTACTTTTTGAAATTTGTCCTCCTATCATAAAGTAAATTCCCCAAATTATAGATAAAATTATACTAATAATAAGAATATAAGAAATTAAAATTGAAATAATTCTTCGAGTTCCTTGTTTTTTTACTTTTAAAAATTTATTTTCTCTTAAAAAGTTTTCAAATATTTTCATTAAAGGAAAAAGTAAATAAGCAATTATTATAGCAATAAGTAATGGTTTTATTAAATTAAATCCTGAACTAATAAAAGAAAATATAGTAGTAAATATTATTCCAATGTTAGTAAGGATTATTAATGCTAAAAATATTGCTATAGCTGTTAAAGTAACATATATAGAGTATTTTAGTAATTTTTTATCAAAGTGTATCTTCATGATTTCCCACCTTTCAATAATAAATATTAAAATATATATAAATTATAGTATAACATAAATGGTTAAGGTTTAAGATAGCAATAAAATATTCTAATTATATAAATTATTAATTTTAAATAAACTATATATTAACAAAAAATATATAGGAATATTTTTGATATTAAATATATATAATATAAACAATATAAAAACTTAATATTAAAAAATGGATATTGAGTTATTTTTAGGAGGAGTTAAATATGGAAAATATCTATTCACAAATTGACATTAATGCATATGTTGCAAGATATATTGACGAAAATGGATGTAGCTTAAATCAGGCTTGCGAAGAGCTTGAAATAGATCCTTCAAATGTATTTGCAGTATCAACTGATTATGATGAAGATGAATTACAATAGTATAGAAAGGGAATAAAAGGAGGCTATATTTAAAGTATAGCCTCTATGATAACGTATAATATAATTTTATTATACTTTTTTTCTAAATGAAAGTAATTTATAAAAAATAAAAAAAGCATATACTGACTTTTGATTTATTATATTTTAGTGAAATTTTTCAATGATATATCAAATGCTTTAACAGAATGAGTTAATTCTCCAGAAGAAATAAAATCAACACCAGATAATGCATAACTTTTAATAGTATCTAAAGTTATGTTTCCAGAACATTCAGTAATAGCTCTTCCAGCAATTAATTTTACCATTTCTTTAACTTGATTTGGAGTCATATTATCAAGCATTATAATATCAGCACCAGCTTCAATAGCTTCTAATATTTGTTCTTTATATTCAGTTTCAACCTCTATTTTTCTAACAAAAGAAGAATTTTCTTTTGCTAATTTAATGGCATTTTTAATACTTCCTGCATAACCAATGTGATTATCTTTAATTAATATTCCATCAGATAAAGAAAAACGATGATTATGGCCACCACCAATTTTAACAGCATATTTTTCTAATATTCTTAAATTGGCAGTAGTTTTTCTTGTATCTAAAAGTTTAGTATTAAGTCCTTCAAGTTTTTTTACATATTTATTAGTTAAAGTTGCAATTCCGCTCATTTTTTGAAGTAAGTTTAAAGCAACTCTTTCACCCATTAAAATATTAAGGGCATCTCCATAAAGTTCACCAATAATATCTCCTTTAGTAACACTAGAACCTTCATTAATAAAGGATTTAAAGGTAACATCACCAAGGATAGTAAAGACTCTTTCAAATACAGGTAATCCACATATAATACCATCTTCTTTAGCAATTAATGAAGCTTTGGCTTTAGAGCCATTTGTAACAATAGAAGAAGCCGTTATATCTCCATAAGGAATATCTTCTTTTAATGCATCATTTATTATTTTATCAACAATTAAATAGTTTAGCATATCTGTTATCCACCTTTTCTTTCAAAAATTTTATTAATTCTTCATATGAATCTAAAGCATATGATTTTGGTTCTTTAATAATTTCTTTAAATGAAATTTCATTAATTTTTGAATTAATATTTTCAGCTGCTTGTTTTCCAAATACTAATGCTTCAAGCAATGAATTACTTGCAAGTCTATTACTTCCATGGACACCTGTACAGCTAACTTCACCAACAGCATAAAGGTTATTCATAGATGTTTTTGAAAATAAATCTACCTTAATCCCACCCATACAATAATGATGCGCAGGGGCTATTGGTAATAAGTCTTTATCCATTTCATACCCTCTTTTTAAACATTCATTGTATAAAAAAGGAAATCTATCTATTAAAAAATCTTTTGATTTTTTTGTCATATCAAGATAAACATAAGGTTTATTAGGAGTAGATTCTATTTCTTTTAATATTGCAGATGATACAATATCCCTAGGAAGCAAAGAGTCAATAAATTGTTCTTTATTTTGGTTTAAAATTATTCCACCTTCACCACGAAGAGATTCAGATAAAAGTAGTTTCTTTCCTTTAACTTTAGGTTCATATAAAACAGTAGGATGCAGTTGTAAATATTCCATATCTTTAATAGAAATATTATTTTTTAAACTTATATTTAACCCATCTCCAGTTAGATATTCAACATTAGTAGTTGATGTAAATATGCCTCCAATACCACCAGTTGCTAAAATAGTAAATTTACTATTTATACTATAAGTTTTAGAAGAATTTTTTAAAATTCCTCCATAACAAATATTATCTTCACAAATTAAATCTATTAAAGTTGTATTTTCAAGCATGGTTACATTGTTTTTTTGAACTACCTTATCTAATAAGGTTTCAGTAACCGCTTTTCCTGTTTCATCTTTAACATGTACTATTCTAAATTCACCATGTCCACCTTCACGAGTATAATTTAATTTATTATTTGTTTTATCAAAAGGAACTCCAAGTTTAACTAAATTATTAATATTTTCAATTGAATTTTTTATTAATAACTTAACAGCTTCAGGATTATTGTTATAATTTCCAGCCCTCATAGTATCATTAAAATAATTTTCTTCATCAAAAAAGCCAAGAGAAGTAGAAATACCACCTTGAGCAAGATAACTATTACAATCTTTAAAGCTATTTTTAGTAATCATTAATATCCTAATATCATCTCTTAAATTAAGTGCAGTATAAAGGCCTGCAATTCCTGTACCAACTATTAAAACATCATAATTCATAATGTTACACAGATAGAAGATGCATATTTTCTAAAGCTTTATGTGCTTTAAATCTAAGCTCTTCGTCAATATTAACTTCAAATTCTTCATTTTTTAAACAATTATATAAGTCATTAAGAGATATTTTTTTCATATTAGGACAAATCATTCCTGTTTTTGTTGGAATAAAAGTTTTATTGGGGCTCTTTAATTTCATTTCATAAAAAACTCCTTCTTCTGTTACAACTATAAATCCATTTGCATTAGAAGAAGCACTATAATTAATAAGTTCAGATGTACTTCCAATATAATCTGCTAAATTACGAACAGATTTATTACATTCTGGATGAACTAAAACAGGATAATTAGGGTATTTTTCCTTTAATTCGAGAATTTCATCCTTTTCTATTCTTTCATGAGTAGGACAAAAACCAGGATATAAAGTAAAGTTTTTATTTGGAATTTGTTCAGATAAGTAACTTCCTAAGTTTCTATCCGGTAAGAAAATTACTTCATCAGTATCTAAATTATTTAATATATTAATTGCAGATGATGATGTTACACATACATCTGATAAAGCTTTTATATCTAAATTTGAATTAATATAACTTACAACCTTAGCATTAGGATGCTTGTCTTTTAATTCTTGAAGCCTATCTACTAAAGCCATATCTGCCATTGGGCATGTTGTATTATTTGATGGAATAAGTATTTTTTTATTAGGTGAAAGAATTTTAGCACTTTCAGCCATAAATTTTACTCCACAAAAAATTATTAAATCTTTATCACTTTCCATTGCTTTTTTACTTAAAAAATAAGAATCACCAACTATATCAGCAATTTCTTGAATTTCATCACGTTGATAAAGATGAGCAACTATTAATGCATTTTTTTCTTTTTTTAATTTTAATATTTTTTCTTTTAAGCTCATTTTCACACTTCCTTTTTTGTATATTACAGGTGTATATACATTAGATTAACATAAAAATACATAATTTTCAATAGGTGGTAAATGTGGGAGGCGATTTTGCAATAAGATTGTACATATTTAAAATAAATATCGTATTATAATATGAATATTATTTTGGAGGATTAATATATATGGAGAAAAACATTACTTTAAGTTTGTGTATGATAGTTAAGGACGAGGAAAAAACATTGGCAAGATGTTTAAATTCGGTAAAATCATTTATAGATGAAATTATAATAGTAGATACTGGATCTAAGGATAAGACAAAAGAAATTGCAAAAAGTTTTAATGCACAAATATATGATTTTAAATGGATAAGTGACTTTGCAGCAGCAAGAAATTTTTCTTTTAGCAAAGCTACTAGCGATTATATATTATGGTTAGATGGTGATGATTTTATAGATGATGAAAACATTAGTAAGATAGAGAACTTATTAAAAAGTTTAGATACTAAATATGATTATGTAAGTGGACAATATATATTATCAAGAAATGAAGAAGGAAGAGTGAATTCAGTTTTAAGGAGAAATAGAATTGTTAAAAGAACAAGAAATTTTAAATGGATAGGAAAAGTGCATGAATATTTAGAAGTATATGGACAAGGATTTAATGGAGACTTTGCAATAGAGCATGGAAAAGTTAAAGCTCATACAGATAGAAATTTTAGGATATTTAAAAAAATGGAAAATGAAGGCGTAGAATTTTCTCCAAGGGATATGTATTATTATGCAAATGAGTTAATGGATAATGGACAATATGCTAAAGCAATTGATGAGTATAAAAGATTTATTGCAACTAAACAGGGGTGGATAGAAGATGTAAAGGGAGCATATTTTAGAATTATAAATTGTTATAAAATATTAAATAAAACAGAAAATATACTAGATATTGTTTTTGAGGCATTTAAAATAGATGTACCAATGGCTGAAATAGTTTGTAGTTTAGCAGAATACTTTTTTGAGAAAAATAATTTTAATCAAGCAGCATTTTGGTATAAAACAGCATTAAATTGTATTCCTAATAAAGATAATCCATCTCTATCTAATATTGCTTATTATAGTTGGATTCCTAGTTTACAGCTTTGTGTTTGTTATTATAATTTAGGAAAGATTAATTGTGCATATTTCTTTAATGAATTAACAGCAAATTTTGTTGGTGAATCTGATAAGGTAATATATAATAGAAAATTATTTGATGATATATATGAAAATTTAAATATGAAAAAGCCTAATTTAAAATATCCTTTAAGAGCAGATGACTATATTAATTATTTATAAAAATATTTATGGAACAAAGACATATTATAATTTGTCTAATTAAAGAAGTAGGTCTTCAAGTTTTTGTTATTGTAAATTAACTTGAAGACTACATAACAAAGGAAGTGAATAAAGTGGTTTTCAGTAGTATTTTATTTATATTTAGATTTTTACCAATTGCTATGGGAATTTATTTTTTAACACCTAAAAAATTAAAAAATTTAAGTTTGCTTATACTTAGTTTAATCTTTTATTCATGGGGAGAACCTAGATACTTTTTACTCATGATTGCTTCTATATTTGTAGATTATTTTATAAGTATTAATATTGAAAAAAATAATAAAAATAAAAAAATAAAAATTCTTCTTTTAGCTATATCTATAATATTTAATGTAGGAATTTTATTTTTCTTTAAGTATATTAATTTTTTTATAGAAAATATAAATAGTATTTTTAATATGTCATTGAATAATGTAAAAATAACTTTACCTTTAGGAATAAGTTTTTATACTTTTCAAACTATGTCATACACAATAGATGTGTTTTTGGGAAAAGTTAAAGCAGAAAAAAATATAATTAATTTTGGGGCATTTGTATGTTTATTTCCACAACTTATTGCGGGACCAATAGTGAAATATATAGATATAAGTAAGGAGTTAAAAAATAGAGATATTAATTTAGATGAAATTCAAGAAGGAATAAGATTATTTATTTTAGGATTGGGAAGTAAGGTTCTTATTGCAAATAATATAGGAAGCCTTTGGAATGAAGTTGAAACAATGGGATTTAATAATATAAGTACTATTCTTGCTTGGATGGGAATAATAGCCTTTTCATTACAAATATATTTTGATTTTAATGGATATTCACTTATGGCAATTGGGCTAGGAAAAATATTAGGATTTAATTTTCCTAATAATTTTAATTATCCATATGAATCTAGAAGTATTACTGAATTTTGGAGAAGGTGGCATATAACTTTAGGACAATGGTTTAAGCAGTATGTATACATACCTTTAGGAGGAAATAGATTAGGAAGAGCAAGAACTTATTTTAATTTATTTATAGTATGGTTTTTAACAGGGCTTTGGCATGGGGCAAGTTATAATTTTATATTATGGGGACTATATTTCTTTATATTAATATGTATAGAAAAAAATGGATTATTAAATTTGTTAAATAAACATAAATTAATTTCTCATATATATACTATATTTTTTATTTTAGTTGGATGGGTATTATTTGCTGTAATTGATTTAAATAAAATTATAAATTTTTTAAAAAAAATGTTTATATTTAATGCAGGAAATGAATGGATTTATTATTTAAGAAACTATATTATTATTTATACTATTGCTATTATATTTTCAACTAGTTTTCTAAAGAAAATATACAATAAATTTGTTAAAAGTAATATAGTAGACACTATAATTTTAATAACAATTTTTTTATTATCAATAGCTTATTTAGTTGATTCATCTTACAATCCATTTTTGTATTTTAGATTTTAGGAAGGCGTTTTATATGAAAAGAAGATATTTATTATATTGTTTTACAGCAATTATTTACATAGTGACTATAATAAGTTTTATTGATAAAGATAAGATATTTTCAGAATTTGAAAATAGAAATTTAAAAACAAATGTTAGGTTTTCTATTAATAAGTTTGTTAATGGTAGCTTTCAGGAAGAATATGAAGAATATATAAATGATCAGTTTCCGTTAAGAAATCAATGGATAAGTATAAAATCACTAAATGAATATTTATTAGGTAAGATTGAAAATAATGGGATTATATATGGGGAAAATAAATGGCTTTTTGAAAAGTTTACTTCATTAAATAAGGTAAAGCTTAGTAATAATATTAATGCAATAAATCAATTTAGTAAAAAATATGATAAAAGTGTATCTGTAATGATTGTACCAAATTCCTATGAAATATATAATGAAGATTTGCCAAGAGGTTTATATCAAATTGAACAAGAGAAAATAATAAAAGATTTATATTCAAATTTAATATATTCAAATAATATTAATTTATTAGATAAATTTAAAAATGAAAAAAATAACTATATTTATTATAAAACAGATCATCATTGGACAACATATGGTGCATATTTAGCGTATTGTAGTTTTATAGAATCAATTGGTATGAAACCTATAAATTTAAATTATTATAATAGCAATGAGATAAATGGATTTTATGGTTCTTATTTTTCAAAAGCAAAGCCATTTAATATATCAAGTGATATTATTAAATATTATGATTTTGAAGATTTAGAAATGAATATATTGGGAGAGGAAGTTTATAATTCTATTTATGATTTTTCAAAAATAAATTCTAGAGATAAATACTCTATGTTTATAAGAGGAAATAATGCATTAACTATAATAAATAATAAAAATTTAAAAAATGGTAAAAAAATTTTAGTTATAAAGGATTCATTTGCAAATTCATTAGTACCATTTTTAACGCAAAATTTTGAAGAAGTACATATTATTGATTTAAGAAGTTTTAATATTAAAATTAGTAACTATATGGAAGAAAATGATTTTGATAATATTTTAGTTTTATATAATTTTATAAATTTAGCAACTGATAGTGACATAATAAAAATTAAATATTGATTTTTTATATGCATCATTACTTAAATTATAAAGTAATGGTGTATATTTTTTTGAAAAGTAATTTTTTTAATGATTTAAGTAACAATAAGCATCTAAAGACATAATATAAAGTATAGAAAAACTTTGGAGAAGTTTAGATACTAAGGAGGAAAAAAGATGGCAGGGTATAGAAGTAGAAGAAATAATCCATTTTCAAAAATAAATTCAATGAGCAGAAGAAGTAGTTATAATCTTTATGAAGAACTAAGCAATAAAAACTCAGAAGATGAATCAGCAAAGATAAATAACAGAAATAATTATATGTATAATAGTTGGATTTCTGGATCATATGATCAATCTAAATGCATGGAATGTGGAAATCATTCTTGTATATGTGTTAGAGGATGTAAAGGAGCAACAGGAGCAACAGGACCACAAGGACCTCAAGGATTAAGAGGACCACAAGGACCACAAG
>UQFE01000058.1 GCA_900540255.1 uncultured Clostridium sp.
GCTATAAGCATTTTGGAACCCCACGTCTAACGCGGGGTTTTCTAAATACAAAAAAAGACAATCCCTAAGGATTATCTTATGTAAACAAACTATTTGTTTAATTGAGCTTTTGCAGTTTCTACTAAGTTTGCAAATGCCTTTGGATCATTGATAGCTATTTCAGATAACATTTTTCTGTTCATGTCGATTCCAGCTAATTTAATTCCGTTCATGAATTTAGAATATGAAAGACCATTAATTCTTGTAGCAGCGTTGATTCTTGCTATCCATAATCTTCTGAAATCTCTCTTCTTTAATCTTCTTCCAACGTATGCGTTTCTTAAAGCTCTGATTACAGATTCGTTAGCAGTCTTGAATAATCTGCTCTTCCCACCGTAGTAACCTTTTGCAAGCTTTAATACTTTTTTATGATTTTTACGAGAATTTACTGCTCTCTTAACTCTTGCCATTTTGTATTCCTCCTGAGTCCTCTATATTATAGGTATGGTAATAATTTCTTCATTGCTTTTTCTTGAGTAGTTGAAACGTAAGCAGCTTTTCTTAAGTTTCTCTTTCTCTTAGCACTCTTCTTAGTTAAGATATGGCTCTTGAAAGCTTTAGCTCTTTTTAACTTTCCAGTACCAGTCTTTTTAAATCTTTTAGCTGCACCTCTGTGCGTTTTCATTTTTGGCATGATAATATTCTCCTCTCTGGTTATGCTTTTTTAGGGGCTAATACCATTGTCATGTTTCTTCCCTCTTGTTTTGCTGCTTTTTCAACAACACAAACATCTTCAAGCTTTGAAACAAAGTTTTCTAGAATCTTTAATCCTAAATGACCTAATGTTGCTTCTCTACCTTTGAATCTAACAGTGACTTTTACTTTATCCCCGTCTAATAAGAACTTTCTAGCATTTTTAGCTTTGATAGCTATGTCATTTTCTTCAATAGTTAAACTACATCTGATTTCTTTAATGACAGTTACCTTTTGCTTTTTCTTAGCTTCTTTTTCCTTTTTAGATTGCTCGTAAATGTATTTGCCTAAATCCATTATTTTACATACTGGTGGCACTGCTGTTGGAGATATCATTACTAAATCTAAATCTCTCTCCTCAGCCATTTGTAAAGCTTCATTTCTTGAGATTATTCCTAATTGACTACCATCTGAATCAATTACTCTTAATTCTCTTTCTCTAATACTTTCATTACAAGTAAAGTTTTTACTGATAACATTCACCTCCGATAAAATCTATCAAGAAAAATATATAAATAAAAGGGCGACATATAATGCCGCCCTCGTATTATTTAGAAAATCTAGACTCACTTCTAGATAAAAATCCAATAAACTCATTACCTTACTAAGCTAGGCCGTAAGGCGAGAAACGGCTGTTTCTTCTTGACGAAATTTATTATAGCATTCTACTTCTTTATTGTCAAACTTTTTGCTCATTATTCTACGAGAAATTTTAACCATTTATTCACAAATACTAATTTCTCTTTTCATATTTCCCTTGATCATATAACACTTGTCAAGTATCTTAAAACCAGCTGAAGTTATTATATTATCCATATCTTCAAAAGTAATTATAACTAGTTTACGAGCTATCCTTCTTGAGGTATTAATTATATCCTTTTGCTCTTGTGAAGTTATAGGTGAATATAATCCATAAGGAATATCAACTATGGCAACATCATATCTTTCACGTATATTATGCATATCTCCACTAGTTATTATTTCTCTATTATACCCAAAAAACTCTATATTATTCCTTGCATTACAAGCAATAGGCTTACTAATTTCATATCCCTTTATATTAAAACCTAAATCTAATGCTTCTATAACAACAGTTCCAACTCCACAGCATGGATCAATTATACTTAAGCGTTTATCATCACAAGTTGCAATATTAACTAAAGCTCTTGCCATTCTTAAAGGAATTGCATTTGAATATGAATGTGGTTTATCATTATGCTTTTGCCACTTAAAATCATTTTTTATAAGTTCTCCAAATATCCATTTATCTTTAATTTTAATAATAGCAAGTTCTACTTTAGGATTATGAATATCAGGAAATCCATTAATAACAAATCCAATTTCTCTAACAGCCTTTAAACGATTTTCATAGGAAACATCCCCATCTTCACTTTTCATATAGTTAACTTTAAAATCATCATATGAAATTTTTTCATTTTTAATTTTATTAATAATCATTTCTAATGATTCTTCTATGTATATTATATTTACTTTAAATTTTATAAATGGACTCCTTGATGGATTAAAATCCTTATTAGAAAATAAAAACTTTCTATTTGGTATTTGTTTAAAAATACTTTTCATTTCCATATTACATAATTCTTTTTCCATATCTGAACAATTTATAAAATAAAAGTATTTATTTTGGGTGTTCCCACACTCATCATTTATTAATTCAATACTCATTACAACACCCTTTACATTTAATTATTTATTGTTATTGCAATATTCTTCAATTGATTCCGCAACTATTTTAGCATAAGATACAGCATGAACAACCGTATTTGCACCTGTTACAACATCTCCTGATGCAAACACACCATTTCTAGTTGTGTGACCTTTATCATCAGTAAGTAATAATCCCCACTTATTAGTATCAAGTCCTGTAGTATTTGCTACTATATTTTTTCTTGGTGATTGACTTACTGCAATTATTACAGAATCACATTCAAACATTCCTTCTGTTCCTTCTATTGTAATAGTTGAAACTTTTCCATCTTCACTAACTTCATTTTTAGTTTCTATGTATTTTACGCCTTGTTCTGTTAATTCAATTGGTGCTTTAAATAATTCAAAATTAACATCATCTTCTTTTGCTTCTTCTAATTCAGCTCTAGTACAAGGCATATTTTCAAATCCTTTTCTATAAAGAATATAAACTTCTTCTGCACCATTTCTCTTTGCAACTCTAGCTGCATCCATAGCAACATTTCCTGCTCCTATTACAGCAACCTTCTTTCCTAAATTATATACATTAGGAGATTTTAAATAATCTATTGCATAATGTACATTTCCTAAAGATTCACCCTTTATATTTAAAGTCTTAGGGTTCCATACTCCAGTTCCAATAAAAACAGCCTTATATCCATCAAAAAATAATTTATCTAAAGTAAGAACTGGTCCAATTAATGTATTAGGTCTTATTTTAACTCCTAATTCTATAAGAATTTCTTCATATCTGTCTATAATAGAGTTGTGTAATCTATATTCAGGAATACCATATCTTAATACTCCGCCTATTTTTTCATGAGCATCAAATAAAGTAACCTTAAATCCTTTTCTAGCTAAAATAATAGATAAAGTTATACCTGCTGGTCCTGCACCTATTATTGCTATTCTTTCATCTCTATTTCCTACTTTTTCTAACTTAACATTTTTTAAGTATTTTAATGATATAAATTCTTCCATTTCACAGAAAGGTATAGGTTCCCCCTTTATACCTCTTATGCAATTTCCTTTACATTGATCCTCATGTGGACAAACTATAGCACAAACTGCTGATAAAGGATTATTTTCAAATAATATTTCCCCTGCCTCATCTAATTTTCCTTCTTTAAAAAGCCTTATAACCTCTGGAATTTCAGTACTTATAGGGCAATTAGCCTTACATCTTGCATTTTTACATAATAAACATCTATCTGCTTCTAATCTTAATTCTTTCATAATTTATTTATCCTTTGCTTTATTATAATAGTTATTTAATTATACTTAAAACATAATCTTTAAATTCTTCAAAGCTACCTTTTTCATTGCTAGTACCTTTATTAATTTTCTTAGTTGCAAAATTATATTCAACACTTCCATAATTAAATTTAGGGCTAGCTATCATAACTTTATCTTCATTTGTACTGAAAATTCCTTTGTTAATCATTGATACCTTACATAATTCTAAGAAACTTTCTTCACTTTTTAACTCTCCATCTTTAATTTTACCAATTATAAACCTAAATAATGCAAATCCTCCACCCAATGATATCATGCTACCTTCATCAATATAAAATACCTTATCTGTATTATAAAAATATTTCATTTTTCCATATGATACTGTTTTAAATTGTGAATTTAACTCTATATCACTCATATCAAAATTTTTAATAGATTTTTCAATTGCTTGCCAAGAATCATTTTGCTGTATAGCATTATTTTTTACAACAGAATTAAACTTAAGCATTGCACCTTCCATTTCCTTATCTGTATAAATAATATTTTCATTTAATGATACAATAAATTCTCCATTTTCATATGTTAATGTTATCTTATTTGCCATAACAATCTCCTTTTTTTATTTTTTATATGATAAAAATTATTATAACATATTTGATAACATCACCACCAGCAATAATGCTTCCACCAAATAAAACCATTACATCAGCTTGTTCAATACCATATTTCTCAAGTAATGGTAATATCCCTTTTCCCACAAAATCTTCCTAAAATATTTATATTCTTAGCAACATCAATATTATTCACTTCTCATTTCCTCCAATATCTTTATTTACCACCTTATTATTTAAAACTAATTTATTTTATTATACCTTTTATTTTCAATAAATTTACAATTTCATATTAAAAATTTCTATATTTTAAATAAGACATGCTAAAATAACAATATTTCAACATGCCTTATTAATGCTATTTAACTAATTTTGCTGTATCTCTTGCAATCATTAATTCTTCATTAGTTGGTACTACATACACCTTAACTCTTGAATCTTCATTAGATATTTCTTGAATCTTACCTCTTAATTCATTTTTTTCAGTATTAATTGTAAATCCAAAGAATTCTAATCCTTTTAAAATTTCTCTTCTAGTAATTGATGAATTTTCACCAATACCAGCTGTAAATACTATTACATCAACTCCACCCATAGCCCCAGCATAAGCTGCAATTTGAGTTCTAACCTTATAATAGAATATTTCTAATGCTAATTTAGCTCTTTCATTTTCTGATTCAGCTGCTTCTAAAACATCTCTAAAGTCTGAAGAAACTCCAGAAATCCCTAAAATTCCTGACTTTTTATTTAATAATTCATCAATTTGCTCAATTGTATATCCATGTTGTTCAATTAAAAAGCTAATTACAGATGGATCAATACTTCCTGATCTTGTTCCCATCATTACCCCTGCAAGTGGTGTAAATCCCATTGATGTATCAACTGATTTTCCATTTTTAACAGCTGCTAATGAACATCCATTACCTAAATGACAAGTAATTATCTTTAAATCCTTAATGTCTTTTCCCATAGTTTCTGCTACTTTATAAGAAACATATTTATGTGATGTTCCATGGAATCCATATTTTCTTACTCCATACTTTTCATATAATTCATATGGAACTGGGCAAATATATGCATGCTTTGGCATTGTTTGATGGAATGCCGTATCAAAAACTGCTACCATTGGTGTATTAGGCATTAACTCCTTACACGCTTCTATTCCTATTACATTTGGTGGATTATGAAGTGGTGCTAATACTATACAATCCTTAATTGATTTTAACACTTCATCATCAATTAATACTGAATCAGAATATTTTTCTCCACCATGTACAACTCTATGACCCACTGCTGATATTTCATCCATAGATTTAATAACACCATGAATTGAATCTACTAATGCTTCTAAAACTAATTTAATTGCATCTTTGTGATCCTTTATATTTGTGTTTATTATATATTTATCTTTTCCTTCAACCTTTTGAGTTAATATTGATCCTTCAATTCCTATTCTTTCAACTAAACCTTGAACCATACTTTCTTCTGTAGACATGTCAATTAATTGATATTTTAAAGATGAACTTCCACAGTTAATTACTAATGTTTTCATTATTTCCACGCTCCTGTTGGTATTATACTTTATATAAGTATAATACCATTAAAAATATTAAATACTAAAAAAATTTAATTATTCTTTTTTGTCTGAAAACTTTATATATTTAAAAAAAAGAATATATTTAAAATTTATAAATATATCCTATCATAATATTCTTATTGATTTTTTAATAAAATTAATATATTTAAAGTTCATTTAAATACTCTTTTAACTCTTTTATATCCATAATAACTTCCTTATATTCTGGATAATCCTTAAATATTCTTTTTATACATCTTATACAAAAATCTTTTCTTTTTTTAAAATCATTTCTCATTTCTTGTTTGTATCCCCATGTATGAGTAAATAACTTTTGATTTTCATTAAACAATTCTTCTAATGTCATTATTTCATTTATTTTAATTTTTTTTCTCTCAGCACACATAGATAATAATCTCTGCTCTGCAAAAACCATATTTGTAATTTTATCATTATTATTTATTACATTTTTCATAAATTTTATTGATTCTGAGGTATAATAATCCTTAAACTCATTATTTGATATATAAGTAAATGCCGTATTGCTTGGCAGTACTGACCAGTCAAAATTTTCATCAAATAAATAATTATTATTCATATTAAAATAATCTTTATTGGGATAAACACTACTAATTATTTTTTCCTTATGAATTACACTAATTTCTGATTGTAATAAAAGATTCTCAATATTATCCCATACAATAAAATCTGTATCTATCATTACACAAGGTGACTTTTGGCCCTTTAATGCATAAATTTTTCCTGCAGCCCAAAATATATTACTATCAATATCATTATTTATTTTATTTAAAGATACATCAATTCCCAAATCCCATATAGTATCAATACCTAATTTTTTATAATAATCAGCAGCAATATCATCAGTAATCATTTTTATACTGCCATTATTTTCTCTCCATTTTAATGCTGATATTATTGTAGTCAAAATTTCAAAATCATCTATATAATAATTTTTATTAGGATTTGCTCTCAAAAACGGTGCTGTCCAATTTGAATGAAATGCTTCTATCATAATAACCTACCTAAATAATACTTATATAAGATTTAATCCATATCCTCCAGCTCCAGACCCAAGACCTTGTGTCTTAGAGGAATTATTTATTTTATTTTCATTTGTTATTTTCTTCAAAAAATTATCTTTCGTATTCTTTATAACATACTTTTCTTTATTTAAGTTATTATTGATTTCTTTTGTCATATATTCTCCCTTTTAAAAAAATATTATAGCATATATAAATTAATATTAACTCATACATTTCTATAATATTTTATAGTTTTATTCTTCTATTAAGTCTCTTATAACTCTTGTTGCATCCATATAAGAAGCAATTGATTTATCATAATTTAATTTATTAATTATCTTTGATAATAATTCAGACATATCAACGGCTTTATACCATTTTGCTGCATGTAATTCATTTGAAATATATGTTAAATTAGTTGAATATACTCTTGTTATGATTCCATCTTCATAGAACTTATTAAATTTCTCTAAGCCTTCTGTAAAGAATGCAAATGTAGTTGCCACATAAACATTTCTTACATTTCTTTCTTTTAACTCTAAGGCTATATCAAGAACTGATTCTCCTGATGCTATCATATCATCTACTATTAATACATCTTTGCCTTCTACATCTCTTCCCATATACTCATGTTGAACAATTGGATTTTTTCCATTTACTATTCTTGAATGGTCTCTTCTCTTATAAAATAAACCTACATCAACACCTAAAACACTTGAATAATAAATTGCTCTATCCATTGCACCAGTATCTGGACTAATAACTATAAGCTTATCTTTATTTAATTCTAATGTATTTTCATTTTTTATAAGTGACTTTACTATATCATATGTTGGATAAAAATTCTCAAAAGATAAAAGTGGAATTGCATTTTGTACGTTAGGATCATGCACATCAAATGTTAATACTTCATGTACACCTAATCTTTCTAATTCTTGAAGTGCTAATGCACAATCTAACGATTCTCTACCTTTACGTCTATGTTGTCTTGATTCATATAAAAGTGGCATTATTACTGTAATTTTTGCAGCCTTACCTCTTATTGCAGAAACTGTTCTTTTTATGTCTTGGAAATGTTCATCAGGTCCCTTATGATTAATAAACCCAAACATTTTATATGTACAACTATAATTACCAATGTCACATAAAATATATATGTCTTTACCTCTAACACTCTCTGATATCTTAACTTTACCTTCTCCGTTAGAAAATCTTATTTCATTAGTTGGTATTAAAAATGATTTATTTGTATTTCTCTTTTGTTGAATAAGCTTATCAACAGCTTCTCCAAGCTCCTTGCAACTTTCTAATGCAATTAATCCTAATTCATGTTTTAATTCTGACATAAAAAATTTCCCCTTTTCCTTTTTATTTAATCCCCTATCTTAAATATGGGTTGATGATATATTAAATGTTTAATATACACCATGATAAATCAAAAAATCATTTAAAATATTAAAATTTAATATTTACATAAATTTATAATCTTTCCTTTAATATCTACAACTTCTAATCATTAATAGTATATACTAATAACGAATATTAATAAATAGTTATATTAAATTATTCTTTATTTTAGACTTTTTTGCTTATTTTTATTATAATTTATTATATTTAGTATTTCTATATTAAAATTTTACAAATATCCTATTATATATTTGTTTAAATTAATTGTTTATAATACTAAAAACTTTTTAAGAAAGGATATATTAAGGATATATTATGGAATACTCACATTACGAAAGATTATTTAACATTAAAACAACTGGAGAACAACAAGGCTTTTATGAATCTCATCATTATAATAGATACGAAGCTACTTCTTACTTTGCATTAGAAACATTATTTAAAGAATATCCTCTTTCTTCTAATGATTGTATAGTTGACTTTGGCTGTGGAAAAGGACGACTTTCTTTTTACATAAATTATTACTATAATTGCAAAATAACAGGAATTGAAATGAATAATAATTATTTTGATATTTGCATTAATAATAAAAAGAATTATTTAAAAAATTATAATAAAGAAAAGAATAAAATTGAATTTTTAAATATATTTGCAGAAGAATATAAAATTTCTAGTACTGATAACAAATTTTATTTCTTTAATCCTTTTTCTGTTCAGTTATTCATGAAAGTAATTAATAACATACTTATATCACTAGAAAAATCTCCTCGTGATATAGATTTAATATTATATTATCCATCTGATGAATACATATATTATTTAGAAAATTATACAGGCTTTTTATTATATAAAGAAATAGAACTACCTAACTTAAGTATAAATGATAAAAGACAAAAATTTTCAATATATAGGTTAACTGTTTAAACACAATTTATTACTTAAATTCTAATATTATTATTTTTAGATAAAAAAGTGGATGTCGCATTAAGAATAAATCCTACAATATATTGTATTAATTTTTATTTTTTA
>UQFE01000059.1 GCA_900540255.1 uncultured Clostridium sp.
GGGGCTGTCGCACTAAAATTTTTATACACAATATATTGTTTTGAAAAATAAAAATCAACACAATATATTGTAGTATTTATTCTTAATGCGATATCCCCATTAAGCTAATTCTATTTCATTTAAACTAGGAAATTCATATTCATCAAATTCTGTTTCTTTAAGAATAGAAATTACTTCATCAAAATTATCAATTAAATTTACTCTATTATGACTTAGTATAGATTCTAATGAAGAATTCTCCCATTCTATCCATCTTACGTAGTTATCTCTTTCCTTCCTATATTTCTTAAATTCATCATTATTTATAAGAGAATCAGTAATTTCATCGCATATAAAGAAATTACAAACATAAGTTCTAAATTTTTCGTTTAAGCTACATCCTTTGCCTTCAATTACAAAAGGACATGTTCTAAAAAACATAGAAACATCATTTATAACACGAGGTTTATGTAAATTTTTCTTTGCTGCTAAATCATATTTATTATATTCTTCATATAGTAAATATTCTTCTTGTTCTGAAATTATAGCATTTCGTACTTCTTGTATATCTTCAGCACTTGCATAGTTTAAAGGGCTTGTACAAGAATCATCGATATATTTATCATAACTATCCTTATCAAATGAACCTACTGCATGTATATAATAATTATATATTTTTACATTAGGTAATTTTAGTATCATATTTAAAGTTTCTATTCCCTCTGTTGTTCTCACCATTTTTTGGATATCATATAAAGTAAATTTTGGGAAATACCAACAACATCCTCTATTTTTTATTTTACATAAGCTTTTTCCAAAAATACTACTACATTTATAACATGAAGTACAGCCAAATTGTGGCGTACCATCAGCATCTTTTAAAAATATTTTATCCATTGGTATCATCTCCTCTATATTAAAGAAATTTTATGAAAATATTATATCATTTAAATAACTAAATAAAAATAAAAAATACCCATTTGGATATTTTTTATTTATTAAAATCTATACAGCTTTCATCAGAAATTTCATACATGGCTTTTCTAAATTGTATATAAAATAATATTGCTGTTGTTGTTACAGCTATGAAATCAGCAACTGGTTCAGCCATAAATACTGCTGCAGTTTTATTTTCCATTAATAAAGGCATTATATAAATTAAAGGAATTAATAATATTACTTTTCTTAATAGTGCTAAAAATAAAGAAGTTTTTGCATTTCCTAAAGCTATAAATGATTGTTGACAAGCTATTTGTATTCCAAATATGCCTGAAAGTGCCATATAAATCCTTAATGCATGAGCTGTAAATTCTAAAAGCTCTGGATCATTATTAAAAATTAAAACAAATGATTTTGGTGTTAGCATTGCTAAGGACCATAAAATAATAGAATAACTTAAACATGATATAAGTAAGATTTTAAATGCTTTTTTTACACGTTCAGGCTTTCTTGCACCATAGTTATAACTTAATATAGGTTGTCCACCCTGAGTTAATCCAGTAAGAGGTAAAAGTGAAAATTGCATTACACTTGTTAATATTGTCATAGCACCAACAGCGATATCTCCCCCATATCTTAATAATGATGAATTAAAGCATACAGCTATTATACTTTCTGTTGATTGCATTATAAATGGTGCTAAACCTAATGCAATTGATGGAAGTACAATACTTTTTGATAGTATTAAATTTTTTCTTTTTATTTTTAAAGTTGTTTTTTTACCAGTTAAGAAAATTATAATCCAAATCATTGATAGTGATTGAGATAATATAGTAGCTAAGGCAGCACCTGAAACTCCCATATTGAATCCAAAAATTAAAATTGGATCTAATATAATATTACAAACTGCTCCAATCAATACAGTCATCATACTTACTTTTGCAAATCCCTGTGCACTAATAAATGCATTTAATCCAAGAGTTAATTGTACAAAAATTGTTCCAATACTATAAATTTTCATATAGCTAACTGCATAATCTATAGTATTTTCACTTGCTCCAAAGGCTAATAATAAATCTTTAGAAAAACAGAAAAAAGTAATTGTAAGTATAAGAGAAATTATTACTAATAGGGAAAATGAATTTCCTAATGTTTTTTCAGCATTATCCTTTTCTCCTTTTCCTAAAAATATAGATGCTCTAGGTGCAGATCCCATGCTTACTAATGCAGCAAATGCAGATATAAGCATAATAAGTGGTAAACATACACCAACTCCAGTAAGTGCTAATTTACCAACTTTAGCTATATGTCCTATATACATTCTATCAACTAAGTTATAAAGTAAATTAATTATTTGTGCAGCAATTGCAGGCATGGCTAATTTAAATAGCAATTTACCTACACTTAGGGTTCCTAATTCTTCAGTTTGATTTTGTTGCATAAAAATTCTCCTTTAAATTAAAATTGACAAATAAATAACATTGACATAAAATATTGTACACCTAAAAAAGATATTTTTAAATTAATTTCTTAAGTTAGAAAGGATACAAAGAATGGAAAAATATACTTCAAATATAATAACACCTAAAATAAGTATTGCACCTATGGTAGATAAATCACATAGACATTTTAGATATTTTTGTAGATTAATGAACAAAGATATACTTTTATATACTGAAATGGTAACTGCACAAGCAATTATAAATAGTGACTTAGATAAAACTCTTTACTTTAGAGAAGATGAGGGAAATGTTGCTTTGCAAATAGCAGCAAGCAATCCTGAAGATGCTTATAAGGCTGTTAAATTAGCAGATTCTTATAATTACTCAGAAATTAACTTAAATTGTGGATGCCCATCTGATAGAGTTTCTGGAAATTTGATGGGTGCATCATTAATGTCAAATAAAAATTTAGTATATGAAATTTTAATGGCAATGAAAGAAGCAACTAATAAGCCAGTTACTATTAAACATAGAATTGGGATTGATGGAACTGATGTAATTCAAGATAATAATGCTAAAATTATAATGAATGGATATGATGATTTATTAGAATTTTTAAATACAATTTCTAAAGCAAAACCTGATAGGTATACAGTACATGCTCGTTCAGCAATTTTAAAGGGATTAAGCCCTAAGGATAATAGAGAAATACCACCACTTGATTATGAAATGGTTTATAAACTAAAAAAAGATTTTAATTATTTAAATATTGAAATTAACGGTGGATTTAAAACACTAAAATCAATTAGTAAAGCTCTTGAAAATGTAGATGGAGTTATGATAGGAAGGGCTTCATATGAAGATTGCTACTTATTAGCTAATTTAAATAAATTAAATGATGAAAATAGTAAAGTTATTTCACGTGGAGAAATTATTAAATCATATATACCATATGTACAAGAAGAACTTGAAAAAGGAAGTAATGTCCATATGTTGGCATCACCTCTTCATAGTTTGCTTCAAGGTCAAACTGGAAGCAGAAAATATAAACAACTTTTATCATCTGCAAATGTAAAAAAAGATACTTTAATACAAATATTAAATGAAATTTTAGAAACAATGCCACAAGATATTCTTTGGAATTAATTTATTTTATATGTATAAAATGCTTTATGAATAGCTTGTTTAACTTTTGGAGTTATATCAGTTATTCCATTAAGATATTCTAATAATGTTCCATATATATCAAAAAATACAGCTTTATTCATATAATAAACTCTCCACTATTTTATTCACTTTTATTTTATATTATAGGAATAATTATGTAAATGTAAATAAAAACTGCATAAATATTAAAAATAATAATTTATACAGTTTTTATTTATATTCCAAATATAGGCTGACTAATATCTCTATAATATATTCCTATTGCAGCAATTACAGAGTAAAATGCCCCTATTGTTTTTAAAATATTTGAAGTATTTATATCCATATTAGGTTGTAATGAATAAGTAATTTCACCATTCATTTTCTTTTCATATACATGATTAAATCTTATAAATGCTATTTGTGTATATATTAATCTAGTAAGAAAAAGAAGTATAGCTGATTGTAATGTTGGTATATCTGGATTAGCAGAATAATTTGTATCATTATATCTACTATATATTAATTCTATACTTTCTATAGTTGCTATATAAGAAAGAATATCAGAGATTATACAAATGATATCTGCATTTTTTTGAATTCCTAATAAATACAATTCTTCTTCATCCTCTTGAGTTATAGAATTTTCTTTGGAATTATTTTCGAATTTATTGTATTCACTCAAAGATATCCTCCAATTAATATTATATACTTTAATATATTTATAATAAAAAATAATGTACCTAGTGATATGAAAATTATACAGTATAATTATATACATTATTTTATATCTTAAAATAATTAAGTTAAATATTTATTTAATAATTTTAGTATTTCTAAATTAATGTAATTATTTTTTATTATTTAATAATATTTAAATATTTCACTTTCTCCACAAACATCAATTCCTATAATATTTTTACTTTGAATAAAATAATTTAATGTATATTTCAAGCTTTCTAAGTCAATAACACCTTGGTCCTAAGTCAAATCAACTATTTTCATTAATATAATAAAATATCAGTAACATTTTATACTATTTGAAATAGCTTCAAACTTTTCTTTTATTTCCTTTGCAACTAAACTTATATCATTTTTATCTTGATTATCTAATAAGGATTCAAACTTCCTAAGATAAAACTCTACTTCTTTTCTTAAATTACCTACAGTTTCTTCATATAAACTTTCTCCCATTGAAAGAATAAGTTTATTTTCTGCTTGTTCTCTTGGTGGTATTTTAAGATAGGATAATTCTTTAAAGCGCTTTTCAATTTCTTCATCACTCATATAATTATCATCTTTTTTTATAACTAACCTTTTCTTTAATTGAGTTGAAACTACTGTTACTTCAACTTCTAAAATAGAATTAATATCATAAGTGTAAGTTACATCTACTGATTCATTTCCCGCTTTATTTAAAGGAATGGGAATATTAATTTCACCTAATAAAAGATTATTTTTAGAAAATCTACTTTCTCCTTGTAAAATTTCTATTTTTATTGAAGTTTGGTTATCATATATAGTATATAATCGTTCAGTTCTGCTAACAGGAACAACTGTATTTCTTTCTATAATTGGACAAAAATGTCCTTCTTCATAATAATTTTTTTCTTTTTGAATAGAAATATTTGTTCCTAAAGTATAAGGACATACATCTGTTAAGACAATGTCTTTTATTAGTTTATTTCGCTCTTTCATTGCTGCTTGAATAGCAGCACCAACTACTACAGTTTCATCAGGGTTTATTGAGGTATTAGGTAATCTGCCAAATAATTTACTGACAAAATTACGAATTATCGGTAGCCTTGTTGCTCCACCAACTAGCAAAATCTCATCAATTTCTTTTGTTTTAATTTCTGAATCTTTTAAAGCCCTTTCTATTGGTTTTCTAATTTTAGTTAATAATAATTGACAACATTTTTCATATTCATTTATAGAAACTTCATATTTTAATAGAGCATTATTAATATTACATCTTATAGTAACAACTTTTTGGGTAGAAAATTCTATTTTTGCTTTTTCACAATTTTTCTTTATTATTGCAAGTGTTTTAGAATCCAAATCATTAATATCTAATTTATTGTGATTTAAAAACATATTTACTAAAATATCAGTAAAGTCCTCACCACCAAGATAATTATCGCCTGATACTGCACGTACTTCCATTATATTTTTATATATTTCTAAAATTGATACATCAAGAGTTCCTCCACCTAAATCAAATACTAAAAATTTAGTATTATTTTTTTTATTATGCAACCCATAAGCAATGGCCGCAGCTGTAGGCTCATTTACAATTCGTTCAACTTTTAAGCCGGCAAGTTTTCCAGCTCTTTCTGTTGCTTTTCGTTGTTTATCATTAAAATAAGCTGGAACACTTATTATTGCTTCTTCAACTTTTTTACCTAAATAAATTTCAGCATCTTCTTTTAAGGATTTTATAACAAAAGATGATAAGTCTTCAGCTGTAAATTTTAACCCATTTAAGATAAACTCTTTATCACTACCCATACTTCTTTTAAAAGCAGCCTTTGTACACTCAGGATGAGCAATTATTCTTTCTTTTGCTTCTTTACCAACCAATAATTCTTTATCATTATTTATACTGATAACTGATGGAGTAAGATTTTCACCAAATTTATTTGGAATTATTATTGGTCCATTTTCACCAAAAAAAGATACTAAGCTATTTGTTGTTCCAAGGTCAATTCCTATTATCATATAAATTCCCCCTTGATAAGAAAATAATATTTTTCAAATTATAATTCATGTTAATTTTAATAACTCTTCTTTTGCATTTGGATAATTTGGATTTATCTTTAAAAGTTTATTTAAATAAACTTTTGCTATTTTAAATTCACCCATTTCTTTATAAATACAAGCACAATTAAAATATATAAATTCAATATTTCCATTATTATTTAATAAGTGAAAATAATCATTTAATGATAATTCATATTGGTAACAACATTTATAAATATAAGCTCGTAAATAATAATTATCCAAATCATTTTTATCTAAACAAATTGCTTCATTTATTAATTCTAAAGCACTATTAAAATTCTCCTTATTTAATTCACTTATTGCTAATTCATAAAACGCCTTACTTTTAATAAAATCTAATTCAGGAGTATTTTCTTGTAAATTTAATAATAAAGACTTTATAGTTCTTTCAGCTTCTTCACTTTTATTTAAATTACGTAGAGCTCTTGCTTTATATAACATAATTTCATTATCATGTATTTCTAACTTATTAACATAATCAATAATCTCAATAACTTTTTCATTTTCATTGTATTCTAATAATACTTTTATTTTTATTAAATAAGGATTGCTATAATAAGGATAAATTTTAATTGATGTATTTGCACAATCAAAAGCTTCTTTAAGAAGTCCTAGATTAAATAATGATTCGGCTCTATAATCATAAATTAAAGAATCATTACTACATATCTTTAATCCTTCTTCTGTTAATTCAAAGCATTCTTTATATTTACCTAATTTAATTAATACATCACATTTACAATTAATATAATATATATTATCTTTATTTATATATAATGTTTTATTATAAAAATATATTGCATCTTCATATTTTTTAGTTTTTGTATAAGTTCTTCCAATCTTATTATATATATTGGCTAATTCACTTTTATCAATAATTTCACTAAAATTTTCTATTAATAAATAATAGTAACTTAAAGCAATATCATAATCTTTCATTTCAAAATATGAACTACCTAAAAGAATATTCTTTTGTATTGTTGTATACTGATCATTTGAGTGCAAATTAATAATTATTTTAATAGCTTCTTTATATTTTGAATTTTCATAATAGCACCACGCTAATTGTATTTTTAAAGCATCATCGTAGGGATTTTTCTTAATTAGATTTTCAAGCCTTATTATTAATATTTGATTTATATAAGAGAGCCTATTTCTTATATAATTATCATATTTATCAACATCAATTAAATCTATAAACAGTTCCTTAGATTTTTCAAGTTTACCTTCTTCAAGCCATACATCAGCAAGACCAAGCTTACAGTTTAAGTTATCTGGTGAAATATTAAGGCACCTTTTATATAAATTTTCTGCAATTTCATAATTTTTTTCAGCCCATTCTATTTCAGCCATAGTATAAACAATTAATAAATCATTAGGGTATTCCTTTATTAGCTTACTACATATCTTTCTACTATTAATTAAATCTCCAAAATTTATAAAACAACGTGCTTCAAGCAATTCTAAATATGGATGATAAATTTTCAATTCTTTAATTTTAATTAAATTTTCTTTTATTTTTTCAATATTATTATTATTCAAATACTCTCTAGTTTCAAAATATAAGTAAATCCAGGTATCGTAATCCTTATTACATTCTATTTTGAATAAATAATAATTTAAAATATCTTCATGATCAATTTTATATATTATATAGTCTATATACTTTGATTGAAACTTTTCATATAATTCATTTTTATTTTCTTTAATATTAAAATAAGATTCAATTAAACTCCAAATACTATGTGGAATATTTATATTTTCTGATAAAAATAAAAGTAACTTTTCACAAGCTTCACTATTAGTATCTAAGGAAATGCAAACATCAGCATTTAGTATTTCAGTCCATTTTTTTACATCTATTCGCAGTGAAAAATTATCATATATATTTTTAACCTTTTCTAGCCATAAATCTAACGAAGTATTCTTTTTAATATCATTATTTTCATTAGTTTCAGTGTATTTAATAGCTTCTTCATATGCAGTTCTCAAATTTTTAAAATCTTCTGGATTATCTTCTGGATTAACTGAAGTTAATATATTGTAATAAGCTGATTTAATCAATGATTTATCTTTTGTCTTATCTATTTTTAAGATATTCCAAATATTCATTCTAACCCCCTAGTTTAATATACTAATAATAATTATTATATCATAACTGGTAAAATTTTACTTAAACTACTTAATCTTAATAAAAAAACTTACCATAAATTTATGATAAGTTTTTTTATTAAATATTTAAAATTTAATTTATATAATTTTTTCAAAAGCTATTCTTTTACTTCCGTCTTTTAAATTAATAATTCCACAATATTCAAAATCACATTTATTAAGTAATTTTTGCATAGAAATATTATCTTTATGTGTATCCACTCTTATACTATGTATATTTTTATTTAATGAAAATTCTTCTATTTTATTCATAAATATTTTAGATAATCCTAATCCCTTATAAGTATTATCTACAGCAATTCTATGTATAGTTGTATAGTTAGAATTAGTAAGCCATTGTCCTTCATAAATATTATTATAAGTTTCTTCACCATCAAATATAATTACTGCTGTTGCAACAATATCATTATCTTTTATCATTACATAGTTATTTCCATTTAAAATATCAGAATTTATAGTATCAATGTTTGGATAGTTATTTTGCCATTGATCTATACCTTGATTTTTAAAGTATTCTTGGGCTTGCTTAATAATTTTCATTATATTATTTACATCACTTTTTACAGCCTTTCTAATTTCCATTACAATTCCTCTATGTTATTTTTTTTATATAATTATATACAAAATTGGGATGTCGCATTAAGAATAAATCCTACAATATATTATATTAATTTTTATTTTTTAAAACAATATATTGTGTATAAAAGTTTTAGTGCAACAGCCCC
>UQFE01000060.1 GCA_900540255.1 uncultured Clostridium sp.
TTTTATTTTTTAAAACAATATATTGTGTATAAAAGTTTTAGTGCGACAGCCCATTTTATATTATTCCAGCAATAATTCCTCCGCCAACAACTTTGTTTCCTTGGTAGAAAACAACTGATTGACCTTTTGTTATTGCTCTTTGTTTTTCTTTAAAGCTAACCTTTACCTTACCATCTTTTAAAGGTGAAATAACTGCTTCCGCTGGTTTACCTGAATATCTAACCTTAGCTTCTACTGTTACTGGTTCTTCTAACTTATCAAAGGCTATAAAATTAACATCCTTAGCAACTAAATCAGTCTTAAATATATCCTCTTCAGGCCCTAATACAACTTCATTAGTTCTAGGATTAATATCAGTTACAAATACAGGTCTTCCAAGAGCTATTCCTAATCCTTTTCTTTGACCTATTGTATAATAAACTATTCCTTTATGCTGACCAAGTACATTTCCATTCTTATCAACAAAGTTTCCTGGAACAACTTCTAATGGTCTAGCTTCACTTATGTATCTACCATGATTATTATCTGGTATAAAGCAAATTTCTTCGCTATCCTTTTTATTATAAACTGATAATCCAATTTCCTTAGCAATTTCTCTTATTCTATCCTTTGTATATCCTCCACAAGGCATAAGAGTATGAGCTAATTGTTCTTGAGTAAAATTATATAATGCATATGTTTGATCTTTTCTATCATCATCAGAACGTATTAATTGATATCTCCCATTTTCATCTTGCTCTATTTTAGCATAATGTCCAGTTGCAACATAATCTGCACCTATTCCTTGAGCTTTTCTTAATAACTCATCAAACTTTAAATGCTTATTACATGCTATACATGGATTTGGAGTTTTGCCATCAATATATTCTTGAACAAAATAATCAATAACTTTTTCTTTAAAGCTATCTCTAAAGTTCATTACATAAAAAGGTATTCCAATTTTATTTGCCACTCTTCTAGCATCATCTACAGCTGAAAGTGAGCAACATCCACCTTCTCTTTCTGTATAATCCTTATCTTCTTGCCAAATTTGCATTGTAACACCAATTACATCATAACCTTGCTCTTTTAAAAGGTAAGCAGCAACGGAGCTATCAACTCCGCCACTCATACCTATAACTACTTTTTTCCTCTTTTCCATTAAAATCACACCTTAAACTTTATTCGTGTCCGTGTACTGCATCATGTAATTCATCATGATCTGTTTCTTCGAATTCCCAGCCTTCAGTGCTTAATCCAGCATTTTTTCTATAATCATTAATTGCTTTGTGTATAGCTTCTTCTGCTAACACTGAACAGTGCATTTTTACTGGTGGAAGTCCATCTAAAGCTTCAGCAACAGCCTTATTTGATAATTCCCAAGCTTCCTCTAAAGTCTTTCCTTTAATCATTTCAGTTGCCATTGATGATGAAGCAATTGCTGATCCACATCCAAATGTTTGGAACTTAACATCTTGAATAATGTTATCTTCTACCTTTAGGTAAACTCTCATTATATCTCCGCACTTAGCATTTCCAACTTCTCCAATACCGTTTGCGTCTTCTATTTCTCCTACATTTCTTGGATTTCTAAAATGGTCCATAACTTTATCTGTATATATCATAATTATTTTTCTCCCTTCTTAACAAAATCACTCCATAATGGTGACATATTTCTAATTCTTTGAATAATTCCAGGTAATACCTCTAAAACATAATCAACATCTTCTTCTGTTGATCCATCTCCTAATGTTAATCTTAATGATCCATGAGCTAATTCATGAGGAAGTCCTATTGCTAAAAGTACATGTGATGGATCTAATGAACCTGATGTACAAGCACTTCCACTTGAAGCACATATTCCTTCAAAATCTAAAGATAATAATATTGATTCACCTTCTATATAAGTAAATCTTACATTTACATTACCAGGTAATCTCTTATCTCCTCTTGGTCCATTTAAATAAGAATATGGAATTCTTTCTAAAATACCATCTATAAGTTTATCTCTAAGAACTGAAAGCTTCTTCATATGTCCTTCTAAATCTTCAGTTGCTAACTCTATTGCCTTACCTAATCCAACGATTGAAGCTATATTTTCTGTACCAGCTCTTCTAGCTCTTTCTTGACCTCCACCGTGAATTAAATTGTCTATTCTAACACCTTTTCTTATGTATAAAGCACCAATTCCCTTTGGCCCATATACTTTATGACCTGCTAAAGATAAAAGGTCTATATTCATTTCTTTTACATCAACTGGAACATTTCCTACTGCTTGAACTGCATCTGTATGGAATAATACTTTTCTTTCTCTACAAATTGCACCAATTTCTTTTACTGGTTGAATAGTTCCAATTTCATTATTTGCAAACATTATAGATACTAATATAGTTTTATCTGTTATTGCATTTTTTAATTCTTCTAAATCAATAAATCCTTCTTCATTAACATCTAAATAAGTTACTTCAAACCCATTTTTTTCTAAGTATTCACAAGTATGAAGAACAGCATGATGTTCTATTTTAGTTGTTATTATATGATTTCCTTTTTTTCTATGTGCTGATGCAATACCTTTAATTGCCCAGTTATCTGACTCAGATCCACCACCTGTGAAGTAAACCTCATTCATATCACAATTTAAAGCTTTAGCAACTTGCCCTCTTGCTTTATCTATTGCCATTTTAGTTTCTCTTGATATTCCATAAAAAGATGATGGATTACCAAACTTTTGTGTGAAATATGGCATCATTTCTTCTAAAACTTCTGGCTTTACATAAGTGGTAGCCGCATAGTCCATATATACTGTTTTCATATATTATTCACTCCTCTGTAATGTTAACGCTTCATTTTTTTCTTTAATTTTATTGTAGTCATCTACTATATCTTGTAATGTTATGCCTTCCATAACCTCATCTATACTACTTTTTATTTTTGTCCATAAAAGCCTAGTTGCACAACAATCTATATTATCACAAGCAACCCCTTCAATACAATCAGCAATCTCTATAGGCCCTTCAAGTACATACATTATATCAGAAACCTTAATATCCTTTGGCTCTCTTCCTAAAATATAGCCTCCTTGAGCACCTCTTATACTATTTATAAGCTTTGCTTTCCTAAGTGGAGAAAATAACTGTTCTAAGTAATATTCAGATATTCCTTGCCTTTGTGAAATAGTTTTTATTGATAGAGGAGAATCTCCATAATGTATTGCTAATTCAACCATGGCTTTTACTCCATATCTTCCTTTAGTTGATAATTTCATTTTCTCACCCCTTATTCAGACCTTTTTGCTCTACTTTATATTTATATCATACTAACTTACTCTGCTTTTGTCAACACTGAAATTATCTTACATTGCAAATTAAATTCAATTTATTTATGTAAACTTTTAGCACAATTTATTGTGAACTACTTTACTTTATAAAAGCTATGAAATAAAAGCTATGAATCTTTTAATAAATATAATGAATAGATGCTACCACACTAAAACTTTTATACACGATATATTGTTTTAAAAAATAAAAATTAACAAAATATACTGGTTAATGCGACATTCCCAGTAATCCCATATCTTTATATAATACTAAAATTTATTAATTACCCCTCAAGCATTATTTCTAATATTTCTTTATCAGTTTCCTTCATTCCTTCTTTTCCAAGTCTTCCTACTGCAGTTATTGTTTTTTCAATATTTTCTTTTAATATTCCTGTATTTGCTACATAACTTTTATCTTCCATAGCAAGATAATGCGCCATCATACCAGCATCAACGCTTGTTGCAATTTTAGCTGCACAAGATGCCTTTGCTCCATCACAAACTATCCCTGAAATATTTGCTAATGTATTTGTAACTGTTTTATTTATTTGCTCTAATGTACCACCTTCTAAATATGTAATTGCAGCTCCACTAGCACATCCTGCACTTACAGCCCCACAAAATGCTGAAAGCCTTCCTATTCCTGTTTTTTGGTGTATAGTAATTAAATTTGAAAAAACTAATCCTCTATATAATTCTTCTTCTGTTAATCCTTTTTCCTTTGCATATATTATTACTGGAATAGAAGTTGCCATACCTTGATTTCCACTTCCTGAATTCGTCATAACAGGTAATGAGCATCCACTCATTCTAGCTTCTGAAGCAGCTGCAGCATAAACCTTTAACTTAGTAATAATTGAATTTGGATAACACTTCATAAGCATTTTGCCTATCCCTACTCCATACTCTCCATTTAATCCTTCTTTTGCAATTGCTATGTTATAATTTATTTGCATGTCTAACAATTCTTTAATATGTTTTATATCCACAGTATTTGCAAATTCAAATATATCATTAACATTTAATATACTTCTATCAATAAATACCCCTAAATATTTACTTGGGTCTTCATTTCCTTCAAATAATACTTCCCCATTTTTAATTACCTTAGATATATTATTGTGAGCATATTTTATTTCTACTAATGCACTTTCATTTCCATTGTATACTTCCATTACTATATGTAATTGAATATCACTTTCTAATCTTTCAACAAAACAATATTCTTCATTCATAAGCTTATTTGCTTCTTTTATATGTTCTTCTTTTACCTCATTAATAACTTCAAGTTCCTTACTTGAATCACCTGCTAAAACACCAATAATTGAACTAGCCTTAATTCCAACTAAATCTCCTGTATTAGGAACTGTTACACACATTGCATTTTTTATTATATTTCCACTACATTTTGCTATAACCTTTTCTGGCATTTTCCCTAATACTTCTCTTGCTTTTGCAGCTGCATATGCAATTGCAATTGGTTCTGTGCATCCCATTGCAGGCACTAATTCTTCTTTTAAAATTTGTAAATAATCACTATACTTCTTTTGTTCCATCATTTGTTCCCCCATTTAATTATTAAATTATTATTTATAAATATAAAAATGTAAAATTCTCTCAATTTATTGTTAACTATTTTATTACCTTTTCATATTATTGATTATTATTTTTTAATCTTATCCCAATAATCTTTTATAGCTTTTTCAAATTTATTATCACCATATTGATAATAAATTTTGTTATTAATATTTTGTGGTAAATACTGTTGTTTCACATAATGATTTGGATAATTATGTGGATATTTATATTCAACTCCCCTACCCATTTTACAAGCTCCACTATAATGTGCATCTTTTAAATGATTAGGTATATCCCCTATAGACATATTTTCTAAATCATTTAATGCTGCATCTATTGCCAAACATGCTGAATTTGATTTTGGACTTGTTGCTAAAAGTATTGTAGCTTCTGCAAGAGGAATTCTTGCTTCTGGAAATCCTAACTCTCTAGCAGAATCAACTAATGATTTTACAATCATACTAACTTGTGGATAAGCAAGCCCTATATCCTCTGCAGCAATTACCTGTAATCTTCTACATATAGAAATTAAATCCCCAGCTTTAATAAGCCTTGCTAAATAATGAATTGCAGCATCAGCATCGCTACCACGAATTGATTTCTGAAATGCACTAAGTATATCATAATGTGCATCACCATCATTATCATATGCAATTACCTTACTTTGAGTTGAATCTTTTACAGTTTCTAAATCAATTACTACAACTTTATCACTATTAGGTTTAGTTGAATTTAAAGCTACTTCTAATCCATTAATAGCTTTTCTTACATCTCCATTACAATATGCACATAAATAATTTATTGCTTCAGGCTCAACTTGCAATTTTATTTCATTATATCCTTTACTTTTAATTTCAATTGCCCTATTTAAAGCTTTTTTTATATCATTTTCTTCAACTGGCTTAAATTCAAAAATAGTTGATCTTGAAAGTAACGCTTTAAATATATAAAAATATGGATTTTCTGTTGTTGATGCAATTAAAGTTATTCTACCATCTTCTATGTATTCTAATAATGATTGCTGTTGTTTTTTATTAAAATTTTGAATCTCATCTAAATAAAGAACTACACCATTAACACCTAAAAATGTATCTAATTCCTTTGTTATTTCTTGAATATCTTTTAATGAGGCATTAGTTGCATTAAGTTTATAAAATATTTTTCCTGCCTTTTCTGCAATTATATTAGCTACTGTAGTTTTTCCTACCCCTGGAGGGCCATAAAATATCATATTTGAAATTCGTCCACTTTTTACTATTCTATCTAAAATTTTATTTTCTCCTAATATATGCTCCTGACCAAAAACTTCACTTAATTGTTTAGGCCTTATTAAATCCGCTAATGGCTTCATCTTTTCACCTCAAAATAACTGTTTTATCTAAAGTATAACATAATATTATAATTGTAATAAATTTTATTTTTCTTTTTAATATACTTTCTACTTTTTTATTTAATTTTAAACTTATCTTTGCTTTATATAAAATAAATTATTATAAATTTTTCTAATAAATAAAAAAGCCTGTCCATATTTAAAATGTAAAATTATTCTGTAGTATACATTTTATTATGAACAAGCTTTTATTCAATATATATATTTATTTATGTTTTAAGAAAATTTACTATTTATAAAATTCTTGAGTAGCATATACCTTATTTCCTATTTTATATACTCCTACTCCAATACTTGAAAAATTATCTGATAAAATATTTGCTCTATGTCCTGATGAATTCATCCAATTGGTCATAAATTGCTGTGCTAATGCATCTGCACTCATATTTCCACCAATATAAGCTATATTTTCTCCCCATGCCTTATATGATACTCCATCATTTCTCATTTGAGTAGTTATAAGGTTACCACTTAAATCTTCATGACTAAAATAATTATTATCTCCCATGTCTTTAGATTTAATTCTTGCATATTTTTGCATTACATCATTATATGTTAATGAAGAAACTCCTGCTTTTGCTCTTTCCTCATTCACTTTATTGTATATAGCTCTTTCTACTTCTGCCATAAAGCTTTGCTCTGAATTAATAGTATCATTTCCTATAGAATTATCTGGCTTTTCTTCCACTGCTGGTGGTGTTACCTCAGGCTTTTCTGGAATACTTGGTGTTTCATCCACTATTGGTTCATCTGTATTACCTGGCTTTTCATCTACAGATGGTATGTTAGGAACACTTGGTTTTTCTTCTGTTGTTGGAGGAGTTACTGTATCCCCTGGCTTCTGAGCTACACTTGGATTATTCGGTTTTTCATTATTTCCAGTTGGTGGCGTTATCTCTATATTATTGTTGCCATTATTACCACCTAAATTATTATCATTGTTACTATTGTCATTTCCATTTTGATTATTGTTGCTACTGTTATTATTACTATTTCCATTATTGATATTTCCATCATTATTAGGCTTATTTATAGTGCCTCCAATAATTATTCCACCACATGAACCGTTGTTACTCCACCATATCTTTTTAAATTTAAATCCATGTAATAAACTTCCTGAAATACCACACTTAGTGTTTTGAATTAAATTTTCTTTTGAATTATTTTCCACATTTATTTCATTTTTATTTTTTATTTGTGAAGAATTTTTTACAGCTGCAAAGGTAGGTGTAACCATTCCCCCTAGAACTGATAATGTAATTATACCGGCAATTAGTTTATTCTTCATATGTACCACTCCTTTTTATTTTTTCGAACAACTTTACTATTGTCCAATATCTTATTAGTTCAAAGTACTTTTTACTTTCACTAACGCTGCCATCTATAGTTATATCATAACTCCTCAAAAAAACTAATAGTAAACCTCCTCCTTACATGGTTTTAATATCAATTTATTTTTCTAAATTCCTTAATTTCCATTAAAACACCATATAAATTTCAGCATGATTTCTACTTTTATAACTACTTAGAAATTTTATACTTTCAATAAATTACCACGTATATTTTATTTATTTTTCTTAAATCCCTCATTTTCATTTTGAGCTTCTTCTAAACTTGTATATTCTTTGACTTCCTTAATTACATAATTTTCACCTTCTTTTTTTAAAATAACTTCTATAGGAACATCTTTTCCTTCAACACAATCATATCCTTCATCAATTCCATCACTTTGTAATTCAGTTCCCTTTGCTTCCATATTTAACACCATACAAATAGTATAATTATTTCCAGCCCTTAATATGCTTTTTACTTCACTTTCATATTTAGTAAATTTAACTTTCCCTATAAAGTAACTATAAAACACCTCATAATTACATTCATTAAATGTTTTTTCATCAATATAATCACTTACTTCATCATCATATGATTTTTCGTAAAACAATACCTTCTCAATTGTTTCTTTCATTTTATTAATCTCATTATTTGATATATTCTTGCTACTACAACCCACACTATTAATAGAAATAATAATTAATATTATAATTGAAATTATCTTTTTCATTGAACTTTACCATCCCCTAAACTTTATTTATACAATCTTATGTAACCTTAATTAAAGATATGATATACATATACTAATTACAAGTATATAGTTCTGTTATATTAAATTGTTGTTGACAACATTTTAATATAACAGAACTATATAGTAATAAAACTACATTACTATACTTAATCTTGCTCAAAACTATAAACTTAATTTTTTCAATTAATATAAATAAAATTTTTAACTTACTTCAAATAAAATCAATCACAAATAAACCATTCTCAAATTTAGACAACAGCTTCTTCCTAAATTAAACCTTATCATTTTAAATTTATATTACTAAGTAATTTTTAAATACAAATAACCTTTTCTTTTATTTTAT
>UQFE01000061.1 GCA_900540255.1 uncultured Clostridium sp.
TTAAAAAATAAAAATCAACACAATATATTGTAGTATTTATTCTTAATGCGACATCACCTTTATTCATTTAATTATATATATCAGAAAATTCTATATTACATTTTTCAACCCTTGATTTAGTTAAATTTGTATTTTTAATATGTTCATTATTAATTCTTTTTTTAGGAAGTGTAATAGTAAACTTACTTCCTTCATTTTCCTTGCTTTCTACAGTAATTTTTCCTTTATGCATTTCTACAAGAGATTTAACTAAAGATAATCCTATACCACTTCCATTAAAACTTTTAGTTAGCTTATTATCTATTTGTTCATATCTATTGAAAATTTTATTAAGTTTTTGCTTTGGCATACCTATTCCAGTATCCTTAACTGATATATATACATTTTCTTTATCAGAGTTAATATTTACAATTATCTTCCCATCTGGCCTTGTATATTTTATAGCATTAGAAAGCAAATTTAATATTATTCTCTCTATTTTATCTGGATCACAAGCTATTGTTTCCTCTTCTGTATCAGTATCAAAAATAAGTTCAATCCCCTTATTTTTTATATATTCTAAAACAGACATAGTTATATCTTCTACAACACTTACTATATTATAATTTCCAAGCTCAATATCATAATATCCATAATCAATTTTATTCATATCTATAATATTATTTACTAACCTTAAAAGCCTATAACAATTTTGCTTAATTGAAGTCATATACTTTTTTAAATCAACTTCTTCATTTGAAATTATATTTTTATTTTCTATATTTTTATTTATTAATTGCATTGTTGCTAAAATAATATTTAAAGGAGTTTTAAATTCATGTGATATATTTGAAAAAAATTCATTTTTTATTCCTTCTAATTCAATTGCTCGCTCATAAGCTAACTTTTCATCAAGAATTTTTTGCTTTTCACTTATATCCTTAGCTATTACTATATACACTTTATCTTCTTCTATATATTTGAAATTACCCTTAAGTAATTTATAATTTTCGTCCTTGCATTTAACTTTAAATTCTAATCCTTTAATTTCATCTTTTATATTTGAAGTTTTTTTATACCCTAATATCCTAAGTAAATCATCTTGATGAATAAAATTGCTCCACTCAACAGAAATTACTTCTTTTTCATTCCATCCTAATATTTCATTACAAGATTTACTCACTCTCTTAATCTTGCTGTCAGTACCTATGATTGCTATAATATCAATTGCTATTTCAAATAAATATTCAAGATTATTATTCTTATCTAATCTTAAAAGATTTTGCATACCCTTTTGATACCCCCATACCGCTTCTACTTCTATTGACCTTACATCATTTTACCATCTTAAATATATTATACATATATCTACCTTTTCCCTCAACCTTTTTTTACCATTTTATTTTTTATTTTCCGTAACTTCCAATATATCAACCAAATTTTTATTCTATTATTAAATTATACTTTCGGGCAATATTTTTATAATTAGTTAAATCCTTCTCACTTTTATAAAATATAGGAAATTTATTATTATAATTTCCCCATATAGTACATGGTATCTTTGTAAAATATATTGTAGAAAATAATATTTCCTTACAATTCATTTTATTTATAAACTCAATACTATCTATTGGTAATTTGTAATAAACTCCTTTTGTACTATTTTTAGATTTAAAATCCATTAAAAACTTTTTCCCATTTTCACTTAGCATATTTTCTAATTTATTTTTATCTTCTTGCTTTAAAAAATTATAATAAAAATCAACAAATGAATTATCAATATTGTTTAACAATGCTGCTTCTTTTAAAAAACCTAACATTTTATTTTCAAAATCTTTATTATCAATTGCTTTAATAGTTTTATTTTTATAATTATTAAATCCTTGTATAATATTATCAAATTTAATTTTAACCTTTTCTTTAAAATAAATTTCATCTATTGGAATTAACACTTCAGTCTCTACTCCTTCTTCTATTATGTTAATATATTTTTTTAATTTTCATAAGTTCTTAATATTCCCTCTGCTATAGTTTTTCTAGTTGTTCTCATATCCATAGCTTGTTTTTCAATATATCTATGGGCCTCTGATTCTGTCATATTTAAATATTGTATTAAAATACACTTAGCCCTATCTATCATTTTAATATCTTCAATTTTTTGTAAAAGTTTGTTATTTTCTTTTTTTAACTTATATATTTTATTATATGTAGCATTGGCTATTTTTAAAACGCTCCAAAATATTGTCCTATTCATTGGCTTAGCAATTGTAATTATCCCATATTCTTCAACCTTTTCGCTAATTTCATCATAAATATCATTTCTAACTACAATAATAACTTGTCCTATACTACTTGAAACTATATCTTTTGCAAATTCATCTCCAAATTCATCTATTAAAGGTGAATTAATAATACATAAATCAAAAATTCTTTCAACTAATAACCTTCTTGCTTCTCCACCATTTGTTACGGTGACTACTTCCCCATAAGAGTTTTGTGAAAGCACTTCAATAAAAAATTCCCTTGCTTTGTTACTGCTGGATACTATTAGTACACTATCCAAAGAACCGCCCCCTTGTATACTTAAATAAAGCATTTATTTTCTTACTTTTAAATATATTCAAAGTACATTCTTTTAATATTTTCTTTTTCTATTGCTTTATTATATCTGTCTACTTCAGTTTGCTTTAATTCTACATATCTATTTAAAAATTCACTACCTATTACACTTTTAATAAATTCACTTTCTTTTGCAATATCCAATGCTTCTTGAAGACTTTCTGGTAACACTTCTATATCTTTTAACTTTTCTTCACCTAAAATATATAAATTCTCATTTATTTCCTTTGGCAAAGTTAATGAATTTTCAATTCCATAAACACCTGCTGCAAGAATTAACGAAAATGCCAAATATGGATTTATAGCTGAATCTGGAGATCTTAATTCCATTCTTGTTTTTTCTCCAGTTGCAGCAGGAATTCTAATTAACTGTGAACGATTTTGATGCGACCAAGAAATATATTTTGGTGCTTCAAATTTTCCAAATCTCTCATATGAATTAACAATAGGATTTAAAAAAGCTGTAATTTCTCTAGTCTTACTTAAAACTCCAGCTATAAAACTTTCAGCCTCTGAATCCTTCTCCCCCTCATTTTTAAATATATTAGAACCATTTTTATTTAATGATATATTTATATGCAATCCATTTCCACTTTTATTACTTAAAGGCTTTGGCATAAATGATGCATACAATCCTGCTCTTCCTGCAATTGCCTTAACCATTGACTTAAATGTTAAAAAGTTATCTGCTGCATTAAGAGAATCACTATATTTAAAATCTATTTCATTTTGCCCTGGTCCTTGTTCATGGTGGGAGGTTTCAGGTTTGATATACATTTCTTCTAAGCAAAGACAAATTTCTCTTCTTATATTTTCACCTTTATCAATTGGTGCTATATCAAAATATCCACCTTTATCATGTGTAATATAAGTTGCCTCACCATTTTCATCAGTTTTAAATAAATAAAACTCACATTCTGTTCCTATGTATGGAACATACCCCTTATGATTACATCTTTTTATAATATTTTTTAAAATATTTCTACTATCATATATAAACTCTTTTTTTTCAGGAGTTTTTATATCACAAAAAAATCTAATAACTCTTCCTTGTTGAGGTCTCCATGGTAATACATTTAAAGTACTTGGATCTGGAAATAACAATAAATCAGAATTTACAACATCACCAAATCCCTTTATTGCTGATGCATCAAAAGAAACTCCTTCTTTAAATGCCCTTTCTAACTCATCTGGCATTATTGAAATATTTTTTTGTGTTCCAAAAATATCACAAAAAGCTAATCTAATGAATTTAACATCATTTTGTTTAACAAATTCTAAAACTTCTCTAATAGCATATGACATATCTCTTCCCCCAGTTAATATACCTTTTTATTATATTATTTTCTATAAAAAAAGCATTCATCAAATATTTTTATGACCTACAACTTAACAATAAATAATAATTAATCTTTAGTATGATTTAAATTAAATTTAACTAAATCTTATGTTTTATACTGTACATCTAAAAAATATTTAATGAATACCTCACTTTTTCCAATATTATACAATATTGTATTTTTATTAGCAATATATCTATTATTAAAATTTAATTTCACTTTTTTTAAATCAACTGTTTACTTTTGGGTAATTTAGGGATATAATACATATATAAACAGCAACGGCGCTGTGGACACTTATTTGTCCACAGTGCCTTTTTTATTTAAAGGGGGCTATAATTATGAAAGATATACCAAATTTATTTGGTAGTTTAGTTTTTAACGATAATGTTATGAAAGCAAGATTACCAAAGGAAACTTATAAAGCATTAAAAAATTATATTAAAGCAGGAAAATCACTTGATTTAGATGTTGCTAATGTAGTTGCTAATGCAATGAAGGATTGGGCTATAGAAAAAGGAGCAACACATTTCACTCATTGGTTTCAACCAATGACTGGTGTTACAGCTGAAAAGCATGATAGTTTCATTTATCCTGATAAAGATGGAAATATTATAATGGAGTTTTCAGGTAAAGAACTTATTAAAGGGGAACCTGATGCATCTAGTTTTCCATCAGGAGGACTTAGAGCTACATTTGAAGCTAGAGGATATACTGCATGGGATCCAACATCATATGCATTTATAAAAGATGGTACTTTATGCATACCTACAGCTTTTTGTTCTTATAGTGGTGAAGCCTTAGATAAAAAAACTCCTGTATTAAGATCAATGCAAGCCTTAAACAAACAAGCTTTACGTATATTAAAACTTTTTGGAAAAACTAATATAAAAAAAGTTATTACAACTGTAGGTCCTGAACAAGAATATTTCTTAGTTGATAAGGAAATGTATGAAAAGAGACCTGATTTAGTTTTTTGTGGTAGAACATTATTTGGTGCAAGACCTCCTAAGGGACAAGAGTTAGAAGATCATTATTTTGGTACTATTACACCAAGAGTATCTGCTTACATGAAAGAACTTGATGAAGAACTTTGGAAATTAGGTGTATTAGCTAAAACTAAACACAATGAAGTTGCACCTGCTCAACATGAATTAGCTCCTATATTTGCTACAACAAATATAGCAACTGATCATAACCAACTAACTATGGAACTTATGAAATCCATAGCAAATAAACATGGACTAGCATGTTTACTTCATGAAAAACCTTTTGCTGGTGTAAATGGTAGTGGTAAGCATAATAACTGGTCAATTTCTACTGATACCGGAGTTAACTTATTAGAACCTGGTGATACTCCATCAGAAAATGCACAATTTTTATTATTTCTTACATCTATAATTAAAGCTGTTGATGATTATCAAGATTTATTACGTGTTTCTGTTGCAAGTGCTGGAAATGATCATAGATTAGGTGCAAACGAAGCTCCTCCAGCTATTGTATCAATATTCCTTGGAGATGAATTAACTGAAATATTAAAATCTATTGAAAATGATACCTCTTATATTTGTAAGGAAAAAAGCCCAATGGAAATTGGAGTTCGTGTATTACCTAAATTTTTTAAAGATACTACAGATAGAAATAGAACTTCTCCATTTGCATTTACCGGTAATAAATTTGAATTTAGGATGCTTGGATCAGCTTTTTCAATTGCAGGCGCTAACATTGTATTAAATACAATTGTGGCAGAAGAACTAAGTCAATTTGCAGATATTCTTGAAAATAGTTCTAACTTTGATGAAGATTTAAATACACTTATTAAAAACACAATAAAATCTCATAACAAAATTATTTTTAATGGAAATAACTACTCTAATGATTGGGTTAAGGAAGCTGAAAAAAGAGGTCTTTTAAATTTAAAAACTACACCTGATGCTCTTCCTAGCTTTGTAAATAGTAAAAATGTTGAATTATTTACTAAACATCATGTTTTATCAGAAACTGAATTATATTCAAGATATGAAATCTTATTGGACAATTATAGTAAAACCATTAATATAGAAGCATTAACTATGATTGATTTAGCTAAAAAAGAAATAATTCCAGCTATTCTTGGATATCAAGGAGAAATTGCAGAAATTGCAAATAATAAAAAGAAATTATCTTCTTCTATCCAATGTTGTTTAGAAGAAAATATTCTTAATAAGATTTCTACTTTAGGAAATTCATTATATAGCAAACTTGAAGATTTAGAAAAGTCAGTATTAGATGCTAAACTTCATACAGAAGCTCTTGATTTAGCTAAATATTATAGAGAATCAGTATTTATGAATATGCAACAATTACGAGCTGTAGTTGATGAACTTGAAACTCTTGTAAGTAAAAAATATTGGACACTTCCTAGTTACGGTGAATTATTATTTAGCGTTAATTAAATATCTTAGTTACACAAAGGCGTGTATTTTAAACTAGATTATTATAAATTCTAGATAAAATACATGCCTAATTTATTTTATAAAAAAAATTAAAATAGTTAGTGTTTAAACTTAATGATGTTTAAAAAATTGTTATTATTTATATACTTTAAAAGCTTATTAAAAAAAATATCATCCAAGCAATTTAAACTGCTAACTTTAAGTATAAGGAGGAATTTTATATGTATTCAGCATTAGATACGATTTGGACTTTATTAGGAGCAGCTTTAGTATTTTTCATGCAAGCAGGTTTTGCCATGGTAGAAACCGGTTTTACAAGGGCTAAAAATGCCGGTAATATTATCATGAAAAACTTAATGGATTTTGCTATAGGTAGTGTTGTATTTTGGTTTATTGGCTTTGGTCTTATGTTTGGAGGGGATAGTCCATTAGTTGGTGGACTTGATTTATTTATAAGAGGTGATTATAGTTCATCTATTCCTACATTTGCCTTTGTTATCTTCCAAACAGTTTTCTGTGCAACTGCAGCTACTATAGTTTCAGGTGCCATGGCAGAAAGAACTAAATTTTCATCTTATTGCTTATATAGCTTAATAATAAGTGCAGTTATTTATCCTATTTCTGGACACTGGATTTGGGGTGGAGGCTTCTTATCTAAATTAGGATTCCATGATTTTGCTGGATCTACAGCTGTTCATATGGTTGGTGGTATTGCAGCATTGATTGGTGCTTCAATACTTGGTCCTCGTATTGGAAAATATTCTAAAGATGGTAAGGCACATGCAATTCCTGGACACAGCCTAACACTAGGTGCCTTAGGTGTATTTATTCTTTGGTTTGCTTGGTTTGGATTTAATGGTTGTTCTACAGTTTCAATGACTGGAGATGAATCAATATTAGCTGCAAGTAAAATATTTGTTACAACTAATATTGCTGCTGCTACTGCTACATGCGCTGTTTTAATAATAACTTGGATAAGATATAAGAAACCTGATGTTTCTATGACATTAAACGGTTCATTAGCTGGACTTGTTGCAATAACTGCTGGATGTGATTTAGTTACTCCTGCTGGTGCATTTTTTATAGGACTTTTTGCAGGATTTACTGTTGTATTTGCTGTTGAATTTATAGAAAAGAAATTAAAAGTTGATGATCCTGTTGGTGCTATTTCTGTTCATGGTGTTTGTGGAGCCCTTGGTACTATTTTAACTGGATTTTTTGCAGTCGATGGCGGGTTATTTTATGGTGATGGTTTCAAATTCTTAGGAATTCAACTTTTAGGTGTTATTTGCGTCATGGCTTGGGTTACTGTAACTATGATTATTGTATTTAATGTAATTAAGAAAACTGTTGGTCTTCGTGTTTCTGCTGAAGAAGAAATTGAAGGACTTGATAAAAAGGAACATGGACTTGAAAGTAGTTACGCTGATTTTATGCCTATGAATCCTTCACTTGCTGGAATTTCATATTATCAAAGTTCTGCTACTATCACACCACCATCTTCACATATTGATGATAGCACAGATACAATTCCAGTTATTTATAATACCTCTAAAACAGATGCCAAATTTACTAAAGTCGTTATATTAACTAAACAAGATAGATTTGAAAGATTAAAATCAGCACTAGACAACTTAGGAATTACGGGTATGACTGTTACAAATGTTTTAGGTTATGGAATGCAAAAGGGAGCTACTGAATATTATAGAGGTGTTGCCTTAGATGAAGTTACCTTATTACCTCAATTAAAAGTAGAAATTGTAGTATGTAAAATTCCTGTTGATACATTAGTTAAAGTTGTTAAGAAATCTTTATATACAGGTAAAATTGGTGATGGCAAAATATTTATAGAAGATATTGAAAATGTTATTAAAATTAGAACTAACGAAGAAGGTTATGATGCATTACAAGATGAAGATGATAAAAAATAAATCAATTAAAGGGGCTGTCGCACTAAAACTTTTATACACAATATCTTGTAATATTTATTCTTAATGCGACATCCCCATTTTTACATCAATTTTATTTAATGGAACTTATTGATTTTTAATCAAATATTCACACAATATTTATTCTTATCCACAGATTTTACTAAATTAATTATCACTTATACACAATAATTAATTTAAATAAAAAAGAAACTCAATAGAGTTTCTTTTGGTGGCTTACCGGGGAATCGAACCCCGGACACCTTGATTAAAAGTCAAGTGCTCTACCGACTGAGCTAGTAAACCAAATATATGGCAGGGATAGCAGGATTCGAACCTACGAATACCACAGTCAAAGTGTGGTGCC
>UQFE01000062.1 GCA_900540255.1 uncultured Clostridium sp.
ACATAATATTATTTCCAATTTATTATGTGTTTTAGAGGTATTTTTTATAAAGGGTGGCCTACTTTTTAATGAAATTTATGGTCTACTAATAGTGTCTCCTATACACATGGCCCTTTTTGCAATATTTTCATATATATATCTAAAATCATTATAATTATCTTTATAATCTCGACGCATCAACTGATTTATTAATCCTAGATTAAATTTATATAATAATAAATCATATATGTCTTTATTTAAAATATCTTCTTTTAATTCTTCTAAGCATTGTCTTGCTTTATCAAACTCTTGTAATTTAAATAAATAAAACGCTTTTATATTTTTATCATTTATTGTGTTAATTCTTTTATCAATCTCTAAATAATTGTATTCAATTTCTAAATAATTCAATTTAGTAAATTCATCCATTATTTGATTGTAGTTATCTAATAAATCATACTGTTCACGTTTATTGTTAATCATAATATTTATATATCTGATACCTGCTTTAATTAATATCTCTTTAACTAATTTCTCTTTTTCACTTCTTTCATCAATAATATCTTTTATAATCAAATACTCTTTTTCATCAATATGAGAAAAGTTCAATGTACTTCCACCTATCACCTCAGCATATTTAAACCTATATACTCTAAAAAGGTCATATATAGAAATCTTTCTAAGTTTTTTAAGTTGAATGCTAGCATAATATAACTTATCTATAATGCTATTTGGATAACTCTTTATATACATTAACGTTGCATATAACCTTTTACCAAATTCATTTGATAAATTACTTGAAACATTCTCTAAATATTCTTTATCTATTTCTTGTGGACTAATAATAAATATATTATTTTTTTCATAGTAATCTTCTATAAACCCACTATATGCTTCACTAACTTCTTGAATAATAAAATTTTTAGGTCTATCATTTATATCGATATAGCTTTTAGCTAAATAATCTACCCAACTTATTATTTGTTTTAGATTATAATCATTTAATGAATAACCAATAAATAAAAATGTATTGCTAACTAATAATGATTTAATATAAGTTTCAATTAAAATATGATTTTGCGAATAATTTAAGTAATCATTTTCTTTAAGGACTATATTTCCTAATTCCTTTATATCTCCATGCATCTTTATAATATAATTATTCTTTTTAGAATCTAATAAATCTCTATCTTTAGATATAACATCAAATAACATTCTTTGTTCTATAATCGTATCTTCTAATAATCTATCATAATTCGTTGTTATTATATGCATAGGATTTAGCTTGAAAATTAATTTGTGGATATCATTAGGTTCTCCTTTTCTGTCTAATTCTTCTTTTATTACTTTTTCATATTCTTCTTTTCCATAAATATTATAATAATATTGCGGAATCTTTAAATATTCATCAGAAGATAATTTTTCTCCATCTCTATTTGGATAGTTAAGTATAAAATACAATAATTATAATCTTTTCTATCCAAAAAAAATCCACGACATTTCATCGTGGATTTTTCATCTAATGACTAAAGTTTGGATACCGTTTAGCATAGTCTATAGATAATTACACTAAGTTGTAAAGTTATTAAATCACTCAAACGCCCTAAATACCTTCAATAAATAGTCTATCGGCTTCATCAAACTGCTCTTTCATTCCTAGTGCAAGCTCACCTTCAATAAATTCCTGTTTCACTCTGGAAATAAATCTAATATCAGTAAACAACCTAGATAATGTAACCATTAAACCACCTAGATCTAATTTTTTAGGATTTTTTGTTATACATACAGTAATTACATTACTACTTGAAGCAATAATATTAGAATACATTAATATTTTTCTAGTTCTAACCTCACATAATTCTCTGTCTCCATCTTTTTCTTCATTATAAAATAAACCATGTATTAATCCTATTATCATATTTATAATTACTGCTATAGCAGATGATAATCCTACCTTTTTTATATCCTTAGTTAAGCATAAATAATCATATTGATTTTTATATAATTTTCCTGCAATATTTTCAGAAAAAACTCCTAATATTGGAATTGGTAATCCTAATTTCGTGTACTTATCAGATTCAAAATGTAGCCCTTGTCTAAAAATAGCTGCTGGTAATCTATGAAAATCATCTCTAATCCAGTAATATGCTTCTTCAAATATAGCTAGTAATTGTACCTTTTCATTTGTAAACTTCATTTTTTCTATTCTATAAGACTTAAAATCATTCAATGTAATTGTATCTGTTAATATATTTGCTGTACCAAACACCCAGCCTAAAATAGGATCATGCCCTAATGTTTTGTATCTATGATATTTTCCTTCCAATTTAACATTTTGATCTCGTGACCCCCTAGTTGCATCATAAGGTACGCTTGAATAAACTATTTCTTGCCATGACTTTCCTTCTTGTTGTGTTAATTTTCTACCTTGTGCTTCTTTACTAACATTCCACCCCTTATGACTATTTACATATTCATCTTTTGTCTGTTTTACTTTATTATCTCCTTCTTTATCATTAATTCTTGTTTCACTATTTATTTTTTCTCCAAGCTCTGGCATCAATATCCAACGTAATGTTTGCAATCCTGTTGCAATGAAAAGAAAAGCTATATCTGTTTTATTAAGCTTTGTTGCTCTTGAGAACTCTCTATTAATTCTATCTAAGTCTCGATAAGCATTTTGGAATTCTTTATCTGTTAAAATATCCTCTAATTTAACATCATAATCGATAATACTGTTTGCTTCATCCACAATCTCATCCCAACTTCTCAATTCTAAATTTTTATTTACCTGATCACACTTTCTGGATTCTAATTTTATTTCTAAAAGTTCTTTATCATACCCTAAAGACTTTAGTAACTCTTCTGTTTCACTTATTAATTTATCTCCCTTAACAGCTACATCTTTAAATTCTTTCTTTACTTCGTTACTCTCTAGTTCATTTAATTTTAATACTTTATTTATCTCCTTTTCATTCTTAGTATATTTATATATTCCCAAATACTCACCTCTTATATATAAAAAATAGTCGAAAATCTACATAGAATATCCTAAATCCGCTTTTAAATCTCTTACTGCTTGTTGCAATAGAATATTTAAACTTTGAAGATAATCCAATCTTTCTTTATCTGCATTAGCCTCATCCTTTAAAGCTTTTATAATAGCATTATGCTTTTTTAAAGCTTCTTGATACAACCTTTCTTTTTCTTGCTTTAATTGCTTTCTTTTAATAGCTGCTATAGTTCCCACTCCACCTGCTGCTAAAACTGCAACTGGTGCAGCAAGAACAAACACCCCTGCAAGCATTGGAGATAAAGCTCCTCCAATTGCAGCAGAAGCAGCACCTCCTGCTGCCGCTAAACCTGATGTTATTCCTGCAGCACCTAAACCTACAGTTCCTAACCCATAAAGTGCTGCGAAAGAGATTACACTTCCTACTCCAGCACCAAGTGCTCCTCCTAAAACTTCTGGAATAGCACTATTTTTAATGGTTCTATTTTTATCATTTAAAGCTTCTCCCGCCTCATTAACTACATTTACTACTGATTGTAAAGATTCAATTGAACTAAACTTCATATCTTTTTTTCTCATATCCTCAATACATCCTTTCTTAATAAAGCTTATATAAAATTAATATCTTCTACAATTTAATTTACTTATTAATCTTTTAATATCTATTATTTAAAACCAATTTATATATTTTAAAATTTTAATTACTTATATTAAATTTTATTCACTATATATAACTTTCATTTTATTCTTTAATATAAACACTATACTTTCCCTAGTTTTCATAATAACTTTATCCATCATATTACCAAATAACCTATAATCAAATCCTATAAATCAACATCTTTGAATATATAAATATCAAAATCAAAATGACATTGCTACAGAAGAAATAAATTATAGAAATTATTACAATTAAAAAAAACAAAAAATTCCTTTAATGCTGTAAATCTTTATATAGCAATATATAGATTTATAATGAATTAGAGAATAATATTCTCTACAGGTTAATCTTTAAACAATTGCATGTATCTTACTACTATAGCAATTGTAGAGAAGTGGACTCAATATATTTCAAATTAGGGTACTACTCTAGCTGAGCTAATATCACTCTTTACTGAATAGTTAAACGATGAGTTAGCTTAAAGCTTGTACTTTTTTTATATTATCAACTCAGAAAACTAATTACACATAATTATCTAAAGTCTTTTCTAGTTTAATTTATTATATAGTAATATCTATAGATTATTTTTCAACAAAATTTTTTCAATAATATCAACTGTACTTTCTGTTATTGTAGCTCCTTCATAAGTTATGATAAGTTTTCCATTAAAATACTTATCATAGATTTCTTGTTTTTCAATCCATCTATTATCATAACTTTCTAATCCAAGCATTCCAAGATGCTCCCAATAATATTCTTCTTTATTATCTAAAGTTACTGTAAAATCTGGCTCTATCCACTTATCATTATATTTTAATTTTTTTTCATACTCATATTTAATACCATATTGATATAATAAATTAGCTATTATTACTTCTGATTTACTACGTACTAAATCTCCTTTTGTAGTTGAATATATTTTTCCTAATTGATGCTTTTCAATACCTAAGTATTTTCCTATTTCTTGATGCAATTCATTTGATAAAATATTTCCATCAATTAAATAAACTAAATAATCTAACAGTTCATATTTATATTTACGCTTCTCTTCAATTTCTTTCGTTATTTTTTGCATATAATCATCATCAATTTTATCTGCCTTAATATCAATAATTAATCTTCTATCTAATGGCTTTATTAATTTTAATTTCTCATCAACAAAACACTTATAAGTCATATTAACAAGCTTTTGAACTTCCACATCTGATTTTTTAACAGTAGAAATTAAACTTTTAGTTTTAGTACATTGTATAATATCTTCTAATTCCTTATTATCTACACTAGATATACCCTTAAAATCCGAAAATCCCTTACATATTAATCTAACCATATCACTATTAATATAATATATTAAACACTTTTGTATATCTGAATCTTCAAAAAATGGTAATGTTTTTAATCCTAACTTTCCAGAAATAAGTTTTTTATATGTTTGCATTAATTTATCTTGACTTGGAAAAGACCCATCAATGAAATATCTCCTTTTAACATCAATATTTTTATTGGTGTAAAGCAAATATGCATTAGCTGCTTTACCATCTCTTTCTGCTCTTCCAACCTCTTGATAATATTGTTCTACTGACTCTGGTATCATAAAGTGTATAACTGTTCTTATATCTGGTATATCAATCCCCATTCCAAAAGCATTTGTAGCAAAAATTATATTAATATCATTATTCTTATATTTACTTATTATCTCTTTTCTTTCCTTTGCAGTCATATCACCATGAAAGCAAATAGACTTATATCCCTTTTCCAATGCTTTTTCTGAAAGTCTCTTTACCCCACGTTCACTTTCAATTCTATACACATATATTAAATTTTTTTCATTTTTGTGGATTTTTAATAAATCCCAAACCTTTTCTTCCTTCTCATTTTCATTATTAAATTTAAGAACTTTTAATGAAATCTCAGGTCTCATAAGTAAATTATCTTTAACTATGTTATTTTTACATATATTAAATTCATTGCAAATATCAATTATCTCTTTATGATTTAATGTTGCGGTTAAAGCTAAAACTTTAGATATTAATTAAATCTTCTCTTGTATTATTAGTTTTATAATTACATCTATCAACATATCTTTTCCCACTAAATACTTCTTCAATTGTAAAATAAGATTGATTATTTTGATTAGGCAGTGCTATTTCATTAACCAATTCTATAGGATTATTTAAAATATAAAATTTATATTCCGATTCTTTATCATCAAAAGAAAATTTATTTTCTCTCTCATTTATATAGTTTTTTAATCTTTCCTTTATGAAAATATCAACATCTAAACTATCTATTTCTGAAATTTTATTTGGATTTAATATAATTGTTGTATTTAGCTCATATAACTTAGTCATAACTCCATTCTTTTCTCTAAAAGTATAAAATAATGATTTTTTATAAGGATATCTATTATAATCATTTGGATGTGCATGTATGCCATACTTATATATTAAATTAATAGTATCAGCTGCTGGTATTGATATGACTTCTCTCTCATATGTAATTTCATTAAAATTTATATCTTTATCTAGATTCTTATAAAATATTTCAACTATTTTTTTCATTTTTAATGCTGTATCTCTAATCCATTTTATATACTTACTCCAATTATTTTTCTCACTAGTTTCTCCGTCCATATATACATCATATATCTTTTTTGCTTTACCTACTTTACCTTTAGCCTTAGTAAATGTAAGTTTTTTGCCATATAATTTCTCTATTTCATTTTTATTTGTTTGTAAATAATTAAATACTTCTTCATTTTCTGTTATATATATTTCTACTGAAACATAACTCTCTTTTATATTATGTCTTACACATAAATGAAGGTCTTTATTTCCCCAAAATAAATCATAGTATGACTTATTCCACGATTTCCTATAATTAAAGTCATTTTTAAATTCTGAGTCATTAAACACTTTATTAACAAATTCATTCCAAAATTGATAATGTATTTTTTCTAAACTTACTATTTCCTCCCCCATATTTATCTCTCCTTAAATTTTTAATATATTAACTTTATTTTAATCTAAATACCTCTATCTTTACTTCCGTTATTTTAATCTTAAACAAATGTTATCTATAATATTCTGTCCACTCTTCACATTTATCCAATGTCATTTCTATCAAAGTTTGATATCTTACTAAATCATCATTCTTATACTCTTCTTCTATCTTTGTCTTTTTTTCTATCCATTTTAATTGGCTTTCAGTTAATCTATCAAAATCCTCTTTATTCCAATCATTCTTAAAAGTTTGATACATATTATTTAATAATTCATCACTTAATCTATATACAACTCTTGCATTATCAATATTATTTATATCATATGATCTTAATGTTGATATTAAGGCACTATAATACCTAAAAAAGCCTTGTCCTTTTGTTAATACTTTTCCTATAGATTTCTCTTTCTCTAAATAATCATTTTCTATATCATAACTTTCTTCATAAGTTTGTTTGTCATGTTCCTCATTGTCATCATATCTTTCAGCAATTTCCTTATTTTCATCTACTTCATTAGTTTGTTCATTTTTATTTTCTTCACTAACTTCATTACTATTATAATTTTCAATACTATCAACAAATTCCTTATTTAATTTTATTTTTTCACCTATTTTATATCCTAATATCCCAACTAAAAACATCGTTATTAATATACAAATAACAAAATTACTTTTACTAATTTTAAATTCCCCCTAACATATGCTATATTGAAAAATAACTTTTACTGATATTTCCTTTTTCTTTACTTAAATAATATTATTTTATGATTTATTTTTTATCATATGTCTAATAATTCTCATTAAGGAATAATAAAAATATTAAATATGTTTATACGATATTAGAGCTAATTCTTTAATGGGTAAAATAAGTGAATTATATGAAGTAGAAAGAAAAGATATAGAAAAAACAGCTAGTACAAAACTAACTGTATCCTTCTTCCATCTATATCTCATAATAATCCCACTGGCTTTTCTTCATATCAACATTATTTTCATTCTTAAAAAATACACCTTCATCTAATAGTAAAAATTTTTGTTCCTTCCATCCTGGTGCTAGCCTACCAACATAATTAACTACACGATGACATGGATATTTCCCATAAAACTCTGAATAACTAAGAATCTTTCCAACAAGACGTGCATTTTTATCCCTTCCAATAAGCCTAGCAATTTGTCCATACGTAGCTACTTTTCCCTTTGGAATTTCCTCTACAACAGAAAGTATTTCATAAATTAACTCTTCATTAATAACCTTTTTCATATATTATTCACCTATGATACAAATTTTTACTTTAATATATATTACATTTTACATTATATTTACTATGTTAACAATTAGTGATAAACAAATACACCCACGAAAACTATAATTTTCACGGGTTTCATAGTGGTAGTAAATCGCAAGAATTATACTCACGCTTAAAGATTTATATAGAATTATTCTTCAATTAAACTATTTAAATTCAATAATACTTTCTATAATTAACAAACTAAATATCTAAATTCTATACTAGTTATAGCTATTGGACCTGCAAAGTCATTAGTAGCTGGAATACGAGCAATACTTAACAATGCAAAATCTTCTGCTCTAATAAAATCATCTAATTTGAACTCTAGAACATAATGATTGTATTGTTGATTGCCTGGTGAGTTTTGAACTAAAATATTGTTTCTATTAACAGTTTGTGAACTACTATCCACTTATAGAAGTGGGAGCTTCTTGGTCAATATACCTAACGGTACAAGTTTACCCAAGCTTACAAGGTCGTTCCAACCTCATTATTACTAATAGCCTATGCTATCAATTTTTCTAAGTTTTTACT
>UQFE01000063.1 GCA_900540255.1 uncultured Clostridium sp.
ACCACTTCAATAGGTGCTCCACCAGTAGTTAATTACTATTGATTACAACATACTACTCTTGTTAACTATCGTCAAGTGCTATCCATCTCCCATTTATAGAAGACGGGAGAATTTCGCACATTAAGGTTAAATAATTAACTAATTTTAATCAACATTTTTTGACTTTTTTAAAGGTTTTTTATTTATTTTGTAGAATATTTAAATATATAAAACTAATATCTTTATGTAAGGAGAATTAACTTTATGAATTTCATATTTGAAAATTTTAAAAATATACTCATTATTATTTTACTTGTTGTTACAACCTTTATATTTACATTTGATTTTGTTCAAACAAAAGCATTTGAAAATAATCCAGTCTCTTTAAAAGAAAAAGGTAGTATATTAGCTCAAGAAATAGAAGCATATATTCCTAATGAAAAAAATATAATTGATGAAACATCAAAAGATAATTTATATGATTATAATTATGATAATAAAGCTGATAATAATTATGACTATAATGATTATAATAAAAATAATACTTCCGAAAATATAACACAATCAAAATCTGATAATACTATTGAATCTAATTCTAATAATAGTTCAAGTTCCAAAAACGAATCTAATTCTAATAATGATTCTATATCTAATAGTAGCTCTAAACCCAATACTGACTTTAAACCAAATACTAATGGAACTAATACTAATCCTGATACTGGATCTAATAATAATTCTAGACCAAATACTGGATCAGATTCTAACACTACCCTTAATCCTGATACTGGATCAGATTCTAATACTACCCTTAATCCTGATACTGGATCAGATTCTAATGATGATCCTGATTTTGATAACGGCTCTGATTCTGGCAATGATAGTGATAGTAATAATGAATATGAAGATGATTCAGAATCTCAATTTACAGAATAATATCTAAGCAAAAATATTCAAAAAAGACAGGAAACTTACTCATTCCTGTCATTTTTATTATTCACCTAAATTAAATACCTCTAAGTCTCTCTTATCAATTTCAGATACCTTAACATAGGCAATTGCTCTTAATGTATCTAAAGCTGTTATAACTCCTGTATTTCTTTCTATTGCAACTCTTCTAATTAAAAAGCCATCTCTCTTAGAATCATTTCCCTTTGTTGGAGTATTTACAACTAAGTCAATTTCTTTATTTTTAACAACATCTAATATATTAGGATGTGCTTCATTAATTCTTCTAACTTCTTCACATTCAATTCCTACTCCTTGTAAAAGCTTACAAGTACCTTCAGTTGCCATAAACTTATATCCAATCTTAGCTAAATCCTTTGCTATTGGTAAAAATTCTGCTTTATCATGTTTGTTAATTGTTGCCAATATTTTTCCTTTCTTCATTGCTGGATACATTCCTCCACCAATAAATCCTTTATATAAAGCTTCCTTAACATCTCTTCCTACACCTAAAACTTCTCCAGTAGATTTCATTTCAGGCCCTAAAGATACCTCAACCTTTGGTAACTTTTGCGTTGAAAATACTGGAACTTTAACAGATACTAATTTTGGCTCTGGATAAACATCTACTCCATATCCTAAATCAATTAACTTTTCTCCAAGCATAACCTTAGTAGCTAAATCTACTATTGGAACTCCACTTACCTTGCTTATATATGGAACTGTTCTTGATGCCCTTGGGTTAACTTCAATTACATAAAGATTACCCTCAAATTCTATAAATTGAATATTTATCATACCTTTTATTCCTATAGCTAATGCTAATTTCTTAGTATAATCTAAAACTTTTCCTTTTATTTCATCACTAATATTTTGACTTGGATACATTGTTACTGAATCTCCAGAATGAACTCCCGCTCTTTCTAAATGCTCCATTATACCTGGTATTAAAATATTTTCTCCATCAGATATTGCATCTACTTCTATTTCTCTTCCCATTAAATATTTATCTATAAGTATTGGATTTTTCTTATCTTTTTTAAATGCATTACTTAAGTAATAAATTAACTCTTCTTCATCATGAGTTATTTCCATGCCTTGTCCTCCCAAAACATATGAAGGTCTAACAAGAACTGGATAACCCAATCTATTTGCTTCCTCTATACCCTCTTCTAAAGTCCAAACACCTTTGCCCTTAGGCCTTGCTATATTAAACTTTTCAAGTAACTCTTCAAACTTTTCTCTATCTTCAGCCATATCAATTTGATCTGCTGTAGTTCCTAAAGTTTTAATTCCCTTTTCTTTTAAGAAACTTGCAAGCTTAATTGCTGTTTGACCACCAAATTGTAATATAACCCCATATGGATTTTCTTTTTCAATTATATTTAATACATCTTCTTCAGTTAATGGTTCAAAATAAAGCTTATCTGAAATATTAAAATCAGTACTTACTGTTTCTGGATTATTATTAACTATTATAGTTTCAATTCCCATCTTCTTTAGTGCCATTACACAATGAACAGAAGCATAATCAAATTCTATACCCTGCCCTATCCTTATTGGTCCTGAACCTATAACTATAACCTTTTTCTTATCTGATACTTCAACTTCATCATATTGTTCATAAGTTGAGTAATAATATGGTGATAATGCTTCAAATTCTCCTCCACAAGTATCAACCATCTTATACGCAGGTTTTATATTCCAAATATTTCTTAATCTATAAATATCATCAGGACTAACTTTTAACATATCAGCTATAGCTTTATCTGAAAATCCTTTTCTCTTAAGACTTAATAACCACTCTTTATCTAAATCATCTATTTTGCTTAATTTTAATCTAGTTTCTTCATGTACTATCCATTTAAATTTTTCTAAAAAGAATATATCTATTCCAGTAATTTTAGCTATACTTTCAATTCTATAATCTCTTCTTATCATTTCTGTAAGGGCAAATAATCTTTCATCATCCGGTTTCATTACAGTTTCCTTTAATTGTTGCATGCTCATTTCTTTAAATTTTGGATGATCTAAAGAATATTTTCCTATTTCTAAACTTCTTATTCCTTTTAATAATGCAGATTCTAAATTAGCACCTATAGCCATTACTTCACCTGTTGCCATCATTTTTGTTCCTAATTCTCTATCTGCAGTAAAGAATTTATCAAATGGCCACTTTGGAATTTTAACTACTACATAATCTAATGTTGGCTCAAAACATGCATATGTTTTTTGAGTTACTGCATTTTTAATTTCATCTAATCCATACCCTAAGGCTATCTTAGCAGCAAGTTTTGCTATTGGATACCCTGTAGCCTTTGATGCTAAAGCTGAAGATCTTGAAACCCTAGGATTAATTTCAATAACTGCATATTCAAATGAATTCGGATTTAATGCAAATTGTACATTACATCCACCTTCAATTCCAACTGCATTTATAATATTAATTGATGCAGTTCTTAACATTTGATATTCCTTATCTGATAAAGTTTGTGATGGTGCTACAACTATACTATCTCCTGTATGAATGCCAACTGGATCTATATTTTCCATATTACACACAGTTATACAGTTTCCATAAGAATCCCTCATTACTTCATACTCTATTTCTTTCCAACCCTTAACTGACTTTTCTAATAAAACTTGCCCTATTGTACTTAATTGCAATCCAGATGCAAGAATAGTTCTTAACTCTTCTTCATTTTCAGCTATTCCTCCACCAGTTCCTCCTAATGTGTAAGCTGGTCTTACGATAACTGGATAACCAATTTTATTTGCAAATTTCATACCAGATTCCATATCTGTTACTATTTCTGATGTAATAACTGGCTCATTTATTCTATGCATCATATCTCTAAATAACTCTCTATCTTCACCTTCTTTGATAGATGTTATTGATGTTCCTATAACCTTAACATTATATTTTTCTAATATTCCTGCATCATGCAAATCAACTGCTAAATTAAGTCCTGTTTGCCCTCCCATACCTGCAAGTAAACTATCTGGTCTTTCCTTAGCTATTACCTTTTCAACAAATTCTAAAGTTAATGGCTCTATATAAATTTTATCTGCTACTTCTCTATCTGTCATAATAGTAGCTGGATTAGAATTAACTAATACAACTTCTATTCCTTCTTCCTTTAAAGCCTGACATGCTTGTGTCCCTGAATAATCAAATTCCGCAGCTTGTCCTATAACAATTGGTCCTGATCCTATAACTAAAACTTTTTTAATATCTTTATTTAATGGCATTTTTTTAAACCCTCCTATAGTGCATATTCCATAAATCTGTCAAATATATATTCACTATCCTTTGGACCTGCTGCAGCCTCAGGATGGAATTGAACTGAGTATATTGGTAAAGTTGTATGCTTCATACCTTCTATTGTTCCATCATTTATATTTACATGTGTTGCTACAACTCCTTTTGGTAATTGATCAACTACATATCCATGATTTTGAGAAGTAATATGAACCATATTTCTTTCTAAATCCTTAACTGGATGATTACATCCTCTATGTCCAAACTTTAATTTAGTTGTAGTTCCACCTAAAGTTAATGCTAATAATTGATGTCCTAAACAAATTCCAACTATAGGCTTAACTCCAACAATTTTTTTAATATTTTCTATTACAAAACCTAAATCTTCTGGATCTCCAGGACCATTTGATAAAAATACTAAATCAGGATTTACTGATAATATTTCTTCTGCTGTAGCATTCATTGGAAAAATTGTTATTTTACAATTTCTCTTTTTAAAATTTCTTATTATATTACTCTTTATTCCAAAATCCATTATTGCAACATGCTTTCCAGTTCCCTCAATAATATATGGTTCTTTTGCAGTTACCATTTTTACTGCATCCTTATTTGAAAAAGCAGTTATTTTTTCTTTAACTTCTTCTAATGTTTCATATTCTAATGAAATAATCCCCCTCATTGTACCGTTATTCCTTAAAACCTTTGTTAAAGCTCTTGTATCTATACCTTCTAATCCAATTATTTTATTTTGTTTTAAATAATCTTCTAATCCAAATTCACATCTAAAATTATTTGGAAAACTACATTTTTCCCTTACTATAAATCCCCTTACCTTTGGTGAATTAGATTCATTATCTTCTAAATTAATTCCGTAGTTTCCAATTAACGGATATGTCATAGTAACAATTTGTCCATAATATGATGGATCTGTTAATACCTCTTGATATCCTGTCATTCCTGTTGTAAATACAACTTCTCCTACACTATCTTTTAAGTATCCAAATGCATTACCTTCAAAAATCATTCCATTTTCTAATATAAGCCTTGCTTTCATTCCTAGCCCTCCTAAAATTTATCCATCTAACAGCTAAAAATACACTTTCTAAAAGCCCTTTAATCTTAAATATATCTCAATAAACTCTTTAATTTTTTTATAAATTTAAAAGAAAAGGATAGTAAGGAGACATTTAACTATGTAATCTCTCCATACTATCCTTAATATATTTAAAATTTACTTTAGAAAATTCAATTGATAAATAGATGTAACTATTGCTATTTACGTATAACATACCTACATACTCCTTTCTGGCCTCTCTGGACCAATTTAAAGTGTACTTTTTAACTAATTAATTCTATATCTTGTATATTATTGTATATTTAGCACGAATTATTGTCAATATTAAATTATTTATATTCGTTATATTTAAAAAGTTAATTGCGTACTTATATTATAATTATTTCCTGTTAATTTTTTATAATTAAACTTCTTTCAGAATATTTATTCAATAAAAAAGTATTTTTATAAATATATAAAATTAACTTTTCATTTTCTATTTTAATTTATACTATCCTTTTCTCAATATTATTCCATTTATTTTTATAATAAATTTTCCAAATCTAACCTATTTTTTATTTGTTAATAATATTATTTTTCTTGAAATACAACGCGGTAAGAACTTATTACCCAAAACTAATAATTTATTTTTTATGCCAGGGATTATAATAAGTTTGCCTTTATTAAATTCCTTATAAGCAATATTAGCAACATCTTTTGCATCCATTAAATATTTCTTAGCTGCTTCACTTTTTTTAATTCCAGCCTTCCCCTGAAAACCTGTTTTAACTGGTCCTGGACAAAGGCATGAAATTTTAACTCCAGTATTTTTACACTCTTCATATATAGCCTCTGTTAAATTAAGAACATATGCCTTTGATGCATAATAACTAGCCATTCTAGGACCTGAACAAAAAGCTGCTGTAGATGCAACATTTAAAATTCCACCATTTTTCTCTTTTATAATTTGTTGTAAAAAATATTTTGTTAATTTAGTTAAAGATTTTATATTTATATCAATTAATTCTTCTTCTTTCTCCCATAATATATCTTTAAAATCTCCAAATGTCCCAACACCAGCATTATTAATTAAAGTATTTATTTCTATCTTATTTATTTTTATATAATTAAATAAATTTTCAATATCTTCATTTTTAGATAAATCTAAACTTAATATTTTTACATCAATATTATTACTCATTAATTCTACTTTAACTTCTTGTAATTTATCTATATTTCTTGCAATTAAAATTAAATTATGTTTATCTTTAGCAAATAATCTTGCAAGTTCATATCCTATTCCTGATGACGCACCTGTTATTAATGTATATTTATGCTTCCCCATAACTTATTTTATTAATCCTTTCATACTAAAACTTACGTATATTTTATAATAATATTTTTTATCTTATAAACTTTTATAATTATATTTTAAATTTTATCTTATATAATAATTATTTTAATATTATATAACTTTGATTTAGTACATAAAAATGTCTAATAAAGATACTATTATTGCATCTTTATTAGACATAAAAAAAAGTCTTTAAGCTGAGCTACTCGCTCTCTTATTTTATATTTTTTCATCTTATCATATTGTCTCATATCAGAAGCAATTCCATAAGCTTCAATTCCAAAGCTTCTTGCAATAAATATTGCCCTTGGTAAATGATATTCATTAGTTGATATTATTGCTTTTTTTATATTAAATATATTTTTTGCCCTTTTCATACTATCATAAGTACAAAAACCACAATTATCTACTAGTAAATCCTCTTCTTTAATATTGGTTCTTGTATAGTTTTTCATAATCCACTTTTTCATAACTGCAAGCTCATTATAAGATTCTCCACTATTATCACCAGTTAATAAAATAGTTTTGCATATTCTCATTACATATACCTTTGCTCCTGTATCTAGCCTATCTGCTAATAAATCACAAGGATTACCATCTGCTCTGACACCAGCTCCTAATATAATTACAGTATCACAATTCATTGGAAGGTCTTCAATATCTAAAATGTACTTACCTCCAAATATATCCATTATCACAAATATACTAAAACTAATTATCGCCACTATTAAACAAAAAATTAATACATAAGCCATATAGTATTCCTTCTCGACTATTTTTATTACTATATGGTATGTATTAATTTTTAAATTTGTACATTATTTTTTATAATTCTATCTTCATTTTAACATGTGGAATATTAACTTCATCATAAACATCAGAGATAACATTAAATCCTACACTTTCATATAACCCTTTTGCATAAAGCTGTCCAGATAATACTACAATATTTTCATTTAAATTATTTTTTATAAAATCTAATGCTACCTTTATCATTTCTTGAGCTATTCCTTTTCTTCTATAACTTGAAAGTACTAATACTCTTCCAATAGAAGTATAATCATATCCTATTTCCTTAGGTACAATTCTACAATAAGCTACAACTTTATCATTTTCTTTTAACATTATATGATAACTAACTTTATCTTTATCATCAAATTCTTGATCTTCAACAATCTTTTGTTCACAAACAAAAACTTCAAATCTTGATTTTACAATTTCATATAATTCATCAATTGTTAATTCATTAAATGTCTTTATTGCAAAGTTCATAATATTTTACTGCTACTCGAAATATGGACAAACGTATCCATATTGAGATTTTTCCTTTTTCAA
>UQFE01000064.1 GCA_900540255.1 uncultured Clostridium sp.
TTTATTTTTTAAAACAATATATTGTGTATAAAAGTTTTAGTGCGACAGCCCCATTTATTCCTATAAATCCACTTATTAAGTAATTCCTTATTATATTTTTCAAAAAAAGCTTTACATTAAATTTAGATTATGTTATTATATGTAATGTAATCTAATAATTAGTGTGTTACTGGTAATGCAGGCAAGGCTTAAATATGTATAAATTGTTGTTTATTCCAAAATGATACTTAGGGATAATTATATAATTTATAGATATTTGAGCCTTTTTTTATTGTTTAATTACAATATTCTATCAAGCTCATGCTATTATGTTTATTTAATTTAAAATATAAATTCTAGGAGGAATAATCACAATGATGCAATTTTTACAAAGAATTGGTAAAGCTATAATGCTTCCAATTGCTGCCCTTCCAATTGCAGGTATATTACTTGGTATCGGTGGTGCTTTCTTAGGTATCGCAACTTTACAAGATGCCCCTGCAATCTATAAAGGATTAATTAGTTTTGTTAACATTCCTGCAGTTACTGCTGTATTAACAGTTATGAAAAATGTAGGAGATATCGTATTTGGTAACTTACCAATATTATTTGCTGTTGGTGTTGCTGTTGGTTTAGCAAAAAAAGATAAAGGTACTGCTGCTTTAGCATCTGTATTTGGATTCTTTGTAATGAACCAAGTTATATCTACACTTTTATCTTTAGGTGTTACTCAATTAGGAGTTGTTACTCCTGATTCAGTTGGTAATTACGGTTCATATGTTACTACTAATGTTGGTATATTTACATTAAATATGTCAGTATTTGGTGGTATAATTACTGGTTTAATAACAGCTTTATTACACAATAAATTCCATACTATTCAATTACCAGCTATTATAGGATTCTTCTCTGGATCAAGATTTGTTCCTATAGTTACTGCTGTTACTATGGCATTTGTTGGTGCTATATTAGCATTTGTATGGCCAGTTGTTCAAGATGGTATTAGTGTATTATCTACTTTAGTTAAAAATGCTGGTGCAATTGGTACATTCTTCTACGGATTAATTGAAAGAGCCTTAATACCATTTGGATTACATCACGTATTCTATACTCCATTCTGGTATAGTTCATTAGTTGAAGGTAATGTTTTAGTTAATGGTGCTGTTCAAACTGTTGCTGGTGCAAATACTGCTTACTTCGTTCAATTATCAAGTATGTCAAGCTTAGTTGGTGCTTCTGCTTCAACTATGAGCGATGTAATTAGTGGAACTACTAGATTTATGGCTGGTAAATTCCCATTCATGATGTTTGGTCTTCCTGGTGCTGCATTTGCTATGTACAAAGCTGCTAAGCCAAACAAGAAACAAGTTGTTGGTTCATTATTAGCTACAGCTGCATTAACGTCATTCTTAACTGGTATAACTGAACCATTAGAATTTACATTCTTATTCGTTGCTCCAGCTTTATATGCTGTACACTGTGTATTTTCAGGTTTAGCATTCTTCTTAATGGATATATTAAATGTATTCATAGGTATGACATTCTCTGGTGGTGTAATTGACTATGCATTATTTGGTTTACTTCCAGCTGGTGCTGGTGTTCCAACTAACTGGTATTGGGTTTTAGCTGTTGGTGCTGTATATGCAGTATTATATTATGTAGTATTCTACTTCTTAATTACTAAGTTAAACTTAAAAACTCCAGGTAGAGAAGAGGATAACGAAGAAACTAAATTATTCACAAAAGCTGATTACCAAAAAGGTAAAGGTGCTGCTGCTGAAGCTGCTCCAACAAAAACTTCTGCTAAGGGTGAAATAGCTGAAAAAGCTCCTTTAGTATTAGCTGCTTTAGGTGGAGAAGCAAACATAATATCTGTTGATGCTTGTATTACAAGATTAAGAGTTGAAGTTAAAGATAAGGCAAATGTTGATAAGGATCAATTAAAATCTCTAGGAGCTGCTGGTGTTGTCGAAGTTGGAAACGGAATTCAAGCAATATTTGGCGCAAAAGCTGATGCTTATAAAAATGCTATTAACGAAATTCTTGGTGAATAATAATAAATTAATCAATAATTTAAGTGTGTTTTAAAATATTAGGACAAAAAAAGTGGCTTATGCCACTTTTTTTATATTATTTATACATATAACTCCTAGTCATAGGTAAATTATTATTAACACCTTTTACAAATAATATCTGATGTAAATCTATAACTCCATTATTAAATGAAGCTGCACATGAATATAAATACATTCTCCACATTCTTATAAATTCATCATCAAACATAGCTTTAATTTTATCTATATTATTATCAAAATTTTTAGCCCACATTAATAAGGTCTTTTTATAATGTAATCTTAAACTTTCCACATCTAAAATATGATATTTATATTCTGATGAAATACTTATAATTTCTCTTAAACTTGGTATAACTCCCCCAGGAAATATATATTTTTTAATCCATGCATCACCTTCTGATTCTTTAAGCCCACTAATATAATGAAGCAAAAATAATCCACTTTCTTTTAAAACAACATTTACATTTTTAAAAAATAAATCATAATTAGGTCTTCCTACATGTTCTATCATCCCAACGCTAACTATTCTATCAAATGATAATTTGCTATTTTCTAATTCTCTATAATCCATTAGCTTTACATCTAAGTATTCTTGAAGACTTTCTTTTTCTATTCTTTCTTTAAATGCCTTATATTGTTCTTCACTTAATGTAATTCCTAATCCTCTTATTTTATAAATTTTTGCTGCTTCAATAAGTAACCCTCCCCATCCACATCCAATATCAAGTAATGATAATCCTTCAGATAGATTTAATTTCCTTAAAATATAATGAATTTTATTCATTTGAGCATCATATAAGGAATCATCATTATTTTTAAAATATGCACAAGAATAGCTTAATGTATCATCTAACCATATCTTATAAAAATCATTTCCTATATCATAATGTGATGAAACTTCTTCTTTTTGCTTTTTCTTAGATGTTGCTCCTCCAAATATCTTTGTTAATGCTCCAAAATTAGTTGAAAACTCATCAATGCATTTAAGTAATTCATCAAATACAACAAATAAATCTCCTTCTATTTCTATATCTCCTCTCATATAAGCTTCTCCAAATGATAATGAGGTACTTGTTAACATATCCTTTTTTCTTAATGGTTTATGTAAAATAATATTAAATCTTACTTCTTCATTCCCTACCTTAAAATCTTCTCCATCCCAAAATCTTATATTAAAGCAAACCCCCTTGAATTTATTTAAAAATGTTTTTAAAAAGTTCTTTTCTAAATCCATAAATAAACTCCTATTCTTTTATTTTATTTAATAATTAAACTTTGCTGCTTATTTAATTCTTATGGCGCTATGATTATACTAATAAACAGCAAAGTATAGCCTATAATAAGCCCCTTATTTAAAATTATTCCATTTATTATAATTTTTATTCAATAAAATAAGCAGTAAGTTTTCCCTACCGCTTATTTTATTCTATTTAATTTTTTATTAAACAATCCTCTTTTTCCCTTTTTATTCTTTCCTTTTCTTCTTTGGCTTTTCTCTTATTTTCCATATTTTCTTCCCATAATGTTTCTGCTCTCTTAGCCCAAGTTAATCCATAATTTATAGTTTTATTACATAAGTCATCTACATTTTCAGGATCTATAAACTCAGTAGACTTAGCTTCTGAATTCTTAACCATTTCTGCTATCTTAGGAGCATTATCTAATATTGGACATGGCCTAAATTGATTTTTATTAAATGGTTGATTCTTTTGATATTCAATAAATAATGGTTGACCCAAAGCTTCAATTAAAGAAACATCCTTTATATTTGCATTTGAATAATGACAAAATACACAAGGTTCTACGTCACCATTTGCATTTATATGACAATATCTTCTTCCACCTGCAACACATCCTCCAACATATTCTGCATCATGCCAAAAATCCATATTAAATATTGATTTAGTGTTACGCCATGCTCTAATTGTTCTATATAACTTTTCTCTTTGATCTGGATTTGCCATTAATGAAGTATCTGTCTTACATCCTATTGGCATAAATGTAAAGTACCAAGAGAAATAAGCTCCCTTATCTATCATTAAATCAATAAATTTTTCTGAAAGAACACTATCACAATTTGCTGTTGTAAAGCAAGTTGAGAATCCAAATGGTATTTTATTAGATTTCATAAGATCCATAGCTCTCATTATATCATTCCAAGAACCTTCTCCTCTTCTTCCATCTGTAGCATCTCCAAATCCCTCAACACTAATTGTTGGTACTAAATTACCAACTTCAATTAAATCATCACAGAACTGTTTATCTATTAAAGTACCATTTGTAAAGAACATAAATACACAATCATTATGTTTTTTAGCAAGCTTTAATATATCTTTTTTCCTTACCAATGGTTCCCCACCAGTCATTATATAAAAGTATATTCCTAACTCTTTTCCTTCTGTAAACAACTTGTCTAATTGTTCATAACTTAAATTTAATGCCTTATTATAATCTGCAGCCCAACATCCAATACAATGTTTATTACAAGCTGTTGTTGGATCTACTAATATTGTAAATGGTATTTCATGACCATACTTTTCTTTATTTTTTTGTATTTCAGCCCAACCCCTAATTGATGCATTTAATAAAAAATTTGTAAATACTGTTTGAACTATTTTTGGATGTACATTATTGATTATGTTACACATTAACTGAGTCCAGTTATTATTAGGATCTCTTAAGTATTCTTCAATCATATCATATTGATCTACATATATATTTTCTGTATCAAATTTTCTTACCCATTCCATTATCTTAGGTAAATTTTTTTGAGGATCTTTCTTCAAATACCCCAAAACTTGTTTTAATGCAAATTGTTGAATCTTATACTTTGGACTTAACATTTAAATATCTCTCCCCTTCATATAATATTAAAATAATTATATATAATCTTTATGCCAATAGTTAAAAGAATGATTCCTCCACATATATCTATTTGTTTTTTGTATTTGTTTCCCATACAGTATCCAACCCATAACCCATATGCAACTAATATGCTTGTAACAATAAATAAAACTATCATATTTGTTATAAGATTTGTTCTTAATAATCCAAATCCAATACCTAAAATAAAGGTATCTATACTTGTTGCAAATGCTAATGCCATACTGTATTTATATCCAAAAAACTCTTGCCGTTTTTCTTCATACTTATTAATTTTAAATGAGTTTTTTAAAAATTTTATACCTAAATAAATTAGTATGATTGCTGAAAACCATTGATTAATAGATATAATTTTTTCATTTTGTATATTTAACATAGGGTATATTGCAATAATCATTCCAGCAGCTAACATCAATGTTTGAATTAAACCAAATATGATTCCAACTAATGTAGCCGTTAGCTTATTCAATTTTCCCTGTGTAGATCCCCTACATACTGCTATGGTGAATGCATCTAATGATAACCCTACTGAAACTATAATTATTTCCCATAACCTCATTCATCCACTTCCCTCCTCATGCTTTTTATTTTAATACCATATTCCACCTTTTGGAATATATAATTTATTTATTTTGTTTTAATAAATAAACAATTTTATTTTTTTGTAATTTTAAAAATACAAATTCATTAAATTGTATATTTTGAAATAAAAAAACTCTAATATTCAATTTACATACTAGAGTTTTTATAATTTAAATTATTATTAAGTTAAAGCATGTATTATATCATCTAATGAATTAGTTACTAAAATCTTATATTTATCTGCTAATTCTCTTGATGATATTTTTACTCCTTGTTCAATCCACCTTTTAATTATGAAAGTTAATCCCCTGGAATAATATTCTGCAATATCATTTACTGAAAACTTTTCTTTACTATTATTAATATCATATTGATTAAACAAATTCTTAAAAATTTTTATTAAATTATTATTTATAATTTCTTCAAAAGAATTTTGCCCTGTTATTTTTATTGCTTGTAAGTAAAATTTCTTATTGCTTTCTATTCTTGAAAACATATAATATATAGCTTCATATGGCATTTTATTCTCAATAAGCATTTTACTTCCCTTAAAGATATCATTATAAAAAATTTCTTCTAAAACCTCATATTTATCTGCATAATGGTTGTAAAATGTTGGCCTAATAAGACCAGCATCATCAGTTATCATTTTAATTGTTATCTTATCAAAGTTATGCTTGAGTATTAACTTTTTAAAACTTTCCTGCAATGCTACATGCACATCTTTTTTATTGTTCATATTTCACCTACAATTACTTTATATTAAATATATTAATCAAAACCAAATTTTCCATTTATTGTATTTATGTAATAAAAATTATACCATATTAGATAATGATTTAACAAATAAAGTATATAAATAATTATCTAATAATATAAAATAAATCTTAAAGCAACTTAAAATTTCTATAAACTACTTAACTATTATATAAAACATGAAATAAACAAATTTCATACCTATGCTTCAATCACTAATTAAATTAGATATGTTTTTAATCATTTTAAACATACCAGGCCCATCCCATTCACATAGCCTTTCCTCAAATCCATTCTTTTTATAAAATTTTACTCCTTCTTTTGTACTAATCAATTCCAAACTAACTGACCAATCTTTATCAATGTTACTCAATATATAATTCTGCACTTCTGAAATAAGAAGCTTGCCAATACCTTTTCCTTGATATTTAGGTATCACCGCAAAACCCTTTATATAAAATGACATTCCACTATCCCCTAAAATCCTAACCATTCCAACAGGCTTATCATCTTCATATGCCATAAATAATGCCAATGTATTTTCTAATGCTCGTTCTACTTGTTCTTTACAAGATACAATCCAACCAACTGATGTATATAATTTAAGAAACAAATCCGCTATTAATGTGTTAATTAAAACTTTCATAACTTACCTATTTAATATTATATACAGGCAAATTAACTTTTTCTGCTAACAGCTTTGCATAATGAGCTGTACTACCGGTATTTGACGTATAAATAATTGCTTTCATTTTAATTTTCCTCCTATAAAAAAGACGCCTTAAGAAATTATTTTTCACTCCTTATTGCGTCTAAATATCTAATCTTCTAATATAAATTTTTTATCAATTATTTCTTATTTTCTTTCAAAGTTGTTTCCTTAAGTATCTTTGACATCTCTTGCATGTAACGTGCTAAATACTTATCTTAGTCACTATCGTTCCTTGATTGGTGTTAGTATAAAGTAGTGGACACATTAAGACGAACTAAGTTAAAATAATAT
>UQFE01000065.1 GCA_900540255.1 uncultured Clostridium sp.
TAAAAAGTCTGCAAACCATTGGTATCAGCGGGGAAAATGCTCTTAACGTGTGAAATCCGCATTTTCCGGACGCTACCCCTACTTGATTTTTTTAACAGAGGCTTTTCTATAAACTATATACGAAAACAAAATAAATATAGGAATTATAATAATTGCTAACTTAAACATTTTTATTTTATACATAACTGTAAATATATCACTAAACGGCATTAAAATCATATGTATCAATATCAATATCCAATTATACCATACTGGATCTAATGTACTTTGATTATAATATGATATAAGATAATTATTCTCCAATATTATTATAGTCATTAATATACTAATAAAAAATATAAATAATCTAATACTCTTTTTATCTATATTAAATATTTTAAAACTAACTATCAATGTAACTATATTAATAATTAAGCTAATTATAGCATCATTTAGTAAAAATACTCTTTCATTAAATATTCTTATTGAAATAATATTTATTACCACTAAAAAAAAATATATATATATAATTTTATATTTTTTCATTTTATACCTCACAGAAACAAATTATTTTAATTGTAATAAAATAAATTATACATTATTCATATAAATTTTTTCATTTTTATTTTTTTGAAAGTAATTCTATAAATTCTTTTTTAGCTTCTTCATTTTCAAACGTACTAATTGGAATAATTGGAGTATATATTAAAGAGTTATTATCATTTCTTAATATATATATAGAATCTTCAAATTCTAAAATATTTTTTATATTATCAAATAAAAATTTATCTACGTGATTATTAGAGAATTTATAGATTATTTCATGTTTACATACTTCTAATTCTTTTTCTGGTAGAACCTTATATGATAATATTAATCTTTTAATTATTTTTTTTGAAATTGAAAAGTATATCTCAGGAAAATATAAAAAGAATATAGCAGGAATTAAAGTTTCAAGTGAAACTAATATTATTTGTATATTTGTTATTTTATGATTAAACCAAAAAAAACAACCTATTAAAAAAATTATTAAAAAAATTATTGGAAATATTTTTTTTAATATTTTAAGTTTCAATTTTTCTAATTTTAAGTAATTAGTATATTGATCAATAGTATTAGTATAAATGAATTTCATAATTCTTCTCCTATTTATGGTATAATTTAATAATATATTAAATTATACCATAATTTTTTTAAATTATAAAATTAATCTTTATTTAGTTTAAGGAGTTGTATATATGAAAAAATTTTTAACTTTGTTAATACAAATAATAATATTCTTAATAATGCTTTTTATTATTATAGCTTGGATTTATTTATTTTATTATTTGAATAAAGTAACATCTAAATGATATAGAGATCTAAGAAAAAACTTTACTGTAAAATTGTGTTATCAAATTGATAATAAATGTTGCTGCGGTACCAATAACTGGACCAGCTTTGATAATTCCATAAGCGATAGGTAAACTTGCAACTAAAGTAACTGCAGTGGCTATCATAATAGAAGTCATAATAATATTATTTTCTACATTGTCATTAGTTTCTGGATTCTTTTTATAAAGAGGGACTGTTATTTGAGTTTTAAGTCCATTTCCTGAAGGCGTTGGTAAATAATCTGGTTTTATTTTAATTATAAGTCTTTGATAAATTTTTGAACCTAACTTTATAGTTGTTCCTTTATAACTGAGCTCAGTATTAGCCGGAAGGTAAGCTTCCAGTTTAATTTCAATTTCACCAAGATTAGTTACACTAATAGAATAAGTCATGGTATTACCAATTTTTTTGATAGCGGTTAGTTTCTCTATTGATTCTGCAAGGGTATCTTTATCAATATTATGTGTAATATTAACTGTTGATAAATCTTTAATAATGTTACTTGAAATAGTGTTTGGAGATAGTGCTAGGTTTATAATACCATTTGATGTTGAACCTGATAAACTTTGGTTAATTCCTAATTCACCTTTTAAGTAGATAGCAGGATACAGTGATACTCTTATCTCTTGGGTTGGGTTCTTGAGATCCATAAAAGTTAAGGTACTATTTTCAAATAGTCCAATATTTCCAGCTACCTTTAATATATCTTCTATCGAACCATTTGTTTCAAAAAGATACATCCAAGTAGTAGGACCAACAATACCATCAGCTGTAATAGCAAATTTATTTTGGAATTTAATTACTGCATTTTTAGTATCATTACCATAGTAACCATCAGCAGTACCACAATTGAAGCCTAAAGAATTTAGCTTGTTTTGAACAGCTTTAATATCTTCACCATACATCAAAGGAGATGTAACTTTTAAATTTCTACTGTATTCAGCACTAGTATTTCCATTAGAAGATCCACCTGTAGAACTATCTATAGAAGTATTAGCAATTTGATTTGCTATTACAGAAGCAAAATCATTTTCTCTAGTTTTTAATTTACTAGCATCATTTGCATTATTAATGAATGCAGTTTCTATAAGAATAGCAGGCATATTAGATAATCTTAAAACTGCAAAATTTGCTTCTTTATGTCCTCTGTTAGTAAGACCTAATTTACTTGCTAATGCTGATGCCATATTTTTTGACAATGATTTTGTTGAAGTATTAGCAGTTGGATAAGTATAACATTCAGTTCCATTAGCTGAAGAGCTAGTAGCTGAGTTACAGTGTATAGATACAAAAAGATCAGCATCCCAAGCATTAGCTTGTGCAGCTCTATCTGATAATGATACATATTGGTCTGTAGATCTGCTAAGTTCAACCTCAAAACCTTTTGAAATTAAAATGTTTCTAACTTTTTTAGATATTGATAACACAACTTCTTTTTCATATAATCCATTTCCAGATGCACCAGGATCAGTTCCACCGTGACCAGGATCAATAAATACTTTTCTTATATTACTTGTTACTCCATTTCCTCCAGAACTAGAAGTATTAAATAAAGTATTCCAAGTATTAGGCCCTACCTCACCGTCAATATCAAGTCCTCTTGCAGTTTGAAAGTTAATAACTGCAGTTCTAGTACCTTCACCATAATAACCATCAGCAGTACCAGCATTATAACCTAAAGAATTTAGTTTATTTTGAACAGCTTTAATATCTTCACCATACATTAAAGGCGAAGTAACTTTTAATATTCTACTATAGCTATTCCCACCAGAGATAGTATCAAATAAAATATCCCAAGTAGCAGGGCCAACTTGTCCATCAGCAGTTAATCCATTTTTATTTTGGAATGAAATAACACCATTATAAGTAGCAGTACCGGCTATACCATCAGCAGTACCAACATTAAATCCTTTATTGTTTAGTTGATATTGAATTGAGGTAATTTCATCTTTTAATCTATTCCAAGTATAATCACCTACAATTCCATCACTAACTAATCCATATTTTGATTGAAATTTCTTTACAGAAGTAAGTGTACCGTCACCAAATTTACCATCAAATCCATTTGGTGAACAACATAAAATGTGTAATCCATATTGAAGATATTTAACATTATCTCCTATATCGCCTAATTGTAATAACATAATTAAGCCTCCTTTTTATTTTAATAATTATTTTTTGACTAGTCATTAATTAGAAAGAGAGATTTTTAATATTTGTAAACAGTATAAAAAATTTTTTTTTGTTTAATTAGTTATTTACAAATTAAGATCTTTATACTTCTTATATAGGTGTAATACAAACAAAATATTATGAAAGGCACATATTAAATTGTGAAGGTGAAAATATGGAAAAAGAAATTTTAAAAGAATCAATTACAGAGGAATTAGTAATGGATAAAGAAAATTTAGAAGAAATTATTGAAGTTGGCTGTGATTGCTGTGACGATGGGTGTGAAGATTGCCAAAACTTCAATTATGTAAAAGATGGTTATGAACAAGAGTTTGTAGAAGATACAGAGGCACATGAATTGTTAAAAGACGTAGCTGAAGCTATGATTAAAAGATTTGGTGAAGAAAGGTTTGAAGATAAGATATTAGACAATGAAGGAAATGTAATTTAAAAGACAATAAATATAAATTTTGAAGATGAAGAAATTAAGAAAGCTTTTGATGAAGAAATGGAAAATATTCTTAGTAAGGATGCAGAAGCTGCAGCTAGATATGGTGGGACAATAACTGGAGGTAATACTTTATTAGGTAGTTATTCATTCCCACAGTTTATGCAAATACATAATACTCCTGGAACTTATACGGTTTATTCAGCACCCACAGGAGGGAGTGTTATAGGAGCTTTATATGAAAAAGAAATTTTCTTGTGTTTAGGAGTTTCAAGTTCTTATGCAAGAAATATGAAAATTTATTTTATGACTTCAAGTGGAGCTATGTCTGAAGGTTATATAAACACAAAACAACATAGTAGAAGTGGTATAAATGCTTATGTTTCAAATACTCATTATTTAGGAATAGTTAATATATCAGGTGTTTATAGACCATATTGGAGAATTAGCGAAAGTATGAATGTATATAATGGTAATGCAGTTCATGTTAAGACAATATATGCTAATCATTATGTAGCAGGTTCTTTAGGAGCAACGTCTGGAGCGACTAGAAAACATTGGATGAGAATTTGTGGTTGGTCTGTATCTACTACACCAATAAGTTTCCTTACAGAAGGGGATAATTTTTATATGAATACAGGTTTAGCAACTAAACCAAATTCACCATATATATATGGACAACCTGGAAGATATTAATTAAAACGTAGTATAAGTTTTAGAAAAGGTTTTAAAATAATATTAATAAGAGAAGGAGGAGTCAAATTGATTCCTCCTTCTCTTATTAATATTATTTTTACATAACCATTTTTTTTATGTCTTCTAAGTCAGTTTTTATTGTTGGAAGAGCATCATTAAGTTGCTCTATTATTTTTTGATAATTTTCTTCTCTAATTTGATTTTGTTTTAGAACGTATAGTAGAAGATATCCAAATAATAAAGCAAAAGTTCCTTGGGTTGTTAAAAAATTAAATAGATCAGTATCCATTTAGTTCACCTCCTTCATAATATATAAAGTAAATAATATGACTAAAGTAAACATTCTAAAGAATTTGGTTAAGCAAATAAACTATCTAATCGTAATAAAAACATATTTAAGTGAACTTTTTAACTGCATTTAGTAGCTTTCGTACATTAAAAATAAAAAATAATTAATAAGCTAAAAAAATGTATAAATTGATAAAAGAATGTATAAATTTGTAGAAAAATTCTATATTTACTATTATATAATTCCTTTCTTTTTAAAAAATAGGAGGGGAATTAATGAATAAAGAATTGATTTTTAAAATTATAGATGTAAAAAAATATAATAAAGATGAAAGTATATTAGATATATTAGCTATTTTTGATAACATAATAAATAAATATTCAAGAAAATTAAATGGGGAAGATACTAAGCAAGATTTATATGTTTTTTTAATAAAACTTATAAAAAATATAGATGAATTATCAATTGTTAATTATGAAGATAAACAAGTATTATCTTATTTTTCTAAAGCATTAAAAAATGAGTACATAAGATTATCAAAAAAAATGATAGAAGAAAAAATAATGAGGATTATAATTATGAAGAGATAGTATGGGGGTATGATTTTATAGAAAGTAATATTGAAGTTTTAGATTCTATTAATAATCTAAATAACTATGAGAAAAATATAATAAAGATGGTTGTTGTATTTTATACTTAACTTGTGTGCCAAATTTTCATTAAAAAGTCAGCCATCAATATATGGTAAATATGGAAAATGGATTTTATGATTCTTTTAGCCATTTTTTT
>UQFE01000066.1 GCA_900540255.1 uncultured Clostridium sp.
ATTGATGGCTGACTTTTTAATGAAAATTTGGCACACAAGTTAAGTATAAAATACATTTATTTAATTCATCTACAAATACTCTTCTAATATTATTTAACTTATTTGCTTAATAATTTGTAATTTCTCTATCTAACTACTTTTTAACTATATTTTCAGTTTTTTTATTGTTTCTTTTTCTTCATTGATTATGACTTTTCTATTTTTTATTAACCTAATTCCCTAACTTATAACCTTAATATTTTCTTTTTTTATTCTCATTCACCTATTAACTTCCTTAATTTCCTTTTTTACATTTTTATTCAATAATATTCTCTTTTTTATTTTTTATTGCAAAATTATACATATAATGCTAAAATAAATTTTGTAATTTTTATGTATAGGAGGAAATAAAATTAGGAAAAAAATTATTTCATCAATGTTTGCATTAGTTTTATTCTTTTCAGTATCAAAAATCGCTTTTGCAGCAACTACTGACTTTAATGTCCAATTACCAACTACAGGTTCAAAAACTAGTAATGATGTATTAAAAGAAACATCAAATACTTATGCAACTTATAACTGTTCATATTTTGGTTGGCCTGGTTCAGGAGTAGATATGTGGGTGCAAAATACTAGCAATAGTGATTTATCTTCTAAATCAAATTTTAGTGGTACTGGAGTAAAATATATGTACTTGTCTAGTACTACAGCTAATAAATACAAGGGACAAAGAGTTCACATGAAAGCTAAAACAGACTCAAGTACATGGCATGCCTGTGATATTATAGGAGTGTTTGACGCACAATAATTGAAATAACATATAATCATATTATTGATTATATGTTATTTATTTAGGGAGAGTATATCAATGAATTATTATTTTAAAAATGAATTTAAAAGAGTTTTATTTTCTAGAAGATCAGTTTATGTATTTATAATAACTTTAGGTTTATTACTTATATCTTTTTTTAACTTTATAAATATTGAAGGCTTTAATTTAAATGAATTCAAAGTTATTTATGATTCCTTGGATGTGTATATATATATAAGAAAAGACTTGCTTGTATTAATTGCTCCTATCTTAGCCTCTTTAGTTTTTTCTGACTCATATCTTTTAGATAGTGAAAGTGGATTTTTAAATTATATTTATATACGTACTAATAAAATTAAATATATTACTATTAAACTATTAGTTAATGCTTTAGTTAGTGGTATTGTTATTACTTTTGCATCTTCTATTATAATTTTATTTTTAATTATATTGCTAGGAGTAAATAATAATCATCTACACGATATAACTGGACCATTTAATTTTATCTACTATCAAAGCAGAATCTTATACTTTCTACTTCTACTTGGAGTTTCATTTATTTTTAATGTTGTTTTTTCTACTTTATCACTTGGACTATCTCCCTGGATAAAAAATAGATACTTAACAACGCTTTCATCATTTTTTTATTATTTTCTTTCAGGAACTTTATTAGTAAGTATAGGACTAACAAATTTAAATGCAAACATATTATATACATTAAATCCAATTGCAGCAGAATCAAACATTATTCTATATCAAATAATTCTATTTATTATAGGTGTTATACTATTTTTTACTGGAGTATTATTTAAAGATGAAAAAAATAATTAATTTTTTAAAGCTAAAATTTACTTATAATATTTCATTTGTTTTATTTGCATTTGTGGCATCTTACAACTTTATATTGTTTATTGCTCTAACTATAAATAATTCAAATTTTAATTATTATGATGTAATTTTAAATCAATTAAACTACTTAAATATCTTTCTATTTCTAAGTCTATTTTTCTTATTTTTTTTATATAAATTATATGAAAATTCTAACTTTGAACAATATATACTATTAAAGTTTAAAAGTAAACATCAGGTATATAATCTAAATATTTTAACTATAGTTATTTCTTCGATTATATTCCTATCTTTTATTAATTTAATAGCTTTTACTGAATCTATTTATAGTGTTTCTTTTAATAATCAATGGAGCCCATATTTTTTTAAAACTATGACAGGCACATTAAATATATTTTTCACCCAAGAAAACTTACTATTGCTAACTGATAAAATAGATCCTCTACTTTATACATTTATTATAAATCTTTTAGTATTTTTATATTTTTGTACAGTTGGTATTATTTTTTCAGTATTTAATATATTGTTTAACAATAGAAGTATTTCATTTATTATGACTATTATAATTATATTATTAAATTTAGCATTAGATTCAGCCGGTAATTTTATAAAAAAATTTACTTTTACTTATAATATATTTTTTATAACCGGATATACTGATAAAAGTTCAATATTAACTTTTATTACTTACCGCTTTATTTATTGGTTCATACTTTTATTTATACTTTTTGTTTTAGGAAAATACTTAATTCAAAAAAAAGATTTAACCCTAGGTGCAAACTAATGGAAATGAATTTACATTTTATAAAAAACAATATTAAATCAATATTTTCATATAATAAAATATTTATTATATTAACATTCTATATTTTAATTTTGATAAACAATTACACTAACTATTATTATTTACAAAGTAGCAGTGAAATATTTAAATCAATATTTTATGGTCCTATAAATATAACTGAAAACTTATTAGCTACTTTTTTTTGGAGTTTTAATCAATTTTATTTAATATACTTATTGGGTGATTTTTTATACTACCAATTAAAAAAAATAAATATCTATACAATTTTTAGATTTAATAATAAAAATAAATGGTATATATCTATACATTTAACACTCTTATTTAGTTGCATTTTATATTATATTCTTATTGTAACAATCTGTATAATATACATGTTCTTTTTTCATAAAAAAGTACATATATCGGAATCTTTAGAAATATTAAAAATGTCTTTTTTAATGTTTTTATCTAGTTATTTTATTATAACTTTATATTTAAACCTTATTTTAATATTAAAAAAACATAATATATCATATATTATTATAATTTGCATATTATATAGTTCTATACTTTTAGGGAATCTATTATCTATAGACCAATTTCTACCTTTAAACAGATGTATATTAGCAAAACATTATTCTTTGAACCTTAAATATTCTGTTTCATATACATATTTAACAGTTCTAATTATTGTAAATTACTTAATAAGTAAAAAAAATATACTATTAAATGATTTTATAAATTATTTAACTTAAGAAGGAGATGATATTATTAAAACTAATTATTCAATCACAATAGAAGGCTTATCTAAAATAATCAATGATATCCCTATATTAAATAATATAACTGTAAACTTTGAAAAAGGAAAAATATATGGAATAGTTGGTAAAAATGGCTCTGGAAAATCAATGTTTTTTAAAGCTATATGTGGCCTTATTAATAAAACTTCTGGAAGTATTAAAGTTCTTGATAATTCTATAGAAAATGGATACTTTGCAAAAGATGTAGGTATAATAATAGAAAGTCCTGGATTCCTTCCTCAATACTCAGCTTTTAACAATCTTAAAATTCTAGCTAGTATTAATAATAAAATTAATGATAATGATATAATAAATGCCATATCTTTAGTGGGCTTAAATCCTTATGACAAAAAGGAAGTAAAAAAATATTCTCTAGGTATGAAGCAAAAATTAGGTATTGCTCAAGCAATTATGGAAAGTCCTAAAATATTGATTCTTGATGAGCCTATGAATGGATTAGATCATGAGAGTGTAAATCAAATAAGAAAACTTTTATTAGAACAAAAAAATAATGGAGTTACTATTTTATTAGCCAGCCATAATAAAGATGATATAACTGTACTATGCGATAAAATATATAATATGAATAGTGGAATATTAACTGAAATAAAATAAATTACTTTCAAAAAACTGCGTAGAATTAATCTTCTGCGCAGTTTTTATTTTTTTGAAAGTAATTCTATAAATTCTTTTTTAGCTTCTTCATTTTCAAACGCACTATTTGGAATAATTGGAGTAAATATTAATGAATTAACATCACTTCTTAATATACATATATAATTTTTGAATTGAAGAATATTTTTTATATCTTTAAATTCAAATTTACTTATCTTATCATTAGAAAATGTAAAAATTATTTCTTTTTCTTTTATTTCTAATTTTTTTGTTGATAGTAAATTATTTAATGAAACAAAAGAATTTAGCTTTTTTATACTAATTAGACCATATATTTTATGGAAACAAAGAAAAATAATAAGTGGAATTCCAGCTGCAAAACTTATTAATATTATATGAATATTTGTTAATTTGTCATTAAACCAATCTATATAAGCACTTATTAAAATAAATATAAAAACACAGGAAATTAGATATTCTGCGTATTTAAGTTTAGTTTGAACAAATGTTATATAATTAGTATAGTCATTATAATCATTTCTATAGACAATTTTCATAAAATTCCTCCTGTGTATGATATAATCAAAACATAATTATAATAACATAAAAAACAAATTTTTGAAATTTATTTTAGGAGGAAAATTAATAATGAAAAATTTTATTAAAGTCCTTAAACGTTTATTTATTTTTATATTAATCTCATTATCTTGGTATTATTTATTTATTTAGGAAAATTACTTTCTAAATAAATATAAAAATTTGAATAAGTTTTTATCTACTTTATCTTAATATGAAGAATACTAAAGCAAGAAGAATTGATAATGGTCCGCTTGCTGTTGAAGCTAGAGTAGTAGATATAACCTTCATTCCTGTAAGTAAGGCAACTGCTATTAGTGATATATAATTAACATATTTCATATTTTTAATGACAACATCATTGGGTAATATTTCTGATTCGGGTTTATAAAGAGGAATAGCTATTTCAGAAATAACACCATTATTAGAAGGCGGAGGCAAACGGTTAGGTTTTATTGTAACTATAAGTCTTTGATAAAGATTAACCCCTAAATTAAGATTTATTTCTCCAAAATTAATATCAGTATTAGCAGGAATAACAGCTTCAAGGGTAATTTCAAGAGCACCAAAGTCATTTAGAGTAATAGAATAACTAATGTTATCATTTATATTTTGTGTTTGTGTTAATTGAGATATTGATGCTTTAAGAGTTTTTGGATCAATATCATGCTCAATATTAATTGTAGATAAATTATTAATTATATTAGTTGTAATAGTATCTGGAGATAAAGATAAATTTATATAGTTATTTGTCATTGAACCTGATAGAGAGCCTGTAAGTGATAATTCTCCTTGTACATATATGGCAGGAGATAGTGATAGCCTTACTTCAGGGGTTTTTGAGTTAAGCTCAGTGAATGTAAATTCAGCATTTTCAAATAATCCAATATTTCCAGCTACTTTTAATATGTTAGATACAGATGCATTTGTTTCAAAAAGATACTTCCAAGTAGTAGGACCAACAATACCATCAGCAGTAATTCCAAATGTGTTTTGTAAATTTATTACTGCATTTTTAGTATCATTACCATAGTAACCATCAGCAGTACCACAATTGA
>UQFE01000067.1 GCA_900540255.1 uncultured Clostridium sp.
GATTTTATTTGCGATTCATATTGTTACTAAATTGTAACTTGCAATTTAAGGGGTTGTCCCTTTCGCATATTTATACTAACATAAATGCTACAACTTTGTAACTGTAAAGTACTGTAATAAAGTGTAGAAAAATGTAAAAAAGTAATATAATAGGCAAGTGAAAATTGATATATTATGCATGATTTGACTAAAAAATATTGGAAAATAGCTATTTTTCTGCTGTTATATATAAATTGATATGAATTTCTCAGAGGATTTATAAAATAAAAATATATACCATAATTGCTTTTTACTAACTATAAGTTACAAAGTAATGTATTTAATCAAATTTCAAATATGTAATTAAATATGTAAAAAAAGGGTATAATTAAGTTATGATTTTGTATTCAAATATTGAAAAAATAAGAAATATATTATAATATGAAAATAGGAAAAATATAGATATTTATATCTATAAGTTAGAAAGGATAAGTACTATGTCAAAACAATTAGTAAAAGAAAGAGTTATAAAGTATTTAATGGAGGACTTATTAGTACCACATGATATGATAGACACTGATGTACCATTATCAGAGTTTGAAGAAGGTGCAGAGGGTATAATAGATATAATAGTAAGTGTTAAAGATAAAGAAGACTACTTAGTTCCAGTTATGTTAGTTAGCTGTTTAGATGAAGATGTAGAATTAGAAGGCGAAGTAGTACAAAAACAAATAGATTTCTTAGAAGATGTTGATAATATAACTACTGCAGGTAGAATAATATTAACTAATGGAAATCAAATGATGTATGCTGACTGGACTGGTGAAGAATATGATACAGAAGCAGCTCTTCCAACATATGAACAAATGGAAAAAGAATTATTTGAAATGGAAAAATTAGCTGCTGAGCATGAACACTCTCATCATGGATGTGGATGTGGTGGACATCATCACGAAGAAGAGCATGAATGCTGTGGAGGTCATGGACATCATGAAGATGGTCACGAGTGTTGTGGAGGACACAATCACGGAGATGATCACAACTGTGGTTGTAAACACTAATAAATAAATATATACGAACTTGACGATACTTTTTAATAATGTTATTATAAATATGTTAAAAATTCTATATAAAAACAGATGGAGATACATTTTTTCACAAAAAATTTCATTTATATTTTTTTTCTTTTATTCTTTTTATTTTTACCACTTTTTTCCTCTTAATATATTATTTTTTTACTATTTTATTTATATTTTTGTATATTTATTTCCCTCTATTAATAATATTTAATAGAAAAAAGGGGATGTCGCATTAAGAATAAATACTACAATATATTGTGTATAAAATTTTTAGTGCGACAGCCCCTTTTTCAATATTTAAATTTCTTCTTTTAATATTTTATTTAACTTATTTTGAACTAACCATAATTTTTTTTGTTTTCTATTAAATGCAACCATTTTATTTTTATTATTTTTACTCTCATCAAGTAATTTTATATACTTTTCATCAGCTATTTTTAATGCATCTTCAATTACTAAAAGTTCTTCTTTAGTAAACATAAAATATCGCCTCCAATTTTTTATATTATTATTATATCATATAATAGAGATTTACATATTAAGACAGTAAAAAGAGTTGCTTAAACTTAATGTAAACAACTCTTTTATATATTATTTTAACTATATCTTTTTAACTACTGATGACTTAAGCTTCATAGCTCCAAATCCATCTATTTTACAGTCTATATCATGTCCATCAGTTACATCATAAAGAAGACGTATATTTTTAACCTTAGTTCCTTGCTTTAATGCTGATGTTGCACCCTTAACTTTTAAATCCTTAATTATAGTAACAGTATCACCATCATTTAAAACATTTCCATTTGCATCTCTAATTATGCTAGCTTCTTCTTCAGCAGTTTGACTTGCAGCAGTCCATTCATGACCACATTCTGGACAAATTAAAAGACTTCCATCTTCATAAGTATATTCTGATTTACATTTTGGACAGTTTGGCAACATAACTTCATTTCCTCCATTGCTATCTCATTATTTAACTACATATTAGTTATTCTATGCATTAATATATACTATCACACAATTTCCTTACTGACAAACTTTTGAAAAATTTATACACAAATTATTTTATATAATTTTCAAAAAAATAACCTAACACTTGAGTGGGATTTTAGTGTTAGGCATACTTATATAAAAAAGGAGGATTTATTAATAATTATTAATTTTTGCATTAACTACTTTATTCTTTTATAATAATATTTATTTGTGTCATTTAGGTGTCATATTATTTTATTTATATAAAAAATGAGCCAAAACTTTATTTTTAGCTCATTTTCTTATATTTATTATAATAAATATGTTTTTTTCTATATAATTTGTTTAATTATATATATAAATATTATAAATTATTTTAATGAATAATTATAAATTCTAGACTTATCTCTAGTTGTACAAATCTGTAAAGTTAATTCATCTAAATTATATACGCATGACCATTGTGTATCTGATGGTATTTTTTCTCCATTTTCAAGTTCTCTCATGCCTTGTGCTGGTACACTTAGTAAAAGCTCCATAGCTTCCTCTTCACTCATTACTCCATTTGACTCTTCTTGCTTAGACTTAATCTTTTCATAACGATCTTGCCCATAACCAGAATTCATATTATTATAAAGAACAAAATTTGTTGCTGCCGTATAACCTTCTTCTTTAGTTAAAACGTGCATTTCATTATTTATATATTCAACAACTGCCGTATTTCCACTAGCATCCGCAATTTGAAAATGATAACCTGTTTCTCCACTTGAATTCATGTCATAATTTTTAAGCAATTCAATAGCTTCATCAACTGTTGCTGCCTTATCTAAAACCATACGAATTGCAGAAGTAGTTGTTATTGGAACCTTTCCAGTATTTTGATGAACCTTTCCATCCTGAATAACAAGAACTCCAATAGCAAGCCCTTTTTCATTCATTCCATCTAATGGCGCATATGGTGCTGCTAAAGTAACAATACGATTTATTAAATTTTTAGTAGGCATATTTTCCAAACTTAATCCTAAATGATTTAAGTTAACTAAAGAAATTGATTTATATCCATTTTTAGGTTGAGTACGTACAATAAGCCCTATAGAATGTACATAATCAAAATTTCTTCCAAAAAGATTTTCATCTTCTAAATTTGTAGCAATAAAAGTACTACATGCCCCATCTGGATTAACATCAAAAGAAACTCCCTTCAATATCTGTTTAGTTACAAAGCTTACAAGCTCATTATCTGTTGCAGCTCCATTTATTAAAAACTCATCTAAATTATAATCTGCATGATAAGTCATTTCATAAAATGGATGTTCATTTAATTGTTTAAAAGATATTAATGTACGAATTTCTCCCTTAAAAATCATTCCTATTCCAATAATTAATACTAATATTAAGGATAATACACTAATACCTAATACCTTTAATTTTTTCTTCATATATTTTTCTCCTATTTTAACTAAGTTATTCACTAAAGGTATTATACAACATTTTATTTTGATAATCAAATTATTTTTTAATCAAAATATACAACGATTTATAACTCCTACTCACCTAACTTCTATTCAACTCAATATAGTATCATTTTATCAGTAAATATTTATTTACCTTTAGCACAATATTTATTTTATAATGACTTGTGGTGGCTCCATTGGAGATGCAGATAAATATTAAAAAAATTATGCTTAACTAAAGGAATGAATTATAAAGGTTGTATGCCTATTATAATGTCTGAAAATTATATCACTCTTTTCAAAACACCTAATAAGAATGAAGTTATTGAAATAATAGCTCAAGCTGAGCAAGCAATTTCAAATACAGTACAATACATTAAAAATAATCAATCAGGTTCTATAAAAAACTTTGTGTAAACTAAATAAAATCAACCATTTTTAGAAATAATTAAGATAAACAGTTATTATAAGAAAGAAATTAAAGTAGATGAAAATGAAGTTATGACTTTAAAAGAAGTTAAAGAATTAAAAGGGGAAATGGCAAGAATCAAGGAAGAAAATGAAATATTAAAAAAGCTATGGCCATATTTTCAACCAAAAATTATATAAAGTAATAGAATTTATAGATAGTAATAAAAGAAATCACAATATTAAAACTATGTATACTGTTCTAGGGTAGCCATAAGTACATATTATAAGTACTTTTGTAAAACTAAATCTGCAAGAGAAATAGAAAATGAGAAATAACAAAAAGCTATTATAAGAGTAAATAAAGGTATATATAGAGCATCTAGAATTGATTATATACTTTGTAAAGAAGGCTTTAATTTATCTTTAAAGAAAGTTCAAAGAAAAATGAGTGAACTTTCTCTTTACTCAATAACTGTAAAAAAATATAGACCTCATTCAAATAAAAAAGTATCATAAAATTTAGAATTCTAAAAAAATAATTGGCTATGTTTTCGGTAAAAGAATGACTAATAATTTAGTTATTAAAGCTTTAAAAAATGCTTATTACAGCCAAAATCCTGATAAAAATAAACAAATAATAGTTCATACATATTTAGGATCACAATATACTATTAATGATTTAAAAGAGCTATATAAAGAGTTTAATATCATACAATCATTTAGTAAAAAAGTTGTCCATATGACAATACTTGCATAGAATCTTTCCGTTCTTCAATAAAGAAAGAAGAAATGAAAGAGGCTTCACTCTTCTATTAATTACATGACTCCAGAGCAATGTGAATTATTAACTAGAAGTATAGCATAAAAAAGTTTGACTTTCTGTGTTCAAGATATTGACATAAAATCAGTATTATTGGTAAGATGTTATAGAATATTGAAAATAAAGAAGGTAAAAATAATATTGATCTTATATTATTATGTCAAATAAAACGCAAAAGACTAAACATCAACACAAAAATGCAAATCATAATCTATAAGTTAAAAGTGTAAAAACTTACTTTGGAGAACCTAAAGTAAAAACTTATGACTCAACTGATTTTAAAATATAATAAGGAGGATGAATAAATTGAATAATTATGAAAATATCTTTAGGTGGATGAAAAAAGCAACAAAAACAGAACGTCATATTGAAGAATTAGAGTTATTTGCAAAAAAACATCCAATAATATTTATGAAGTTTCATAAGGAAGGTAATGCAATAATTAAATATGATGAATCTGATCCTAAATATATTAAAGCAAAAGAAGAGTTAATAAAACTATTTAATGAAAATCAAAGTAGTTTTGAACCTGTTTTTGAAGCTGTAAAAAATAAATTTAATTATTAATATTTAAAAATAAATATTGGAATATTTAAACTATACACTTTGTCAAGGATAGTTTAAAAAAGAGTAGACTAATTTAAGAGATGATTTCTGTATTGAACAGGAGTC
>UQFE01000068.1 GCA_900540255.1 uncultured Clostridium sp.
GGGTGGCCTACTTTTTAATGAAATTTATGGTCTACTAATAGTGTCTCCTATACACCATTTTTATATTCTTTTATATTTTTATAAATTGTGTTTCCCATAAATAAACACCCCCTACTTATATAAAAACAAACAAACGTTCTATTTGTAAACATAAAAAAAATATTTTTTTCATGTTTACAAATTGAACGTTTTTTTACTCTTAAATATATGACTGGTCAATTAAATGAATTTTAAATTAAACAGAAGTTAACTTTTGAAATAAATATTTTTATTAAAAAGGAGAAATTAATTATGTTATTACAATTAGGAGATAAAGGAGATAATGTTAAATATTTTCAATATGGATTACACATTTTATGTTGTTCACCAAATGGTTTTGATGGTGAATTTGGAAATGGCACACTTACTGCCGTAAAGAAATTCCAATCTAAATATGGATTAGTTAGTGATGGAATAGTAGGTGATGTTACTTGGAATACTTTAAAAAATGAAATTGCTACAATTCAAGCTCAATTAAATAAAAAAGGTTGTAGCGTTGGTACTGTTGATGGTATAGCGGGTCCTACTACCTATAATGCTGTTATTTCATTCCAAAATAAAAATGGTTTAACTGCTGATGGACAAGTTGGTACTGCAACTTGGGATATTTTATTTGACACTGTATCTGGTGGAACTACTCATACTAGAATATTAAAAGTTACTTCACCTTTAATGCAAGGTGATGATGTTAAAGCTGTTCAAAATAAATTAAACTCTTTAGGTTATAATTGTGGTACTGCTGATGGCTACTACGGAAATGCTACTAGAACTGCTGTTATCAGCTTCCAATCTGCTAAAGGGCTTACTGCTGATGGTGAAGTTGGTCCTGCTACTTGGAATGCTTTATTTAGCTCTTCTTCAACTTCTACTGGGAGTAGCTATACTAGATTATTAAAGGTTACTTCACCTTTAATGTACGGTGATGATGTTAAAGCTGTTCAAAACAAATTAAACTCTTTAGGATTCAACTGTGGTACTGCTGATGGCTACTACGGGAATGCTACAAAAAATGCTGTTATTAGTTTTCAGTCTGCTAAAGGAATTGACACTGATGGTGTTGTTGGTCCTACTACTTGGAAGCTTTTATTTAACAGTTCTGCTTCTAATAATGGCGGATATAGTAGAATATTAAAAGTTACTTCCCCTTTAATGTATGGTGATGATGTTAGAGCGGTTCAAAATAAATTAAACTCTTTAGGCTACAACTGTGGTACTGCTGATGGTTATTATGGTAATGCTACTAAATCTGCTGTTATCAGCTTTCAATCTGCTAAGGGGCTTACTGCTGATGGTGAAGTAGGACCTGCTACTTGGAGTGCTTTATTTAATTCTTCTTCATCTTTAGGCGGTGGAACATTACCTGGTGGTTCAATAAAAGTATTTATTGATGCTGGCCATGGAGGTTCTGATCCTGGTGCTGTAGGAAATGGATTAAAAGAAAAAGATATTGTTCTTAGTATAGCTACAAAATTAGGTGCTTTACTTAACGGACGTGGAATATCAATAAAATATTCTAGAACTACTGATACTTATTTAAGCTTAGAGGAAAGAGCTAGACTTGCTAATGCTTGGGGAGCTGACTTATTCGTATCAATACATGCTAATTCTGCTACTTCATCAGTTAGAGGTACCGAATGCTATACTCATCCTACTGCAAATACAGCAACTAAAACTTTATCTGGAAATGTATCTAGAGCAATAGCTAATAAATTTGGTATATCTAATAGGGGGCATAAAGAAGCTAATTTCGCTGTTTTAAGACTTTCTAATATGCCTTCTATTTTAGTTGAAACTGCCTTTATTAGTAACTCTAGTGATGCTAACCTTTTAAATACTAGACAAGCTGATTTTTCAGTTACTATAGCAAATAGTATATTATCTTATTTTAGCAAAAAAACAATTGATATAAGTTATGTTCTTTCTCAAGCTAAAAATATTGGATTATTAAAAGGAACTTCATTAGAGTTTGCTTTACTTGAGGCAGAAACTCCTATAAAAGTAGTTTCTGTATTTCCAACTATTACAATGTCTGCTTCAGTTGCAATTACTAGAAAACTTAATTCTTTAAATTCAACTGTTATGAATTTTGCTGTTGATTCTAATGGATTATCAGCTCAATTTATAAATAAATTAGGTGAAAACCGTATTGATTTTAGTCAAAAAAATAAAGATAACTTAGCGAAATCTATTGAAAAAATAGGGGTTGTAATACCAAGTGGTATTTTTAATGTTCAAGCATACACTAGTGGATTAGGGGCTATATTTAAAATAGAATATCCTATAACTATAGATAATTTAACATTTTACCATGCTATAACTATTTCTGTAAAAGATTATAATAATCCATCTGTATCATCATTTTCATTTGCCCTTGCTGAAACAACAACTTCACCATCAACTAATACTGGTATTCATCCACTTATTATAATAGTTCCTGGCGTATTATTAGCAGCACTTGCAGCTTCAAAATATTTACTTCCTGCAGCTTTAGGCCCTATCGGTGTTGCAGCTTCAGTTTTATTCATACCAATAATATATAAAATTAATAATTAAAAATATTTAAAATAAATTATTTATTTTAAACTATCTCAAATACACAAAAAAGAAATCTCAATTTAAAGAGATTTCTTTTTTGTCATATTTCAATTTTTAGTTTAATTTCATTTAAAAATTGTTCTTTTTCAGTTATATCCTTAAAAGCTCTTTCTGGAATAATAAAAACTATTTTACTATTTTTATTTACCAATACAATATTCCTACAAATTTCTAAGAATCTATAATTTTCTTCTTTATTTATTAATAAACTATACTCTTTTTCTTTTGATTTTATTTTTATAAAGTTTTTTTCAACTACTAATTCTATTAATTCATCGTTTATAATAGTATCTACTTCTTTATTTATTTGCTTAGTCATTTGCTTTAAACCTGCTATAAAAAGTATTGTAGTAAATAAAATTGAAAAAAATATTTTATATATATAATCTACCAATGTATACATTGCCATATACATACCAACTCCCCCCAATATGCTATATACTACGACTCTCAATTTTAGCAAAGATATTTTTTTCTTATATAAGTATCTATATACCTGATTACATTCATTTCTCGTATTATTATATCTGATATACATAGCTTCTCCTCTCTTATCCAATTTTTTTAAGAGTTATTTAACACTTTAAAAAATTGCTCTTTATCTTGTAAATTTTCTAAAACTCTATTTGGAATTACTAAAACTGTTCTTAAATCAATTATGAAAATAAATATATTTTTATAATTGATCAATTTACTATTTAAACCTAATTTAGTTTTTATTTTTACTGTATTACTAAAAATACTTATTATATTTCCATTTTCAATATTTATATAAACTTCTTTGTTATAAAATTCATTTGTAAATAATGATTTCATCAAACTATATATGTATCTTTTACATGCAACAACCTGTATTATTACAATAATGCCTAATATTAATAAAATCCAAAATAATTTATATTCATTTTCACTTTTATTATTTGAAAAATATAAATTTATGATTATTATTGTAAAAAAAAAGAAAAATAAATTGTAATATATAAACTTTTTTTTACTAAATACTGAATTTTTAAACACATATTCAGAATATGTATATATATCTTTTTTATTATTTTTATATCTAATTTCCATAGCTCCCCCTTAATATTTTAAATTTGTTTTTCTATTAAATTAATAAAAATTTCTTCTTCGTTTTTTGATTTAAAAGTATTATTCGGAACAATGAAAACTACACTTTTATTTCCATCTATTAATACCCATTTATTATTTATATTTAATAAATTATAATTTTTATTTTTATTTATTGTTAATTCTAACATCTCATTACTTACTAATTTATTTGCCACATCATAAAAACTCTCTCGATTTCTCTTTATTGCAAATACACAAATCAATATACTAATTAAAAGTGAAATTATTACTCTATATATATTATCAAATTTATATAATAATACATATATACAAATAGCCACTACTATACTCAAGCAAAACGCTATAAAATTAAGAACTTTTAACTTTTTTATACCAAAATATTCTAAAACATCACAATAATCTTCTTTAGTATTTATATATTTTATTAACATAATGCCTTCCTCCCCTATTTATTTTTCATATGTTACCTATTTATTAATATCATAGCTAATTTTACCATCTATAATGATTTATTTCAATTTAACAAAAAAACTGCGCAGAATTATTCTTCTACTCAGTTTTTTTATTTTTATTTTTTAAAATTTACGGTTTTAAGCCATTTGTAAGGGTTTCCGAAACACTTAAAGTTTAGCTCCATTAAACTTTAATGTAAAATCGTATTTTTAACACTTTAATTATTTACATTTATGTTAATAAATTAATCAAATAACATTTTATTTGCTAATTAATTTATTAATGCTTTTGTTCATTAATTATTTTATGAACAGTAGCAACACTACAATTCATATCTTTAGCAATAGCTCTGTAACTTTTATCTTGTAATCTTAACATTTTTACTCTAGCTTTTTGTTCTTCAGTAAACATTTCTTTTCTTCCAGCACCACGTTCGTTTTTTAATTTATTAACAACATTGTTGCTTTTTAATTCTTTAATTTCCTTCAGCAATTTTTGTATGGTATCTCTATCCCTTTTAATAGTATCATCTTTAGATTTAGTGTTTATTTCATTTAATCTTATAACTGACTTTAATTGTTCAATTTCCTTGCCCATTTGATGATACATTGGGCTATTTTCAAATTTATCATCAGCAATAATTTTCATTTCCGATATTTCATTATGTAATTCAATATTAATTTTATTCTGTTCATTTAAACGCTTTTCTAAATCTTCAATAATTACTTCTAAGCCTTTAATAGTTTTTCTTGCCACTATAATCACTCCGTTAGTTAGTTAGTTAGTTAATTAATTTATTAACTTAATAATAGCATTACTTATATTATTGTTCAATAATTAATTTATTAACACGGCTTTTATTTATATATCTTCTCTCTCCCACCTACTATCTACTTTTACAAGTTTTGT
>UQFE01000069.1 GCA_900540255.1 uncultured Clostridium sp.
ATTCATAATGAGTTTTTTATTTTTCTAGATGTCGCACTTCATTATACAATCCATCTTTTGAAAAATTAAGATATATCATTAATAATTATATAGGAAAATTTAAAATAAACGAAAATGATATATTACAAGATTTTTTGTCTAATATGAAAAAAGAAGATAGGGATTGGACTTTATCATTTTTATATCCTGAAGATACAAGTGAGAAAAATAAAAAAAAGAAGCTGAAAAGGATATTTTGTATAATTGAAAAAGCATACGGTTATTATTTCATGAAAAAGATATATAGTAATAGTAATATTTATAATATAGATTATGAAGATTTTTCAAATATAAGCAACTATTTACATGAGAATAAAGATTTATATAAGGATGATGATATATATAATATATGGAGAAAGTATTTATATGATATTTTTATTCTAATATGGTTAGTTTATAATCTTAAGCTTAAGAAAAGTGATTCTTTTTTTGTAGAAGGTCTAAAATATACACATAGTGGAATATCTTCTAAAAAAAATATTAATAAATTGACTTTGAAAACTATATATAATGAGTTTAATAAAGATATAGAAGAAATAGATAATGCTGTTGTTGAAGTTTTAATTGAAGTATTTATTAGATATGAAGGTTTATTGCAAGAGAATTGTTCTAAAACTAAACTAGAGATTTATGATAAATATTTTGCATTAGTTTCTAAGATAGTTTATAGAGAATTGAATAATTATTTAAAAGATATAAGAAAAATTATAAGAGATGTATCATAATAATAGTCTAAGTCTAATAATAGAATTGTTTTGAATGTTGATAATAAAAAATATATCGCATAGTTTTTTATTGTAGTTATTAAAGAGTTTAGTATGGATAATTCTTTTTATTGATTAAGCATTTTGATAACATTTTGATAACAGACTCTCTAAAACTATAAAAAATGACTAGGAATGAATTAAAAAATAAAATGTGATAAATTCAATAATGATAAGCCTTTATAATGTATTATGTAAATTATTAATAGGTAATAAAATTTTCAATAGAGAACTCAAAATCAAGCGTAGTCCCCTACGTGCCGGTTCGAGTCCGGCCTTCGGCACTACTAGTAAATTCAAGGCTTTATGGGTTTTCCATAAAGCCTTTTTTGTTGTCTAAATTTGAGTATATAAATTTTTTTAGATAATTCTATTGAATAATAAGAGGTTATGGCAGGAAAGATAAAGTCAATTATAAAAAAATTTATATATAGGTTATAATAAAATTTTTAAAGATTTAGAAGTAAAAATTGGTTTGATTTTTCTTTATAAGTAGAAATAAAAAAACTATAACAAAAAGAGTTAGAACTCAAATTGTTATAGCTTTACGAAGATTTATTCTTTGATATTATGGTAATATACTACTTTTGATTTTTTATCAATATTCCTAGTTGGAATCAGGAAAAAGTATTTCAATAGCTATAATAAATAGTACAAATCCAACTATAAACATTATAAATCACCTCTTATAATAATCATTATTTATAATATAAGGCTAATTAAAATAATTTTACTTTCAAATATTATTGTTTTCAATATATGAGGTTTTAAAAGTAGTGTTTTGAGAATCGTATCGTTATTAGACTGAAAATAAATCTAAAGGCTTGAATATGGACGCTTCAAAAAGTATCATTAATTTAGTAACGAGGCGATGCGGATACTATTTTTTGCTATTTGGGGTTATTTTTTATGTTAAGTATATATTTATTCTGCCATAACACCAATAAGAATAAGTAAAATAAATAAAATCGCAAAACCAATGAGAGCATATATAATAGTATATTTTAGAATTTGAAGTAATGTATCTAAAAAGGTTTTTTCTGATGGTGCTGGATTTACTGTTTGGGGCGTTAAAGCTGTTCCACATTTTAGACAAAATCTATCTTCTGGGGATATTTCTAGACCGCAATTAGGGCATTTTAAGGAATTATTTACAATAGAGTTAACATTGTTTTTAGTTTTATTTTCATTAAATTTATTATAAAGATAATAGATGATATAACCAATAATCGCTATGATAAATAATGTACAAATAATATCAGAATAAGGTGCTAAAATAGCTTTTAATTCACGTTTAAATAATGATTTTAATACACTTTCCATTGTTTACACCTACAATATTTATATTTTATTTTGCTCTATATTGGTGCAGAATTTTTTGCATGATATCTAGTCCGTCTAAAACAGTTGTAGGATTGCCATTTATGTCTAAATATGCTAGTTCAAAACTATTATCTTTATATAATTTAAATTGAGCAGTTAGTTTTGCAGGTTTATTATTCCAATTACATTCGCCTGTGAATTCTACAATACGATCATTTTTATCAGAAACGAAAGATTTCCATTTGCCATTTTTGAAGAATTGATCAAAAGCTTTGCCTACAGGTGCATTAGGAGCCATATACATTGTTCCATTTTTTACGGATTGTACATATTTATCATCACCACAACCTGCAACTAATACACTCATTAAAGATAATATCATTACTAATATTATTAATTTTGGGGATTTTAACTGTTTATTCATATTAAAACTCCTTTAAAATTTATAATTATTCGCCGAATAAATCATCAAAAAGACTGCCTACGCTATCGGAAATACTGGAATCTTCTTCACCACTATCAGAAGAAATATCAGCATCTGCTGAAGGTTCAATTTGTTCTGTTGCAGTAAGTTCTGAGTTATTATCCAGATTAGAAATATGGTTTGTACCATCATCACTTGTACTAGCAGGCGTTATTTGTTCGCTAGCTGTACTTAGTGGGTCAACTACATTAGTAACAAATTCTTCTGGTGTTTGGATATAGTCATTGGCAGAATCCACTGTTTGATTGATTGTATCCGTAGGATCAATTGGTGCATTGAGGTCAGGAAGAGGACTTGTATCAGTATTATGTGGGGCAGCACTAGCTGTAGAAGCGGAATGAAGCATAGAACTAGCTACAGCACCAACAGCGGCAGCTGCTGCATATTTACCTACATTTTTTAAAGTGCTATTGTCATTATTTTGATTGGTTTGATTATTTGGATTAGAAGCAAATTGTTGATTGCCATGATTATTAGAGTTTTGAGGGAAAAATGGTGCTTGAGGAGAAAAATTATTAACAGATGGCGAAGGATTATTTTGTAGAGGCGCACTTTGTTTTAATATATCCATAGCCTGATACAAATAAGCCATAGCCATATAAAATTTAGCATTTTGATTGCCGAGTAAAGAAGATTTTTGAAAGTGATTGATTGCTTTAATATAATTATGTTGAGGATTGTTTATATCCATGTATTGTTGACCAATGGCAAATTCTTGTGAAGCCATTTGCATATTATTAGGATTTGGCATATTATTAATTTGTTGAGTTTGTTGATTATGCATATAAGGTGGCATAGTATTAGAATTTGAAGTATTATAATTGATGTTTGTTGGAGCCATATTTTGTTGTGGGGTAGGAATTTGTGAAAATTTAGCTCCGCAATTAGTGCAAAAAGCATTTTCATTAGGCATTTTAGCTCCACAATGAGTACAGAATTTATACATATAAAAAACTCCTTTTTATGAAATAAATTTAAATAATGGATAAATTTTTTATAAAAATACTTATTATAGAATTATTATGCTACTAAAAAGAGTAAATTCCCATGAACTAAATAGGTTGATTTTTTCATTGGTAGAGAAAATATATAAACATATTTAATCGTGATATTTGGTAATCTATAATTGTAAATAATAATAATGAATTTATTAAAAGTAATAGTGAAAAAAGAAGGTTTTAAAGTTAGTCTTTAAAGCCTTTTTTTATATTTGGCGATATGATAAAATATAAGCACGAATTTTAAAAATGGAGTGATATAAATGGCAAAAGATAGTTCATTCGACATTGTATCTCAAGTTGATATGCAAGAAATGAGTAATGCTGTTAACCAAACAGAAAAAGAAATTTCTCAGCGTTATGATTTCCGTGGTAGTATTGCAAGCATTGAATTAGAAGATAAAGCAATTAAAATCGCAGCAGAAGATGATTATAAATTAAATGCTATCATTGATATTTTACGTGCGCGCATGGCTAAAAGAGGCTTATCTTTACGTTCTTTAGAACTCGGTAAAATCGAAGATGCAGCAAAAGGCTCTGTTCGTCAAATGCTCACTATTAAACAGGGTATTTCTAAAGAAAATGCAAAGAAAATTATCGCTGCGATAAAAGCTACAAAATTAAAAGTTAATACACAAATGCAAGGTGAACAAGTTCGTGTTTCTGGTGCGAAAAAAGATGATTTGCAAGCAGTTATACAGACTTTAAAAGCTGGCGATTTTGGTATTGATTTACAATTCATCAATATGAGATAAAAAATTAACCACCGTTTTATGCGGTGGTTTTTTTATTTATTTCTAATAGTGAAATTTTTCATCTTTAAGGATTATGGAGTTTTAATATTTTTAGTAGCATAATAGTTGATAAAGGAGGAATAAAAATGAACATATTGAAAAAAATTTGTTTAATAGGTTTATGTGCATTTTCGGTAATATTTTGTGAAGCGATAATACCTATGCAATCAGCTTATGCTTATCAAGAAAATATTTCTCGTGGATATGAATTAATTGAAGGAACATGGCAAGGTAGAGATGGCAGTATAATGAGTATAACGGATAGAGGTTTTGGTAAAGCTTTATATAGTGTAAGAAGTGTATCCAATGATGGCAATTATACAGTTGTTACTATTAGTGTAAATGGTGGACGTAGTATAAGTACTTTAACTTTTGACAATAACAATCCTAATTATATGATGTTAAATAATGTATCTACAGGATATTCAGCAGATTATGTTAGAGTTGGATAAATGAAAGATAAAACCACTATTTTAATATTTAAATAGTGGTTTTGTTTTGAGAATAAAGCAGGACTAATAATATTTATTTAGTACATAATAGTATAAAAAAATATATAAATTGTCCTTTGAGGATAAGGATTTTTTAGAGATATATAGTATATTGACATACTCCCCATGCCTAAATGCAGGGGATTCTTGGATACAAACGATAC
>UQFE01000070.1 GCA_900540255.1 uncultured Clostridium sp.
CAACTAGTAAACAAAAACCCTCTGCTTTTTTAACAGGGGGTTTTTCAACAAACTGTAATAAGAAAGTGTTCCCGAGGAACACTTTCTTATTTATACTAATTATTTATTTTATCTAACTTACGTTTATTATTTTCTCTCTTTAATGTGCTTACACTAATACCCATTAATCTCTCAACCTCGTTATAACTTTTATCTCCACAATTTACAGATAACATAGATAAAGCTAAGTCTATTTGCTCCTTAGTAAACTTTTTAGGTCTACCCTCCTTATACCCATCTTTTGTCCTTGCTATTTCCTTCCCTTCCCTTGTTCTTTCTAAAATCATATCTCTTTCGAATTCAGCAAAAGATAAAAATATATTTCTTATTAATTTACTAGCTGGGGTATTATCCATTACCCCTATATTTAATATATTTATCTTTATTCCTCTATCAAGTAATTCTTGTACTAGTTTAGTTCCATCTATTAAGCTCCTAGCAAATCTGTCGAGCTTAGTAACTGTGAAGGTATCTCCTTCTTTCAACTTATCCAATAATAATTTTAATTGTGGTCGATCGTTAGTTTTTCCTGAAAACTTTTCTTCTATAACTTCATCACAACCTGAAGAAAATAATGCAGATAATTGTTCTTCTAAAGAATTTCCACGACCTTGCTTTATTGTACTAACTCTTGCATATCCATAATTCATATTTTCCATCCATTAAGGTCAAAACTTGTCCCCAAATACAAAAATTTATACCATTACTTTTGACCATGATTTTTGACCCCTTATTAAGTATTATTTTATCGTTGATTAAAAATATATGTCAACCCAAAAACACCCTTAGTCCAAAAGTGTTAAGTTTTGAAACTAAAAATAAAAAATAAAATGGTATTAATTGAAGAATATCAACTAATACCATTTTATCTATAATAATTTTTCTATTTCAACGCTTTCTAATCCTGTACTCTTTATAATTATTTCTATATCCACACCAGCTTCAATTAAATTTTTAGCTACTTCTATAGCTTTATTTTTTTCCCCTATTTCTTTACCTATTTCAATACCCTTTTCCTCAGCATTTTCAAGGGCACTTACTTTATCTAATAAAGCTGCCTTTCTATCTTCATATTTCATTCTTTCTTTATCATTTGCACTTAATCTTAATAGTTCATTTTTTGCTTCTTTAATTTCTTGTATAGTCATTTCAGCCTTTTCAAGTTTATTACTTATAGGATTTTCTATAAACTCCATCCAAGCATCAAATACATCTTTTATTTCTTCATTCTTAGGTAATTTAGGTAATTCTATAAAATGTATTTCCTGAAGATCTGTTAATTCCTCATTTGTATTAATTTCTTTTAATCTATATATTGAATGTGCTTCTTTTGTCTTTAAACACTTAAAATTCAATATATTTATACAAATTGTTTTTGCTAGTGTATCATACTTTTTCCCTTCTGTAAGTTGACTTTCAAACATTTTACTCCAATAATATAGGCTTCTCTTTACCATATTATGTTCATCTTTAATTTGAATTTCAATATTAATTAATTCATTTTTATTAGTTTTTGCCTTAATATCTAATCTACTAAATTTATCTTCTATAGATTCTTTATCTATATCATTATTCATTATCTGTACTGTTTCTATTAAATCTTTTGGCTTTATTACTGCATTTAAGAATGAAATTAATATTCTTGGATTATTTTCATTACCAAAAATTCTTTTAAATACAAAATCTATTTTGGGACTTAATATTTCTAATTTAGTCACGATAAATCAACTCCTTATAAAGATTAATAACTTATCTTTATTATACTATGTTCCTCATATAAAGTAACTTTAATTTATTTAAAAAGTTTTAAGTGTAGGTACCTTGCAAATAGCTTAAAATAGTTTCTTTTATAATTAATATATTTATTATCTATTAATTACTAAAAAATAAAGTAAGCTTTATTTTAAATTCATATTTTCATATATTGCTTTTAATTTTTTAAAATTTTCCACATAATCTAATGAGTATGTATCTTCATATTTACTAAATAGATATTTCTTTGTAATAATATCTATAAACATATCTGCTTCTAAACACTCTTTAAAAAATTCAAAAGAATCCTCTCCATTTTTTAATGCTTTTAATTTTTTAAAATATTCTAATTTATTATTAATATAATTTATTTCATTATCACTAAATACAAAACTTGATTTATCTTTTAATTCTAATCCTTTTGTTAAATAATCAATTGATTTGTCTATATTTGAAAATATATAAACATCACTTAAACAATTATATAAATAATATAAATCAATTCCACTGGTAATTGGTAAAAGTATTTCTAAATATTCAGCTGATTTATCAAAATTTAGTTCTTGTTGATATATACTTGATATTAGGTTTATAGCCTTTTTGTCAGTATTATTGCTTTCTAATATAATTTCACAAATTTCTTTTGATTTAGTATAATCTTCCTTAGCATAATACCTATATGCTAAATCAATTTTATCATCATAACTAAGCATAGCTATATTAGAATTGCTTAACTCTTCAGCATTATCCATAATTTCCTCATTATTTTTAATAATATCATTATTTATAAATTTATAATTAAAATTTATTATTATTATATAATTACATAATATCAATAATACTGCAATTATAAATAAAATTAATGTTGTCTTATAATTTTTCATTATATTCATAACTCTCTCCATATTTTTAATATTGATACTTTTTAATTACCAAATCACTTATTGATAAAAATAAGAATATATTTGATATGCATGGTAATAAAGATATAATCTTTCCATATGTATACCCAGAAACACCAATATATCTAAGTTGTGATGCTTTAGTAAATAAAAGATCTGGCAAAATAAATCGTGTTCCTTCTAGAGTATTAAATACCGTTGATATAAATGTAATTACTACAATATAAATTAATATAGATACCCCTTGCTTTTTTAAACATAACCCAAGCATAAAACAAAAACTAATTACAGCTGATATATATATACAGGCTGATAAATTTACTTCCAATAAATTTATTAAAATATCATATAAAGAAGCAACTTTATAATTAAAATATATAAGAAGTGATTTATCTGAAAGTATATAAGATATGATAATAAATATAAAGTTACATAATATAAAAATAGATAAAGAAATAAATGTTAATACTAAATACTTTGCTATAATTATTTTACTTCTAGAATATTCACTCATTATAAAAATACTAATAGACTTATTTTTAAATTCATTGCATACATTAGATAAAATAAATACGCCAACAGAGATAGGCATTATTAAATTATAGTTTATATCTATAAATATTGAATATATATTTATAAAGTTTTTATCTAATATTTCCCTAGAAAACATTATATATATATATATGGAATTATAACCATTACAAGGCTACTTAAGATTAGAATATATTTTTTTTCCCATACTTATTTTTTAATAATTCAATTTTTATTAACTCCCACACTTTAACTCTCCACTTCCCCATTAAATAATAATTTCGTACTACTTTCATTTCTAATACTAGCTACTTCTAATTTCAAATTATTACACTCTATAAATAATTCATTTAAATTATTGCATTCCATCTTAAATGTAAAATCATTTATTTGTGTAATTATTCTACCTGATTTTAATAAATCTATATTTTGATTTGAATGTTTAAATCTTATAACATATACTCTATTTGATTCATGATTAGTTTTTGATATAACTTTTCCCTTATCAAGCATATAAATATCATCACATAACGAATCAATTTCTTCTAAAATATGACTTGAAACAATTATTATTTTTTCATTTTTCAGTGTCATTAATAATTTATGTAATACGTTAACTGCACTAATATCTAAAGAATTAGTAGCCTCATCTAAAATTATAATATCCGGATTAGGCAATAAAGCCATTACTATTGCAACTTTTTGTCTCATTCCCAATGAACATTTTTTTAACTTAATATTAATAAATTTGTCTATTCCAAAATCACTTATTAATTTGTAATACCACTCTTCATTTCTAATATTATATAACTTTTTAATAATTTCAAAGTTTTGTAGTGCATTTAAGTCTTCATAAAAATTAGGATTTTCTATAAATGCTCCAATATTTTTTCTTATAAAATTTTTATTTTCTGTTATCTCAATTTCATCAAATAAAATTTTCCCACTATCAAAGTTCCATAAACCAGATAACACTTTAAATAAAGAACTCTTTCCTGATCCATTTGCTCCTATTATTCCTACAATTTTTCCCTTATTAAATTCTAAATTAATATTATTTAAAATTACTTTTTTCTGTAAATTTTTATTTATATCTATTAATTTTATATTATTTATACTCATTTATTACTCCCCCTCTAAAATAATATATCATATTTATACAAAAAAACAGTTATTTTATTTTTTTGATTTTTATACAAATTTTATTGAATAATTGATTTTTTGTATTATAATGGTAAATGTATTATTTTATGTAAATAAGGGGGATAATTATGAAAAAAAAATTTATATCATGCTTCATTTTAGTTGCTATGGCTCCTAATTTAATTTTAGGAACACCAGCATCAGCTACAGTAAACAATCATGATTCTATTATTAGTTCTGAAAAAGCTTATAATAACTCATCAGCATCATTACCAATTATTACTGAATATTCATATGGTAATCAACTTGAATTTGATGAAGAGTTATATTATGGAAATAATTTAGAAGCAAGAGCAGTTACAAAGAATTATTATAAACGTAATGTAAAAATCAATTGGAGCACCTTAATTGATATATTATGTAAAGTATGTATAGGAGACACTATTAGTAGACCATAAATTTCATTAAAAAGTAGGCAACCCTTTATAAAAAATACCTCTAAAACACATAATAAATTGGAAATAATATTATGT
>UQFE01000071.1 GCA_900540255.1 uncultured Clostridium sp.
GTTTTATAAAATCTACTATTTATCATAATCATCACCAGTTATGATTATTAACTTAATTTTATAATTTTAAACAAATTTTATTATCTTATCGTATATTTTTATTTTTTTACATACAAAAAAAGAGCACAAAAGTACTCTTTTTCAATTATACGTTAGGATATTTAATTCCACTCCAGTATACGTTATTTTTAATAATAACCTTATCTGATAATGTAACTCCATCTAAAGCCCATTTCTTAAATTTTTCAAATCCAGTTCTATCAACTATATATCCTATATGCTCCTTACCACCTGGTGCATTTTTATCAATATATTTTTCAACATACTTATAAGTATTAACTATTATTTTAATTATGCTTTCTTCATCAGCCCAAATTAAGAAATCTTCAGCAAGTCTTGGATTTTTCTTCCCTGTTCTCCCCATTATTGCTAATCTATAATATTTTTCTTTACTTCTAGTCCATGCTCCTGTTGGGCAATTAATTACACATTCACCACATCCAATACATTTGCTATGATCTCTTACTGGTGTATAATTTTCACCATGTAAAGCTGCTGTAGATTTTTTAGTACATGCTCTAACACAAGCACCACAAGAAATACATTTACTTTCATCTAATTGAGGTTCAGTCATACCAATAATACCAAAATCATGCATTCTAACTTTCATACAGTCATTTGGACATCCTGTTAATGCAACTTTAAAGTGTAAATCATGTGGAAATATTGCTTTTTCTATCTTTTTAGCAAAATTAGTTGTATTATAATTTGCAAATGGACAGACATTATTACCTATACATGCACTTACATTTCTTGTACCTGCAGATGTATATCCCTTACCTGGAATTTCTTGATTAATTTCTAATCCTTCAATTATTGGTTGAAGTAATTCATTAACCTTATCCATATTCTTCATATCTATTCCTGGAACTTCAAACCCTTGTCTTGTAGTTAAATGAACAGTTCCATTACCATATTTTTCAGCAATTTCTTGAATAAGCCCTAAATACTTGGCATTTAAATGTCCACCTGGTACTCTTATTCTTGAAGCTGTAATTCCTCTATGTTTTGTAACTCTAAAGGCATTCTTTTTAAGCTTTTTAGTATTGATATCCATTAATTACTTCCTCCTAATCAATTAAAGATTTTCCTACTGTATAATTAAATACTGGCCCATCTAAACAAATATATGTATCATCTATTTTACAGTGCCCACATTTACCTATTCCACAGCACATTTTTCTTTCTTGAGAAATCCAAATATTTTCTTCCTTGATTCCAAGCTTTAAGAATTCTAAAACTGTAAATTTCATCATCATTGGAGGTCCAACAACAACAACTTGTACATTATCCATACTCTTAATTTCTAATTCAGGAATATATTTAGTAACTAATCCAACATTACCTTCATAACCTTCTGGTGCAGTATCAACTGTTAAAATAAGATTCATAGTTTTTTCCCAAGTTTTCATGTCTTCTTTAAATAAAACATCTTCTGGTGATTTGAATCCTGTAATAAGAGTCATGCTTTCACAATCATTGCTGTTATTAGAGAAATATTCTACTATTCCTCTTACTGGTGAAAGTCCTGTTCCCCCAGCAACAACTACTACTTCTTTATTTTTATAGTTTTCTATATCAAAACCATTTCCATAAGGTCCTCTTAAAAACAACTTATCTCCAACATAGTTTTTAAATATTTCATTAGTAACTTTACCAACTCTTCTTATTGTTAAGTCAACAAAATCTTCTCCAATCCCACTTACTGATATTGGAGCTTCTCCAAACTTAGGAAGTGATACTTCAAAGAATTGACCAGGTTTAACATCACCCTTATAAGCCATTCTAAAAGTATATTCTATTGGTGTGTGTTCAATTACTTCTAAAATTTCAGATCTAAATGGTATGTATTCATTCTTAGTCATTATTCTTCACCTCATTCATAGCGCCTTCTAACTTATTTACAATTGTAGAGAAACTTATATATTCTGGACATATATCATCACATCTACCACATCCAACACACATGTGATATCCCCATTTTTTCTTATAATCATATACCTTATGAAGAGTTTTAAATCTCATTTTTTGTCCTTTTTCTTTTCTAAAGCTATGTCCACCTGCCATATCTGTATATCCATCTACATGACATGATGCCCAAACTCTTCTTCTTTCACCTGCATTTTTATTATCCTTATAAGTTATATCTTGCATAGTGAAACATGTACATGTTGGACAGACAAAATTACATCTTCCACATGCAATACATCTTTCATTATATTCATTCCACATAGTAGATTTCATAACTTCTAAGCTTAGATTTTCTGGAATATTAACATTAACTTCATTTTCCTTAACAAAATCAGGAGTAACTTCCTTCTCCTCTTTTTCTATAGAAGCAATTATATTTGCTATTTCCTCATCCTTAATATCTAAATACACATCTTGTCCATCAACTTTAATATATGCATTATATTCATCAGTTTTATTTGTTCCCATGCTTACACAAAAACAATTTTCAAAACTTTTTTCGCATCCAATTAAAACAAACTTTGCTCTTTCTCTCATCTTTTTATAATAGATATCTTCAAATCCATTTCTTAAATAAATATCATCTATTCTTTTTAATGAATGAATTTCACAACTTCTTAAAAATATTAATGCTGGTCTTTCATCAACTTCAGCTTCTTTACAATCATCCTCAGTAAAGAAAAATAAAGTCTGTCTTATAGGTAAAATAGTTTCTTTATATGAATAACTTGATTTTTCATTAAATTCAATTTCTTCTATAGTTGAAACTTCTCCATATCTAACTCTATCTGTATCTGAAAAAGTTCCTGCCCCTTCAAAAACTTTAGGAGCATAAATTTTATATGTTTTCTTTAACTTATTTAAAGCTAAATTCATATTTTCTAAGTTAAGTTTATATCCCATGTAAAACACCTCTTAGCTTATTTTTTATTCTACTTGTTAATACATTAACAATCATCTGGTTTAATTATATTTTTTTCCTAAAAAAAAAGATGTGATATTCATCACATCATTTTAATATTTTCTTAATTTTCCTTAAAAAATTTAACAAGCTTTTCCCTATCAAGAACTATAATTTTCTTATTTTTATTAATAATTAATCCTTCATTTTTTAAAATCTTTAAAGATCTTGATATTGTTTCCCTTGGAGCTCCAAACATATCTGCAAGATATGTAACAGTTATATTTAAATCTATTAGTGTACCTTCCTCAATTTCTATTCCATAATCTTTAGATAATTTCCATAGTTTTGCTGCAACTCTTTTTTCAACTTTTATAGGAATTGAATTTTTACCTTGCCTATATAATCTTCTTACCTTTAGTGCTAATGAATTTATAATTACCCTAGATAATTCAAAATCATCTTTCATAATCTCCAAAAACTTATTTCTATCAAAACAAAAAACTTCAGTTTTTTCAAATGCTTCACAATTAATTGAAGATGGCAAATCATCTATTATAACTTCATTAACTACTGTTCCTTCTCCTAAAATAAAAATAACCTTTTTTTGTGCAGATTCACTTTGCTTATATAAAGCAACCTTTCCAGTTTTAACTATATATATACTTTTTATTAATTCCTTATCTCTAAAAAGATGTTCTCCCTTTTTTAATTTCCTTATAAAGCAAATTTCATTAAGCTTATCTAATGTATCTTTATTTATTTGAGAAAATATTGAAATTTCATTTAATTTAAAAACATTTTTACTCAAAATTTTATCCCCTTGTAATATTATTGTGAATATTATATCACAACTTTCATAAAAATCACCTATTATATGTATAGAAGTTTTCTATAATTTCTGATTAATTTATAGGTAATAAATATAGTGAACTACTCTCCACTTATAGAAGTAGGAGTTTCTTGGTCAATATACCTAACGGTACAAGTTTACCCAAGCTTACAAGGTAGTTCCTACCTCAAG
>UQFE01000072.1 GCA_900540255.1 uncultured Clostridium sp.
GATATTCAAAGGTCTATATAGTTCCGTAGATTCTAGTTCATTTAAATTAAAAGTATATTCCCCTAACATATTTATGTGTTCCCAACCCAAAGGCGAGATATGAGAAATTAAATTATAATTAATATATTCACCAATAGATTCTTTATAATTTATTGCTTTTTCTAAATATAATGTATTCCAAATATTAATAGCATTTATTATTAAATTTAATGCACTTGCCTTTTGAAGTTGGCTTTGCATAGTTCGTTCTCTTAGTTCTCCTTGTTTACCAAAGAATATTGCTCTAGCAAGTCCATTCATTGCTTCTCCTTTGTTTAACCCCTTTTGAATTTTTCTTCTCAATTCTTCACTTGAAATATAGTCTAAAATAAATATAGTTTTTTCTATTTTACCCATTTCTCTTAATGCAGCAGCTAAGCTATTTTGCCTAGAGTAAGAAGCTAATTTACTAATTATCAGAGATGATGTAACTGTCCCTTCCTTTATTGAGCTAGCTAATCTTAATACTTCATCATAATTATCTTTAATAATTTTTTCATTAATTTTTCCTTTTAAAATTCCATCTAAATTTGAAAACTTATCACACTTATTTAAAGTAAATAATTTAACATCAGATAAATCTCTAATTCTTGGTGCAAATCTAAATCCTAGTAAATATGTCAAAGCAAATACTTGATCTGTATATCCGGCTGTATCTGTATAATGTTCTTCTATATTTAAATCAGTATCATTATTTAATAATCCATCTAAAACATGAGTAGCATCTCTAGAATTAGTATTTATAATTTTTGAGTAATAAGAAGAAAATTGATCACTAGTAAATCTGTATATTGTTGTTCCTTTTCCGGTTCCATAATGAGGATTAGAATCTGCATGTAGTGAAGATACTCCAAGCTGAAGTCTCATCCCATCTGAAGATGAAGTGTTTCCTTCACCCCAATACTTAGCAAGTTTCAACTTGTTATGATAGTTTACTAATACTGTTTGTGCTCTAGACATAGCGTCATCGTACATTCGCCATTGAGAAACACTAGATAATTGTTTATAGGTAATTCCAGGAGTTGCATCAGCCATTTTGCTTAATCCAATATTTGTCCCCATTCCTAATAAAGCAGCCATAATTAAAATAGTATCTTCTGTATCAGGCTTTTTATTAGTGGATGCATGAATAAATTCTTTATGAAATCCAGTTATTCTTGCAACATCCATAAGTAATTCAGTAAGTTTAATTTTAGGTAAAAGCTTATATAGGCTAAAACTAAGTTCTTTAGCTTCTTTAGGAGTAATATTTTCTAATCTAGCTATTGAAATCTTACAGTTATCAATAGAAATAGTACTGATATTTTTCATATTTTTAGATAGCCACCTAAGTCTTTCATTAAGGCTATTTAGTCTATCTTGTATATATTCATCAAAAGATAAACTTACAGATAATTTATTATTTTCTTTTGAGTTAATCCATTCATTTTTTGACAATAAATAATCCTCAAAATCTTTGTACTGTTTACTACCTGATATAGATATATCACCAGATTTAACACGATCTCTTAGCTCAGTCAATACAGCCATTTCATAATAGTGTCTATTTATAGAGCCATCATTTTCAAAAACATGATTTTTCCAACGCTTAGATATAAAATCTACTGGAGAATTATCTGGAACCTTACGTTTTCCACTTTCATTTAAAAATTTTATTATTTCAATTGATTCTAGTATTGGTTCATTTGATTTTGTAGATTTAAACTCTAATACTTTTAATAATTTTGGAGTATATCTTCTTAAAAATGAATAACGTCTATGTAATAAATCTAAATAGTCATAATCTTCCGGTCTAGTAAGTGTTTTGGCTTCTTCAATTGATTTTACAAGTGTTGACCAATCCATTATTTCTTCAATAACCTTATATGGATCTAGATCATTCTCTTTAGCTTTTATTAAAGCTTTACCAATACTAGTGAATTGAATTATTTTTTCGTTTATTTTTTTACCATTTTGTTTTTGAATTTCTTCTTGAGCTTTTCGCCCTTTAGCCATTAGATTAATTATCAATCTATCATGAATTTCAAAAGCTTTATCTGTTAAATCCTTAGCTAAATTCAGTAAAAATACAGAAAGTAACATATGTCTTTTATCAATATTAAATTCTCTAAAGGCATATGGTTCATATCTTTGGGCAAGACTATATATTTGATTAATCTTGTTTTTATGAACCTTGACTAATTGAGTATTTTCTAAATTTAATGATCGTATATACTCTAATTTTTCAATAACTTTTAAAAAGTTATCAGGAGAAGGGGAACCAATAGGTTCCTTCAACCAACCTAAAATAGTTTTGCCTTTTAATTTCTCAGACTGTAAAAATACTATATCATTTAACTTATTTCTTTGAGTTGGATTTAATGAACTTACGATTGTATTTATAATAAATTTTTCAGATTTATTTTTTGCTTCCCATACTAAATTTTCAAGTGTAGTTATTGCTGGCAATATAATTTTCTTTTTTCTTAAATACTCCAGAGATTGGTTCATTAAAAATAAAGAATCATTATTTTCAAATGCTAAATTAACAAGATATTTTAATAAAAATTTAGAGTCATTAGTTGAAAATGAACTATAGCCATATTCCTTTTTCAATTCTTTTATATGATCTCTTGAAGTATTATTCCTTAATGAATATAGTTTAAGAGCCTTAGGAACTGTACCAACTTGGTTAGCTATATATTGAATGATTTCAATTGGGATTGTTTTATTTGAACTGTAAGACCATCCTGGATATCTCAAAGCAGCTAATTGTATTGCAAAACCAAGCTTATTTTCTTCTTTTCTATGTTTCATAATTGTTTCTAAATCATATTTTGAAAATGTATAGTAAGACCCTATAGTCCATTCATCTTCAGGATATTTCATAAAAAGTTTTCTTTGTTCTTTACTGAATAATTCCCTTCCTCGTTGTATGCTCATAATATTTTCTCCCTATTTTTCAAATCAAATATTTTAATCTAAATGCAAAGTTCGTCTTTGTCTACAAAAACGAACTAAAAATGAATATGTAAAAAAGTAAGTAAAATTCCCAAAATCGATTTTAAAAAATTTTATTTTTCAGTTCGTTAATAAATCTATAGTTATATGAACCATTATAGTGTATTATATTTACAAATATCAAATTGAAAGGAATAAAAATATGTTAATAGGATACTGTAGAGTTTCAACTACTGAGCAAAATTTAGATAGACAAATAAAAAGCCTTAAAAATTATGGCTGTGAAAGAATTTATTGTGATAAATCAACTGGGAAAAATTTCAATAGACCTGAGTACACTAAGTTAAAAGATACCATAAGATCTGGGGATACATTAGTAGTACATGAATTTGATAGATTAGGGCGTAATAAAAGATTAACACTGAAGGAAATTCAACATTTTAAAGAAAATAATGTTAGATTAGTAGCTTTAAATCTCCCAACAACACAATTAAATACAAATGATAATTTGATGTTAGAAACCATTAATAACATAATAATTGAGCTTTATACTATGATGGCCCAAGATGAAGTTGAAAAAAGAGAAAAAAGACAAAAAGAAGGAATTAAACTAGCATTAGAAAAAGGTGTTAAATTTGGACGTAAGAAAACAGAATATCCTAAAGAGTGGAGTAGTGTTATCAAATTAGTTGAAAATAGAACTATAAATAATATAAAAGCAATGGAGATTTTAGGGTTAAAGAAAACAACTTATTATAAATTATTGAAAGAGTATAAGAATAGTTTG
>UQFE01000073.1 GCA_900540255.1 uncultured Clostridium sp.
AGGGCTTACATCCGCTACTTTAAAAGGATAGCGGTTTTACGCCAGTATGTATAAAGGGAAAAGTATTGCCAGTATAGTGAAGCATAATAGTATAATAATATATTTGTGATTAATTAAAAAAATTAAGATTTAAATTTGTCTCAATACAGGAAATTGTTGCCTAAGCTTAGAGGAATTCTTGTATTATATAATAAAAAAGTATATAATAATTAAGTTAAGTGAGACTGAAAATTTTAATTTGGCAAGTAAAACTTACTCAGTGACTGAAAGAAGCATAGTTTATTTTAAAATAGACCTCAAATTTTAATTTAGTTGGCTGAAATTTACTTAATCACTAGAAAAAATAAAGATTTTCTATAATAAAAGGAAATAAATTTAAATTTATATATAAATAATTTTAGGAGGACACAATATTGGCTGATTACATAAATGAGATTAAAAAGAGAAGAACCTTTGCAATTATTTCTCACCCAGATGCTGGTAAAACAACATTAACAGAAAAGTTCCTATTATATGGAGGAGCAATAAGACTTGCAGGTTCAGTAAAAGCAAGAAAAGCATCAACACATGCTGTTTCTGACTGGATGGAAATAGAAAAGCAAAGAGGTATTTCTGTTACTTCATCTGTTATGCAATTTAATTATGCAGGACACTGCATAAACATCCTAGATACTCCAGGACACCAAGACTTCTCAGAAGATACATATAGAACACTTATGGCTGCTGACTCTGCTGTAATGGTAGTTGATGCTGCTAAGGGGGTAGAAGATCAAACAAGAAAGTTATTCCATGTTTGTTCATTAAGAGAAATGCCAATCTTTACATTCATCAACAAGATGGATAGAGAAGCTCAAGATCCATTTGGATTATTAGAAGATATTGAAGCAGAACTTGGAATTAAAACTTATCCAATGAATTGGCCAATAGGTTCTGGTAAAGACTTTAAAGGTGTTTATGATAGACAAAATCAAAGAATTATAGCATTTAATGGTGGGAACCACGGTTCTACAGAAGTTGAAGCTATTGAAGGTTCTGTTGATGATGAAAAATTCAGAGAAATATTGGGTGAAGCACTTCACGATAAATTAATGGAAGATATTGAACTTCTTGATATTGCTGGTGATGAACTTGATATGGAAAAGGTTAGATTAGGGGAATTAACTCCAGTATTCTTTGGATCAGCGTTAACAAACTTTGGTGTTGAACCATTCTTAGAACATTTCTTACAAATGACTACTTCACCACTTGCTAGAAATTCAAATATTGGAGAAATTGATCCATTTGATGATAAATTCTCTGCATTTGTATTTAAGATTCAAGCAAACATGAATAAAGCTCATAGGGATAGAATTGCATTCATGAGAATTTGTTCAGGTAAATTTACAAAAGGTGAAGAAGTATTCCATATGCAAGGTGGAAAGAAGCTTAAACTTGCTCAACCTCAACAATTCATGGCTGAAAATAGAGAAATTGTTGAAGAAGCATATGCAGGAGATATTATTGGGGTGTTTGATCCAGGTATATTCTCAATTGGAGATACTTTATGTTCACCAAGTAAGAAATTTAAGTTTGAAGGAATTCCAACATTTGCTCCAGAACATTTTGCAAGAGTTAGACCAGTTGACACTATGAAGAGAAAACAATTTGTTAAAGGTGTTACTCAAATAGCTCAAGAAGGGGCAATCCAAGTATTTAAGGAAAACCATGTTGGTATGGAAGAAATAATAGTTGGTGTTGTAGGGGTACTTCAATTTGAAGTTTTAGAATACAGACTTAAAAATGAATACAATGTTGAAATCAAGATGGATAGACTTCCATTTAGATATGTAAGATGGATAGAAAGCTATGATGGAGATGTTGATAGATTAAACTTAACTTCTGATGCAAAGAGAGTTAAGGACTTTAAAGATAGAGATCTTATTATATTCCAAAATGACTGGGGTATCAATTGGGCTTTAGATCATAATAGTGGATTAGTGCTTTCTGGTGTTGGAAAGAGTGACGAATAAGATTAGTTATAAGTTAAAAATAGCAAATTAAGAATTATGTTGATAATTTTATAATTTGATGTTTTTGTACTTATAGTATTTATATAATATAAAAAATATTTAGAACAAACTGTAATTAAAAAATTGTTCATATAAATAGAAAATTTTTGAAGTTTATTTGTATGGATTATTTTTAGATTAATAAATACAGTTTGTTCTTTTTTTATGTGGAGTTATTTTAGTATATAAATAATTTAGCACAACTTTTAAATATAGTATTTACAATATTTTAGAAAATGAATATTAATTTAAAATAGAAATTTTTATAAAAATTATAATATACTGTAGTAAACAATAATATATAATTATAATTTATTTTTGATATAATATAATTAAATTTTCAAATAAAATATAAGATTAAATACAATAGGAGAAATATGAGATGATAGATATACACTCACATATAATAAGTGGAATTGATGATGGGTCAAAAAATACAAAAATGACTATTAAAATGCTAGAAATGGCAGAAGAATCAGGTACAACAGATATTGTAGCAACACCTCACTTTATGAGAGGAAGATTTGAAGTTACATATAAAGAAGTAATTGATGAAGTAGAAAATTTAAAAAAATTAGCAAAAGAAAATTCTATAAACATTAATATATATTCAGGGCAAGAAGTTTACTATAGCAGAAACATTTTAGAATATTATAATCAAGGAATGATAGGAACAATTAATAATACAAGATATATGTTAATAGAATTTCCAATGCTAGAATTTAATATTGAAGAGGCAATAAATACATTATATGAATTACAAATAAGAGGGATTGTACCAATAATAGCTCATCCAGAAAGATATAAGCAATTTATTAAAAATCCTTCACAAATAAATTTACTTATAAAAGAAGGTATGTTATTTCAAGTAAATGCAGGCAGTATTAATGGTGATTTTGGAAGAGATGTTAAAAAAACTGCAATTAAATATTTAAATAATAATATATATAGCTTCATTGGATCAGATGCACATAGAGATAAGGGAAGAAATACTGATATAAAAAATGTAATTGAAATTTTAGAATATAATCAAAGAAAATCATTTATTAATAATGGAAAAGCTATGCTCAAAAATGAAGAAATAGAGTTTAGAGGAATTCCAATTAAGGAAAAGAAGTTTTTAGGAATATTTTAACTTTAAAATTGCGAAATTATAATATATTACAAAAAAAGATAGCCTTTGATGATAGTCAACAATATAAAGATTTATATAAAACTTAATAGCCTAAAGTAAGAGAGAGAGTTTTATTTTATAAAATAATTAATTATAAGGGGATATCGCATTAAGAATAAATACTACAATATATTATGTTGATTTTTATTTTTTAAAACA
>UQFE01000074.1 GCA_900540255.1 uncultured Clostridium sp.
CACTTGACTTTTAATCAAGGTGTCCGGGGTTCGATTCCCCGGTAAGCCACCAAAAATCACTTCTATTATGGGAGTGATTTTTTAATAGGAAACTTGCTTAGCATAATATAAATAAAAGGAAAAGGTATTTATACCTTTTCCTTTTTTAATATTTGTAAAATATCATTTTTTATAAAATTTAGAAATTTTTTTATAGAGTTCCAATCATCTTTAAGAGAAGTTTCTTCAGTTTGTGAAAAGAAGCCACCTTTATAACAAGACATTATAAAAAACAATAGTCCTAAGTTTATATATATATCTTTAAAATCTGCAATAAATAAATCACTTATACCTATAAAATCTAAACTACCTCCATAAAATAATTTATCTATTAAGGAACATAAAGCACCTGAAAATATAAATATAAAACACAGATCGGTCCAAAAGTTTTTAATATTTTTATATTTTAAATATCTATATAATTCTAAAAATAATATTAATGCTATTCCATTAATAATAATTAATAATGAAAATCCAATATTAAAATTGAATCTAGCATTTAACCAAGAACCTTGTGTATTTATTATAGGATTGAAATATAAAAATTCAGGAATTATTTCTAAATAAGAATGAAAGAAATTGATTTTTATTATTAGTTTTAAACCTTGATCTAATAACATTAAGATAAAAAATATAATGATTAATATTTTAGTATTTACTCCATATATGTTTTTTATACTGCACATATATATAATCCAACCAACAAAAGCAAATAAAAAAATTAAAGAAAGATTTAAGATAAGAGTATATAAATCATTTACTCTTCCACTAAATACTTCAAATAAAAAATATATCAACCACATAATTGGTAATATTCCAATTGTAATAATTTTATCTTTATTAATTATATTTTTCATGAGTTCCTCCTATTAATATGTTTTAATTATAGCTTTATTTTATCATAATAAATATTATAATTCACCATATTAGCAATTATTTGAAAAAAGTTGGTATAATAAATGTATGAGAGTTTATATTATGAATATGAAAGAGGAGGGTATTATATATGTTAACAATTTTTGCTGTATCAGATTCAATTGGAGAAACTTCTGAACAAGTGGCACAAGCTGCAGCAAGTCAATTTTCAGAAGATGTTGAGGTAAAAAGAATACCTTATGTTAAAAGTTTAGAAGATGTTGAAGAAGTTATGACTGAGATTAAGAATTATAATTATGTAATGATTGTATCAACAATTATTACGGTAAATGTAAGAGAGTATTTAACTCAAAAGTGTGTGGAAAACAATATATCAGTTGTAAATGTATTAGGACCTATCATAAATGTTGCATCATCAATTTTAAAAAAGCATCCCAAATATAATCCAGGAGCAATGTGGAAAACTGATGAAGCTTATTTTAAAAGAATTGAGGCAATGGAATTTGCTATTCAATATGATGATAGCAAGGATTATAGGGGATTGAAAAATGCTGATGTAGTGTTAGTTGGATTATCTAGAACATCAAAGACACCATTATGTATATATTTAGCTAATAAGGGAATTAAGGCAATTAATATTCCTTTAGTTCCTGAAGTAGATGTACCTAAGGAACTATTTGAAATAGATAAACATAAAGTATTTGGATTAACAATAAATCCATTACAATTAATAGAAATAAGAAAGAGAAGATTAGATAAATTTCATAGAATACCTTCAAATATTGAATATGCTGGAGATGCCAGAATTTTAGAGGAGTTTGACTTTGCAGATAAGATTATTAGAAAGTTGGGTTGTAGAACTATAGATGTTACACAAAGAGCAATAGAAGATACTGCGCTTATAATTATTAATTCATTGGGATGTGATAAATAATATAGGGGCTAAAAATTATGAAGTTGGGGTTGGTTTTAGCTGGTGGTGGAGCAAGAGGAGCTTATCAAATAGAAGTTTGGAAAGCACTTGCTAAATTAAAAATAGATAAATATATAAAGGTTGTATCAGGAATATCTATAGGGGTGTTAAATACAATATTATTTTTACAGGGAGATATAAAGTTAGCAGAAGAAATTTGGTGTAATGTAACAAGTAAATAAATTTTACCACTAGATGAAAAAGATTTAATTTTAAAGGGTGTTTTATTTTATTTGGGATCTAAAAATATGACATTTATAAAGAAATATTTGCCTATACTTGTTAAAGGAGGAACATTGTCAAGGGAGGGACTAGAGAATATATTAAAAAAAATTGATTTTAATAAAATTAAGAATTTAAATATAAATGGATATGCAACATGTACTAGTATTCCGGAAATAAGGGCAAAGTATTTTAAATTTAATGAAAATTCAACTGGGGATATAAAAAATATATTGTATGCAACTTCAGCAGTACCATTAATATATGATTCAGCTTTAGATGGTGGAATTGTAGATAATGTACCTATACAACCAGTATATGGAGAGGGGTGTGATGTTATAATAGTAGTTAAGTTATCTGTAGATAGTTATATTGACATAGAGAAATATCCTAATACTAAAATAATAGAAATTAATTCTTTGGAGTCAGAGGGTGCTGACTTAAGAGGAATGATGGATTTAATAAGGATATTATTAAGCAAAGAATAGCAAAGGGGTATATGGATACTATGTATAAGTTTCAACCTATCATGCAATTAGCACGAAAAATAGATAGTGATGAAATAAAATCAAAAGAAAATTTAATAAATAATATAAAGAGGATATTTAAATAAAAAAGAAAATAATATTTTAATATTAAGGTAAATTAGTAATAAAATATAATAAGCTAATCTACCTTAATTTTTTTATTAAAAAGTATTGACATAAAAAATATATGATGTTAATATTAAAAAAATCGCTGAGGAAAATATACTAAACAATTTATATAATAGAAATTGTTGACAGTTTAATTTTAAAGTGATATTATAAATATTGTCGAATTCATAAATTTAAACAAGTTTTTTAAAAAAAAGTTGTTGACAAATGTCGAACAAGATGATAAGATAAAGAAGTCGCTTCGGTGCGACAGAGTAAATGGTCTTTGAAAATTGAACAGA
>UQFE01000075.1 GCA_900540255.1 uncultured Clostridium sp.
TACTGCATGGGTGACCGTGTGGGAGAGTAGAACGTTGCCAGGTAAAGCATCTAGTATTAAACTAGATGCTTTTTTTCAAAAATATTTTGGATAGATTAAAAGCATGTTATGCTTTTAATTAGCGATTTAGTGAAAATTTATTAGATCGTAAAAAATTCCCTAAACTAACCTTGTTAAGTAAAGTACTTAGTTAATACTAGGTACTTTTTTTATTAAAAAATATATACTTAAAATTAAATTAAAGATTATAGATTTTAGATAAAGTGTAAAAAAAAGAATAAATGATATTTTATGGAAAATAATTATTAAATATGATAAAATTAGCTGAGGTGATTTTAGTGAAAAGGGTATTTAAAATTTTATTGAGTGGATTAATTGCAATAACATTAGTATCATGTTTTAAAAATGAAAATAAAAATATTAATGAAAATGAAAAATTAGAAGCAACTCTTATATGTCCTGATGGTTTACCGGCTATAGCAATAAGTAATTTAATAGATAAGGATAATAAAATAGAAAATGAAAAAATAGTGATAAAACATTCTATAGAAAAAAGTACAGATTTACTTTTATCTGAGTTAATGAAGGGAGATGCTGATTTGGCAATTGTTCCTTCTAATTTAGCATTACAGTCATATAAAAAACAATTAGGATATAAAATTGCAGGTACTATTGGATGGGGAGCATTATACCTTGTATCATCAGAGGATATATTAGATTTGACACAATTAGAAGGATGTGAAATATATAATACAGGAAAAGGTCTTACACCAGATATTATATTTAGAAGAATATTAAATCAAAATAATGTTAATGAAGAAAATATAAAATTTTCTTATGTTGGAGCTGCATCAGAACTTGCACCATTAGTTATAAGTGAACAAGCTAAGTATGCTATTTTACCAGAACCAGCATTATCAACTGTATTATCTAAAAATAAAAATATTAAAATTATCTTGAATTTGAATGAGGAATGGAAAAAAGAAAATAACGTTATGGAAGGCTATCCACAATCAACATTATTGATTAAAGAAGACTTTTATAATAAGTTAAAAGAATCTAACTTATATGATGAGTTAATAAATAGATTTATTGATTCTGAAAAATGGGTTAAAAATAATCCACAATTAACAGCTGAAAAATGTGAAAAGTTTAAGATAACTGTAAATAAGGATACAATTGATGAATTAATTAAAAATAGTAACTTAAGGTTTACAAAAATAAGTGATTGTAAAAATGAGTATGAAGTATATTTTTCTATTATAGATCAAGATAGTGAGGGAAAAACTAAGGAATATGATGCACTATTCATTGAAGAATAAAAAATATTTAATTTTATCAATTAGTGCAATTATATTAATTTGGCAGGGAGTAGCTGTTAGTTTTAATAACAGATTACTTCTTCCTTCCTTTTGGGATGTTTTGATAGAAATATATAAAATAATAAAAAATAAAGAATTTTTTAAATTAATATTTAGCAGTAGTTTTAGATGCATACAAAGTTTTATATTATCAATAATAATTTCTATTGTATTAGTTATTACAAGTTATTTTAGTAAAGTTGTTTATAATATCTTATATCCTATTATTACATTTATGAAAGCAGTTCCAACTATGGCTTTTATAGTATTACTATTAATATGGACATCTAAGGATTTATCACCAATAATAATAGGTATATTAATTTCATTACCTATTTTTTATGATGAAATGTTAAATTCATTATTTAATATTGATGAAGGTTTATTAAAAATGATTAAAATTTATAGGGTATCAAAATTAGATAAGATAAAGGTAATAGTAATTCCAGTAATTTATATGGAAATTAAAAAAATAATGAGTTCAACTATATCATTAATATTTAAAGTTGTTATATCTAGTGAAGTATATGCACAGCCACAGTATGGTATAGGATCTATTATTCAGTTTGAGAAACTTCAATTAAATACTGCAGCAATAATTGGATGGATGATTATAATAACATTAATAATTTGTTTTATTGATTTCATAACTACTAAGCTTATTAGAGGAGAAAGAGAAAATGCTAATAAATAATATAAATTTTAAATATGGAAGCAATGAAATATATAATAATTTTAATATAGAATTTCAACAGGGGAAAGTAAACTGTATTATTGGAGAATCTGGATGTGGCAAAACAACTTTATTAAATTATATTTCAGAAAAGCTTTATTATGAAAATAAAAGAATAGCATATGTTTTTCAAGAAGATAACCTTATTCCATGGAAAAATATTTATGTTAATTTAAAAATAGTAGCAAAAAAATATTTTGAAAAAAGTATTTTAGAAAAAGAAATTAATAATGCATTAGTTAAAGTTAGGTTAGAGAAGTATAAATATTTTTATCCCCGTGAATTAAGTGGGGGAATGAGACAAAGAATAAATTTTGCACGCGCTTTAATAGGTAATCCAGAAGTAATATTAATGGATGAGCCATTTAAATCACTTGATATTAAAAGTAAAAATAATATGATTGAATTGATAAAAAATTTGAAAAATACTGATATTACTATTATATTAGTAACTCATGATATAAATGAAATATTAATGCTAGCAGATGTAGTATACTATTTAGGAGGAAGACCAGTAGAGATAATAGAAAGTGCTATAGGAATTAATATAAAAAATATAATAAAAAAAATAAATAAACCTATTGACGATTTAGAATAATAGTGATAAGATAAATCTTGTCGATTTTGATAATTTAAACAATTCAAAAAAAGTTGTTGACAAATATCTAAAAGATTGATAGGATGATAAAGTCGCTTCAGTGCGACGGAGTAAATGGTCTTTGAAAATTGAACAGAATATAGTTAAAGTAAACCAGCAATTC
>UQFE01000076.1 GCA_900540255.1 uncultured Clostridium sp.
TGGGTTATTTTTTTTGCAATTAATTAGTGTTGCACTTGATATTGTAATTTATCATATAAAAAAATAGAATAAATTAAATATTAACTTTAATCTATACTATAATTTAAACATAGAATATATAGAGCTAACCTTAATCTTGCTCTATATATTCTATTTCTATTCCGTTAAAAATATCTACTTTGTAATAAATAGAGCTAGTTCCTTTAGGATATGTAATCTTCAATTTACTATCATTTTCCCATTCCAAATTTATATCATTATCATTACTATTTTTAGCAAAGAATACATTCCACTTATCTCTTTTTAACTTTTCTATTTGCTCATTTTCACTATATGAAGATTCTATAATATAAACAGAAGGTGTAAATGATGTTGTTGCTCCCCCATTTCCAACATGAGCATAAGCTACATATTTCCCATTTGGAGACTCAACTTTTTGTATTACATTAATATTGCTTTGTGTACATCCATATAAAAAAAATACTATTCCCACCAAAAATAAAATTACCTTTTTCATTTTTAAGCTCCTTTAATAATTTATCCTATTTTCTAATTTTACCATCTATCTATCTTTATTTTAATTTAGAAAAAAACTGCGCAGAATTAAGTTTCTACGTAGTCTTTTCATTGTTATATTTTTATTTTATATATCGTATAAAATTTATTGGCTATCTAAATTAATTTGTTGAATAAATTTTGCTAAAGTATCACCTAAAATATCGATTTTGTTGAAGTCTAAGTTTTCAGGGTTATCATTATCATTTAAAATTAAATCTGATATTCCTTGTTGAGCTATATGAATATTAGGAATACCGTTCTTTTCAAATGAAAAATAATCACTTACACCAGAATTGTTATTATAGAAATACTCAACTTTATCAGTGGAAAATGTATCAGAGTACTCAATATTATTTTCTTTTAAAATTTCTTTTAAAGAATCATATAAGATAGATGACTCTTCGATTCTACTTATATTTTTGAGGGCAAGTGGGCCTGCACTTTTTGCACCAACACAATCTATGTTAATATTGTATATATCATCATAAATAGGAATAATATCTTCAACAAAATTTTGACTTCCAATAAATTGAGCCATTTCAGCATTAGTCATAACAAAAATAACGTCATATTTTAATGGAATAGTATTAATATCCTTTTTAAGTTTATTAATTATTCTAAAAGTAGTTGCTACTCCTGATGCATTATCTAAAGCACCATTACACCAAGCATCAAAATGAGAAGTGATTATAATGGCCTTATTATTATTTGTACCATTAAGTTTACCAGCTACATTAGAAAGGTTAAGATTTTCAGATTCATAATAAAAGTTATTTAAAAAAGAATCAGAAAAAACTGTATTTAATTCAAGAGCTTTAAATAAATTCTCAATATATGTTGTGACAAGTTTATTACCTTCAGTTCCAATAGCTCTATCGTTAATAGTTTCAGAACATAAATAATTAATAATTTCCTCTGTATTTGGAATATTATTATTAACTTTGGGTGTAGGAGTTGATACTTTAGAAGTATTTTTAATTACAATATAAGATAATACTATTAATAGTATTAAAATTATAAATAATTTAAAATACTTTTTCATTAATTAGCATATCCAGTAGTTGCTGAGATCCAACCAGTATAGGTATTATCAATTGTCGTTACTTTATACCATTTGTGTCCAGTAGAATCTGTTGTAGGTCCATAATTAACTCTCCAAAGTACTGTTCCTTTAGGAAATGCAGTTATAATTTTATATGATAAACCAGGACCGGTTCTCAAATTAGCACCGCTATTAGCAGTGATTGTAAATGCACCAGCTTCTTTTGGCGCTATTTCAGTAAGCTGAGTATTATTTTCTAATGTTTCTGCATTAGTATTTATAGTAGGAATAATTGTACTGGAACCAATAATACTTAATGATAGTAATAATGTTAATATTTTTTTCTTCATTTTAAACCCCCCGAATATTTGTTTTCAAATAAATGGTAACATAAATTTAAATAAAAATATGTAAAATTAGAGTATATAAATGGATTTTTTATTTATCATTTTTTTACAATGAAATATAAGATTTAAAGTTGAAAAAGATTAATAAAGATTGAAAAAGATAACTATTTTAATTCTTAAATAATTAAGTTTATTTAACATATAAGTAATTTATATATATAATTACATTAAGTTAATTTAAATAAAGAAATTACAAGAGATTAAATGAATTTATAGAATTGGGAACAATGGCTATAAAGAATGACTATATCAAGATTCTGGTAAATACGGGGCAGAAAGAATTATTTAAAGATATAACAAAAAAGAAAAAGGTTAGTATGAGTGAGTTCATAATTGTAGCAACAGAGGAAAAAGCTTTGAGAGAGAAAGAAAAATTTGAGGGAACAAAGAGCTTGGAGTTTAAGATTAGTGAGCTTGATAAGAAATTACAAAAGATTAATAGGTATTAGTATAAGCACATTAAAGAGAGAAAATAATAAACGTAAGTTAGATAAAATAAATAATTA
>UQFE01000077.1 GCA_900540255.1 uncultured Clostridium sp.
GAAGAGGTTAAACCACCATCAAATGGAGGAGAAGAGGTTAAACCACCATCAAATGGAGGAGAAGAGGTTAAACCACCATCAAATGGAGGAGAAGAGGTTAAACCACCATCAAATGGAGGAGAAGAGGTTAAACCACCATCAAATGATACTCAATTTGAAGTTACAATTGATAAAAATAACCTTAAAGCAGTAGAAATTCCAAATTTTATTCCAAGTAACTCTAAAGTTGAATATGTTACTATAAATGGTAAAAAATTACCGGTGATATATAAAAACTTAAGAAGTAAAGAGGATATATCTTCAGCTCCTGCTGTTTATATAATTGATGATAAATTAGTCCTTTCACCTGAGGTTTTAGAATATATAGGATTTGAATCTTCTAATTATGATATAAATCTTGTTTTAGAAGATGGAAGTATAGTTTCAAAAACAATAAAATTAGATATGAAAAACGATACTGAGAAACCAGTAGAGCAACAAAAGCCAGTAGCACCATCAGAAGATAAAGAAAATGAAAAAAATCCTTCTTCTGATAATAAAAATGAATCCTTAGTAGGATCAAGTAATGATTCTTCAAAATTACCACAGACAGGATATGTTGTAACTAGTGGACTTATAGGAACAATAATTACAGGAATTGGTGCTATTTTAATTAATAAGAAAAAGTAAATTTTTTATAAAGTTTAGTTAAAGTAAGTAGCTTAGTGATAGGCTACTTGCTTTCTTTTTTATGTATAGGAAATTATAAAAATTTGAATTTGTAAAGCAAGTTATATCAATGGATTTCAATATTTAAAGCTATAAAATTGATACCACGAAGTGGGCATAGTGATAGCCCTTTTGTTCTTGAAAAATTTTTCATCTATAAAGGGAAGTTTCATTCAAGTAGGTGAATTCTAAGTAATAACAGAAAATATAGTAACTGACTTTTATAATAATTTTGTAAAGGTTTCATATGTTAGAAGTGTAAGCAAAGATAATATTAAATAATACACTAAATTGGCCATGGCTAGCACTTATTTTTATGATGCCATTGCTAGGTATATTAATTGGAATATTATCATTGTTTGGTCAAGCACCGGATAGTGTAATAAAAGCATTTACAGAAACAGCAGACTGGAATTTATCTATAAAGATACTAGCACAAAACCTAAATATGATTGACATTACTTATGTACTGTAGCAGCAGGAGGACATAAAGAAATTGTAAAACCAATAAGGCTTGGAAGAAGAGGAAAAAAGTATATTGTAGTAAATAGACAGTTATGTATTGCTAATGCTTTTTGAACAGATAATTGAGGAAAAGGCTCCAAGATTTCATTATGTAGTAAGAAGTTTTTATGATAAGTATGGATATCCAGTTGCAAAACATATAAATTCTAAATATGCAGCTGGTTTTGTGTATTTTTTAATGAAACCTCTTGAATAGATTTTTTTAATTGTAATTTATTTATTTGATAGTAAACCGAAAATCGTATAGTAGTACAGTATTTGCCTAAAAAAATAATAGATTAAATTAAATAAGGCTGGATTAATTTTGTTATGTGTTTATCAAAATATAAATGGCAATAGTCCATCTAAAAATTCATTTGATTACTCCTTAATTAAGAAATCGTATGGTAATACAATATTTACCTATAAAAACACAAATTAAAATTTGCAAGTGGTTTCTATCAAATATAATTTAATACTAATAAAATCAGTAACATAATTATAAATAAGTAATATATTATATTAAGTAAGGGGTGATTTTAACTTTAATATGTGAAATTCCCCCATCTTCTATAAGTGGGAGATGGATAGCGCTTGACGATAGTCAACAAGAGTAGTATGTTGTAATCAATAGTAAATGACAGAAATGAGAAATAGCAATGAAACTAGATACTAATAATCATTCAGTATTCAAGTTATCATATCACTTAGTATTGGTTATAAAATATCATAGAAAGGTAATTGATGATGATATATCCAATAGGCTAAAAGAGATATTTGAATATATTTCACCTAAGTACAATATAACTTTAGAAGAATGGAATCATGACAAAGACCATGTTCACTTGCTATTTAGGGGTTCACAAAGTACAAAAATATCTAAATTCCTAAATGCTTATAAGTCAGCAAGTAGTAGACTTATAAAAAAAGAATATCCAATTATGTAAATGTCAATATATTTTTGTATAAAAAGTGGAAAATAATTATGTACAATAA
>UQFE01000078.1 GCA_900540255.1 uncultured Clostridium sp.
AATACTCCAGCCTTCCAAGCTGGAAAGGTGGGTTCGATTCCCACTACCCGCTCCAAAAAAGACAACTTTTTAGTTGTCTTTTTTCGTTTAATTATAATTTTTTTATTTGGCTTAGTATATGATTAATATTAAAATTTAAATATATAATTCAAGATATAATTTATTTATTTTTAAATTATAAGTACATTTTAAGAAGAAAAAATAGAAATAATATTTATAAGAAAATGAATTTATGAATAAATAATTATGTTAGGAAAGTTATTAAAATGAAAGTCGTAAAAAATAATATATTAATAATTTTATTATTAATTTTAGCTTTATTATTTAATAATAAAGCTAATGCTTATAGTTATAAAAATAGAGATATTAAAATAATAGGGCATAGAGGAGCTAGTGAGTATGAACCGGAAAATACTATTCCTGCATTTGAAAAGGCTGCTAAATTAAAAATGTGGGGAGTAGAATGTGATATTCATACATTAAAAGATGGCAATATTATTGTTTTTCATGATGATGATGTTGAACGGATGACAAATGGAAGTGGGAAAATATCTAATATGAATTTATTAGAAATAAAATCTTTAAATATTGATAATGGAAACAATATTAATAAATATAAAGAATTGAAGATTCCAACATTAGATGAGTACTTAAGATGCTGTAAAAGAAATAATTTAATACCTGTAATAGAATTTAAAAATATCAATATTAATAGTGTGAAATATATTATAGATAAAATTAAGCAAGAAGGATTAGAAAATAATACAATAATAATTTCAAGTAATTATAAATGGGTTAAGTATATAAGAAAATATACTTATAAAATTCAATTTCAATATTTAGCTGATATTAATTTAGAAAATATTAATTTAATAAAACAATATGGTAATTATGGAATTGATGTTAGATGTGATAAGGTAACCAAAGATCTTGTCAAGCTTGCTCATGAGAATGGAGCTAAGGTAAATGTATGGAATGTGAATACAAATGAGGAAGTTGATAAACTCCTAAGATTTGGAGTAGATATGGTAACCAGCAATAAAAATTTCAATTAAAGTAATATTTATATGTATAAAGTAAGATAAAATGGCAAGAATTAAAATAAATAATTCTTGGAGGTTTAAAATATGAATAAAGTTTCTTTAATTGGAAATATAGTTAATGATTTAGAATTGAAAGATTACAAGAATGGAGATAAGGAAGGTAAGTATGTTAGATTTACCTTAGCAATTAATGAATATAACGTTAAGAAAAATGAAAGAATAGCAACATTTATTGAAGTAGTAGCTTTTGATAAAAAAGCAATTATATTAGCTCATAATGTTGGTAAGGGAAGTAAGTTAGCAGTTGAAGGTAGACTTCAAACAAGTAATTATTTAAATAGTGAAGGTGAAAGAAGATATAAAGTTGATATAGTATTAAATGAATTTACTTTTATTGATAATAAGAAAAAAGTTGTTAATGAAATAGCTTCTGATGAAGTTCCATTTTAATATATAAAAATGACATAGTAAAAGCTTTAAGTTTACAGTAATTTTATTAAGAAATGTAATACTTGAAGCTTTAATTTTATTTAATAAATTAGAAAAGGTATCACATTAATTTGAAATGAGATACCTTTTTGGTGTATCTAGAGGGATTCGAACCCCCGACGCCTGGATTCGAAGTCCAGCACTCTATCCAACTGAGCTATAGATACAAGAGATACATTAATTATAATATTAAAAATTTAAAAATACTATAATAATTAAAAAATAATAATTATATAGGAGTGTATATTAATTTAAAGATACTTGTAAAAGTATATAAAATTGATTATATAAGTATAAAATAGCAATACTCTTTGCCTAGTGTATCAATAATAGAATAAGTGAGAAAAATAGCGAAAAATTATAATAAATGATGAATAATTTCAAATAATTACATTTAAAATATATTTAAGTAATAAAAGCTATGATAAAATAGTCATTGTTCTTGAGGGGAACACTTTCAAACGGAAACAAGTTAAGAACTTGAAAAAATAAGTTTAAAAAAGTGTTGACACGAAAGAAACTAAATGATAAGATGAAGAAGTCGCTTCGGGGCGATACAATAAATGATCTTTGAAAATTGAACAGAATATAGTTAAAGTAAACCAGCAATTCTTTATGAGAT
>UQFE01000079.1 GCA_900540255.1 uncultured Clostridium sp.
AATCTACTATTTATCATAATCATCACCAGTTATGATTATTAACTTAATTTTATAACTTTAAACAAAAACCTTAATTAATAAAATATTAATTTTAAATTTTATCTATAACCAACAATAGAAAAATTTTCTATTTTTAAGCATATTTTTCTACAAAATATCAATTATTAAAAGAAAATTACTTCACTTTCTTTCAGCACAAAGCCTTTTCTTTTCATAAAACTTAAATATTTAAAAGATGAAACTAATCATTAGTAGTTTCATCTTTTAAATACTCTGTAATATATAATTTATGTGCAAATGATAAAACAGCAGATTTTAACATTTTACTTTCTTTTATATTATTATCAACCATAGATGCATATGAAAAATCTCTTGTTATAAAAACAGCTTTAATAGCTTTTTCTATTTCATCACAAAAATAATCATATGCCTCTTCAACTGAATAGCCTTTAATTTGAATATTAATTAATTCACATATTTCTTGTAAACTAAATACTTGTTTCAATACCCCTACAACAATTAAATACGCTAAATGCTCTTCAGTATATTTTTTATCCTTAGGAGCTGGAATAACCCTTTGCTTAACATAACTATTTAACATGGTTGGTGTTAATAATTTCTCATTACTTTCTATATTTAATGATTTTGCTAAATCTTCTAAATAAATAATTACTTGATCCTTATAAAGAGGTACTTTTGGTAACTGCTTAAACCTTGGTATAGAAAAGTTAACAAATTCCATATTATATCCCACCTTACTTTAATACTTCATGTTTTCTAATATATTGTATTGAAATACAACCTGGCCCTCCTTGAGTAGTAAATACAGGCCCTAATAAATTTGTTTCTATATCTGCATTTTCTATATTTTCTAGTATAATATTCTCTGCACTTTTCGCTAACTCTTCATTACAAGCATGAGATATGTAAATCTTATAATTTGAATTAATACCCTTATTAATCATATCTTCACTAATTTTTTGTAATGCTCTTTTAAATGTACGCTTAGTTGTAAATTTAACTAATGACTTTTTATCTTCTGAAAGTGTCATAACAGGCACTAATTTAATCACACTTCCTATTTTACCCACTATAGAAGATAATCTTCCCCCTCTTACCAAATAATCAAAATCATTTGGTATTAAAAATGACTTTGTTTCTTCTTTTGCTTTATTTATTTCATTAACTATTTCATCTTTATTTTTTCCTAATTCAACAAGCTTCACAGCTAAATCAACCAAATATTTTTGTGGTCCACATAATGTTCCTGAATTAATTACTTCTATTCGTTTTGAGTTTTCAGCCATTTCCTTAGCAACACATGCAGAATTATAAGTTCCTGATAATCCATCAGCCATTGAAATATTAATTATTTCACAATCTTCATTTTCATTATAAACATTTAATACCTCACCTATAGCTGGTTGTGAAGAAACTGGAATATGTCCTTCATTAATTATATCAATAAATTCCTTTGTTTTTATATCTTCATATTCATTATATGTACTTCCATTTATAGTTACTATTAATGGTAAAATCGAAATTCCTTTAACTTGTCCATCTTCTTTTGAATATAATGCTGATGAATCAGATACTATTTTTATCATAAATTTTATCTCCAATCACTTAAAATTTTATTCTATATAATTTTGATTTCTATTCTAAAATATATAGTTTTTAAAACTATATGTTTTAGAATATCACTGCAAATAAATCTTGTCAATATTTTCATTAATCTTTAATTTAAATTGAAAAATTAACTATCGTCATACTTACTTCGCAGTATCAATTTTATAGTTTTAAATCTTGAAATTCATTGATATCACTTAATTTTAATCCTTAAAAAAATTTTATATTTTTCTATACAAAATTATGCCTCTTGATTATACAACAACATAAACATCATAAATAATCAATATAGTCTTATAAAATTTTGTAGACTTTATCTATCTGTCAAAACGACTCCTAGTAGCTTATATAATTAAAATAGAGCTAAATCATTTTTTGATTTAGCTCTATTTTAATTATATTAATTTTCTATATATAGTTGTGTTATATCAAAATGTTGTTAACAACATTTTGATATAACACAACT